>JBEVKG010000199.1:0-9753 GCA_040509765.1 Xanthomonas sp.
GGGTGCTGCAGGACGTGCGCAAACCGCGCGAGGGCTTCGACGCGCCGCGGGTGTGGACCCACCGGCGCAAGGACGGCAGCCTGCTGTCGGTGTGCATCCACAGCGCCGACCTGGAATTCGGCGGCGTGCCGGCGCGGCTGATCCTGGCCGAGGACGTCACCGAGCGGCTGGCCCACGAACGCGAACTGGCCTACCTGGCGCGTCACGAGTTCAGCACCGGCCTGCTCAAGCCGCATGCGCTGGCCGACGCGCTGCGCGCGCAGCGCGGCGGCTATGCCATCGCCTACGTGAAGGTGCGCGGCCTCGCCCTGATCGGCGACACCCTGGGCCGCGCCGCCGGCGACGCGGTGCGCAGCGCGGTGGCCGGGCGCATCCGTGCGCTCGGCGAGCGCTTCGGCTTCAGCGCGCACCAGCCGGCGCAGGACTTCGTGCTGGCGATCCTGGACACGCAGGCGCTGCCGCAGGCCTTGCAGGCGCTGCAGGAGGCGCTGTACGCGCCGGTGCAGGGCGGCGAATTCGCCCAGCAACTGCAGGCGCACATCGGCGTGGCCCTGTGTCCGGACGATGCCGCCGACGCCGACGAGGCCATCGGCAGCGCCGCGCAGGCCGCGCACGCGGCACAGGCCGAGGGTCGCAGCCTGGTGCGCTTCGACCGCGCCATGGCGGCACGGACCGGGGAACGCCTGCGCCTGGCCGGACGCATCCAGCAGGCGATCGAGCGCCAGGAATTCGAGCTGCATTTCCAGCCGATCGTGGACGCCGGCAGCAGCGCGCCGCGCGAACTCGAGGCCCTGATCCGCTGGCCGCAGGCCGACGGCAGCTTCATTGCGCCGGATGCGTTCATCCAGTTGTGCGAGGACACCGGGCTGATCCTGCCGCTGGGGCGCTGGGTGATGCGCGCCGCGGCACGGGCGCGCCGCGCCTTGGTCGACCACGGATGGCCGGACCTGCCGGTGGCGGTGAACGTGTCGGCGCTGCAGTTCTTCGATGGCGACCTGGTCGCCGACCTGGTGCAGGCCTGCGCCGAGGCCGGGCTGGCCGCCAATGGCCTGCAGTTGGAGCTGACCGAGAGCAGCCTGATGCGGCAGCCGCAGCAGGCCGGCGACGTGCTGCGGCAACTGCGCGCGCTGGGCGTGCGCGTGGCCCTGGACGATGTCGGGACCGGCTTCTCCAGCATGGCGTATCTGCGCGACCTGCCGCTGGACACGCTGAAGATCGACCGCAGCTTCGTCGCCGAGGTGGACCGCGATCCGCGCAACGCCTCGATCTGCCAGGCGCTGCTGACCCTGGGCCATTGCCTGGGGCTGGACGTGGTCGCCGAGGGCGTGGAAACCGAGGCGCAGTGGCGCTGGCTGCGCACACACGGCTGCGGCGGCGTGCAGGGCTATCTGCTCGGGCGCCCGGCCCCGCTGGCGGAGGTGATGCAGCGGCTGGGCGCGGTTACAGCATGATCTCCACGTCGTGGCCGCTGCCGGGCGTCGGTAGCGGTTCCCCTTCCCAGTGGCGGCGCAGCGGTTCGCGCACCAGATCCAGCGCGGTGGAGGCGCCGCGCGCGCTCGGGTAGCGCTGCAGGTTGCGCGACTGCAGGGCGAGCATGCGCCGGTCCTGTTCGCCGACCCGGCGCAGCAGCGGCCACACCAGCAGGCGCACTGCCCAGGCCGGCGCCCAGCGCCCCTCCACGTGCAGGCTGGCGAAGACGTCGGTGCTGCGCGCGCCGAGCGGGGTGAAGTGCAGGCTGATCCGCACGCGGCCGCCGCGCGCGTAGCGGTACTCGATCTGCGCGCTGCCGGGGGCGGCGAAATGCGCGCGTTCCAGGATGCGCGGCGACTCGAACAGCCGGTACAGCCAGCCGCTCTGCGCCGCGGCGCCGCGGTAGTCCACTTGGAAGCCTTCGTCGGTGTGGCGCAGTTCGGCGCGCATGGCGGTGCGCGTGCCGCCGCGCCGCACCAGCCCCGGATGCAGCAGATGGGTGTGCAGCGGGTCCAGGAAGTTCTCCAGCGCATCGACCACATGCGCGTCCCAGCGCGTGCGCCACAGGAAGCGCCGCGCCGATGGCTGCAGCGCCTGCACCAGCGCCGACGGCGCGTCCGCGCCCTCGGGGTCGGGACGCAGCCAGATCAGCCCGTCGTGCTCGCGCGCGGCGAAGGCGCGTACCCGCACCGCCGGCGGCGTCTGCCCGGGCGGCAACCCGGGGATCTCGCGCAAGGCGCCGGTGCGGTCGAAGCGCCAGCCGTGATACGGGCAGGACAGGCCGTCGCCGGTGGCGCAGCCGGCCGACAGCGGCGCGTGCCGGTGCGGACAACGGTCTTCCAGCGCCAGCAGGCGGCCGTCGGCGCAGCGCGCGATCGCCGCATGCCGGTCCATCACCGAGACCGCCAGCGGCCGCTGCCGCAACGCCGCGGCGGGGGCGACGGCGAACCACTGCCGGTACAGGGATGGATGCCAGGCGCTCATGCCGCCGCGGTCGTCCGCCGTTCGCCGCACACGATCATGCGAGGGTGGTGCCGGCGACCCGGTTGCGGCCGGCACGCTTGGCCGCGTACAGCGCCTGGTCGGCGGCCAGCACCATGGTCTGCCAGGGCGCCTGCGCGCCCGGCGACAGGCAATAGCCGATGCTCACCGTGCACACCAGGGGCGCCTCCGGCGCGGCGTCGATCTGCTGCTGCGCGATGCGCCGCCGCAGGCGCTCGGCGAGATCGCGTACCCCGGCCTCGTCGCCATGCGGCATCAGCACCATGAACTCCTCGCCGCCGATGCGCGCGAGCAGCTCGGGCGTGCGGATGTGCTGCGCCAGCGTCTGCGCGATGGCGACCAGCACCTGATCGCCGATCGCATGGCCGAAGCGGTCGTTGATCGCCTTGAAATGGTCCACGTCGATCATCAGCACCGCGATCGACGCCCGCTTGCGCGCGGCATCGAGGGTCGCCGCCTCGCCGCGCTCCCACATCACCCGCCGGTTGGTCACGCCGGTGAGCGGGTCCTGCGAGGCGTGCCGTATCAGTTCCGCGTTCATTTCGCGGGTCAGCATCCACAGGAAGCCGGGGGTGATGCTGGCCGTCAGCACGATGCGCGAGAGCAACCCGAAGGTGGTGGTCGGGTCGTAGCTGGTATCGACGCCGGGATGGAACGCCCACCAGGCCACCCGCAGCCCCACCATGCCGGCCCACAGAAAATGGAAGACGGCCGTGAACCGCGCCGGCGTGCGCACCATGCTGTCGGCATGGCGCCACAGCGCCACCGCGGTGGCCAGGGTCAGCATGCCGCGCACCAGGCCGCCGAAGATCACCATGATGCGGTGATCGAGGCCGGCGTAGTGCAGGCTGTAGAGTTCCAGCGCGCAGAGCAGTGCGACCGGTACCAGCAACGTCCATTGCAGCAGCGGCCGTTGCAGGTAGGCGTTCACCGCGACCAGCGTCACGATGGTGGCCACGTCCAGGGTGACGTTGCCGGCGGGCACGACCCACGTCGCCAGGTAGTGCCAGGCCGGCAACAGCAGGATGCCGAAGCCCAGGGTGAAGATGGCGTAGCTCAGCGCCAGCAACAGCAGGCTGCGCGCGTGCCGTTCCCTGCGCCCGGTGACGTACAGCGCCAGGAACATCGCCGAGGACACCGCCGCGAGCAATGCGTTGACGATCAGCAGGGTGCCGGCATGGGCCAGATGCGCAATCCATTCCACAGATGTCCCGGGCCGCAGCGGCGATGAGGTGTTGCAGGTGCAGCAAAGTATAAGGCAGCGGCACGGCCCGGTAGCTCGCGCGCGGCGCGCGATTGGCGCTGAAAACGGTTACGGATTGTGTGGCGGTGCGGTGTGGATCCCACTCACAGGCGATACCTGCGCATCAACGGCACGCCGATGCGCCGGGTCAGCGCACCGAGCGCGGCGATCGGCTGGCGTCGCCGCATCGGCAGGTGGCGTGCATCGACTGCGCTGTACTCGATGACCGGCACGCCGCCGCGCTGGCGTTTGAAGCTGGCTGCGCCGGCGCTCTGGTTGAGGCGCTGGCCGTACCGTCGCGCATGGTCGATGCCGCAGGCGGTGAGGGTGCGGTACAGCGCCAGCCGCTGCGGCACGCGCAGGTCGTAGCCGACGATCGGTGCGGTCACCGTGCGGCCGATGCCGAACAGGCCGGTGATGCACACCAGTTGTCCGGTGGCGTCGCGGAAGCCATCGAAGCGCAGCAGGCCGGCGCGGTGCCAGGCGCGCAGGAAGCCGGCGTGGTAGGCCGGATTGCAATGCGAATATTTTTCCAGATACAGCTGCGCGTACAGCGCGGCGATGCGCGGGTAGTCGGCCTCGCCGATGGCGTCGTTGCCGCAGCGCTGCAGGTCGCGGCGGTCGACCAGCTTGAGGTCGCGGGCCAGGTCGCGATGGCGCAGCAACTGCGGCCAGTCCTCGTACAGGTACACCTGGCGGCTGGCGATCAGGGTGAAGCCCTCGGCCTGCAGCGCGTGCAGCCACTGCGGCGTGTCTACCGCATTGAGCGAGCGGAACCACAGCGCGTGGTCGGGCCAGCGGGCGCGTGCGGCGTCCAGCAGCGTGCGCAGGCCGCGCGGCGGCAGCGGCGGATACAGGTTGGTGGACAGCAGCCAGTTGTTGAGGGTGACCGCACGGTCGATCCGCGCCCAGTCCAGCCACGCGCCGATACCGCCGCACAGGCCGCGCACCGGCGCGGCCAGCGCGCCCGGCAACAGCCGCGCGGCTTCCTCGGCGGCGTAGTCGGCATAGGTGGTGCGCGGCGAGCACACCCAGGCGTTGCCCGGGTGACGTTCGCCGACGGTCACCGGCAGCGCCAGTGCGCCGGCCTGCAGCACCTCGATGCGCGCGTGCGCGTTGTCGGCGAACTGCTGCGCGTCGCCGCCGGCATGCAGTGCGGCGAAGCGGTGCAACTGCGCGGCGTAGTCGGCGGCCGCGGCCTCGTCGCTGCCGTGGCTCATGGCGGCGGCAGTGCCTCGCCGTCCCATTCGGTATCGCGGGTGGCGGCCTCGCGCACGCTGCAGCGCTGCGCCAGCGCCAGCCGCGCGTGGCTGCCCAGGTCGCACAGCGTGCCGGCCAGCGGCCAGCGGTCGCCGCGCGGCGCCAGCACGTCCTCGGCGCGCGCGTAGTCCTGGCGCCACTGCCGCAGCCGGCCATGGGTCAATGCGGCCGGCAACGCCGCGCCCAGCATCAGCATGCCCAGCATCGCCGCGCGGTCCTTGGCCGGGCGCAGCGGCGCCTGCGCATCGCGCGCTTCGCCGCACAGCAGCGCCACCAGCGGATCGGCCGCGGCGTACAGGTGCAGGCCGCTGGTCGCGCGCGGATTGCATTCGATCACGCTGCAGCGCCCTTGCGCGGAGACCATCCAGTCGAAGGAGATCTGTCCGCTGAAGCGCAGCGCCTGCACCAGGTGTGCGGTGAAGCGCTCGATCTGTGGCTCGGGCGCCGCGTCGAAGTAGTAGCTGGAACTGCGCCGCAGGCGGTAGCGCGGACGGTACACCGCATGCGCCAGCAACACGCCGTCGTGCGCCAGCGCATACGAGCAACGTTCCTCGCCGTCACAATAGCGCTGCGCGACCCAGTCGCCCTGCGCGGGCAGCGGCGCGGCGTCGGCGGGCACGCCATGCGGGTACAGCCGCACATGCACGCCGAAGCGGGAGAATTCCGGCTTCAGCACCAGCGGCGCGGTGCCGGCCCACTCTCGGGCCTGCGCCAGGCTGCGCACGCGGACACCGGCGGGGACCTCCACCTCGCTGCCGAGCCCGCGTGCCAGTTCCATGAAGTGGTACTTGCTGTGCAGCGTGCGCAGCGTGTCGAAGTCGTGCAGCGGCAGGTGCAGCTGTGCCGGCAGCGCGCGGCGGTAGCGGGCCAGGTAGAACACTTCCTCGCAGGTCGGCACCAGCACGTCGATGCGCTGGCGTGCGAGCAGGGCATTGAGATCGGCCAGCCAGGCGCGTGGCGCATCGCGCGCCGGCGCGACGCGGTGGTGCGCGGCGGCCGCGCGCGACCAGCCGGAAATGCGGCTGGCGACGCTGTCGGCCAGGTGCACCCGCCAGCCCTGCGCGGCGAAGCGGCGCGCCAGGTCCAGGGCGACCGGCGCACGCGCGCCGGTGATCAGCACGCCGGGCGCCTCAGCCATCGGTGGGTTCCGCCGGCGCCGGCCGCCATTGCCGGCAATGCGAGGGCACCAGGCGCAATCCCGGTTCGGCCTGGCGCAGTGCGTGCAGCCGCGCCAGGGTGTCGCGATACACGCGGTGCTCGCCGAGCAGATGGGTGACCAGCGCCGGCGGCGGCGTGCCGTCGGCGAGCGCGGCGCTGGACCAGGCCGCGTCGGCGATCAGGAACACCGGGCCGTGCGCGTCCTCGAACCACAGGCCGTAGTGGCCGGGCGCATGCCCGGGCAGCGGCACCAGCAGCACGCTGGCATCGCCGAACAGATCGCGCGGCGTGCCGAAGTCGCGCAGCGCGGCCGGTGCCGCGGCGGCCGGCAGCGCCTCGATCCAGTGCATGCGCGGGCGTGCGCCGTGCAGCAGCGCCGGCAGGAAGCCTTCGCGCAGCGCGGCCAGCCGGCCGCGGCGCTGCAGGTCGTCCCAGGCCTGTTGCGCGCAGGCCAGCCGCGCCTGCGGGAAGTCGGCGACGCCGCCGACATGGTCGCCGTGGAAGTGCGACAGCACGATCCAGCCGATGCGGTCCGCCTCCACGCCGTCGCGTGCGAGCTGTTCGCGCAGCGATTGCCCGGGCGCCAGCCGCACCGGGGTCAGCCAGCGGTACAGGCGTTCGGGAAAGCGCGCGGTGGCGTCGAAGAAGTGGCGGGCATAGCCGGTGTCGAACAGCAGGTCGCCATGCTGCGGATGCTGCAGCAGCGCCGCCAGTGCCGGGAACGGACACGGCGCCAGCGGCGCGCCGCGGCGGGTGGCGCGTTCCGGATGCGTGCAGTGCCCGGCCTCGTACAGCCGCCAGCGCAGCGGCGGCGCGCTCATGGCCGCCCCAGCGCGGCCAGCCCGGCCTCGGTCGACAGCACCGGCGCATAGCCGAGTTCGCGGCGCGCGCGGCCGATGTCCAGCGTCTGCGAATAGCCGAGCACGCCGATGCCGTAGCGGCTGAGCCGCGGTTCCGGCTGCCCGCGCCGGCGCAGCGCGATCTGTTCGCCGAGCGTGGCCAGCGCCAGCGCCGGCCCGCGCGGCACCGGCAGCAGCCGCACGCGCAGGCGCAGCACCGCGAACAGTTCGGTCAGCAGGTCGCGCACCGCGATCGGTTCGCCGTTGCTGATGTTGTAGGCGCGGCCGTCGCCGACGTGTTCGGCCCGCAGCGCGGCCAGCGCCGCGGCCACCGCGTTCTCCACGCAGCACACGTCGATCATCGCGCGGCCGCCGTGGACCAGCGGGAACCAGCCGCGCTGCGCCACCGCCAGCAACCGCGGCACGATCGCGTTGTCGCCATGGCCGAACACCGCGCGCGGCCGCAGCACCACCGCCGGCAGCCCGGCCGTCGCCGCGGCGCGGACCTTTTCCTCGGCCTCCCACTTGGTCTGCGGGTAGCCGCCGATCCAGCGCGCCGGCGGGGTGAACGCTTCGGTGATCTGGTATTGATCGGCGAAGCGGAAGTAGATGCTGGGCGAACTGAAGTGCACGAAGCGGCGCACCCGCGCGGCCAGCGCGGCGGCGAGCAGGCGTTCGGTGGCGACCACGTTGGCCAGGCGGAAGGTCTCGGTGCTGGCCCACGGCGCCGACAGCGCCGCGCAGTGGATCACCGCAGCGCAGCCGTGCAGCAGTGGCGCCAGGTCGTCGCGGCACAGGTCGGCGCGCAGCACCTCCACGCGCGGATCGCCGGCGAAGGCCGCCAGCTTGGCGGCGTCGCGGCCGCTGGCGCGCACCGCCATGCCGGCGTCGGCCAGTGCGCGCACGAGGTAGGCGCCGATGAAGCCCGAGGCGCCGGTCACCAGGACGCGTGCCATGTCAGTAGCGCAACACCGCGCCGCCGAACGCCAGCCCGGCACCGGAGCCGACCAGGCCGATCAGGTCGCCGCGGACGATGCGGCCGCTGTGGATCGCCTGGTGCAGCGCACTGGGAATCGACGCGGCCATCTGGTTGCCATGATTGCCGATGATCTCGACCAGCGCGTCCGGCGCCAGCCCCAGCGCCACGCGCAGGTGGCGCAGCGCCTTGGCGCTGGCCTGGTGCGGCACGATCCGCCGCAACTGCGCCAGCTCGACCCCGGCCTGCGCCAGCAGCCGCTGCAGGAAGCCGGGCAGCTTCGCGGCGGCGAGGCGGTAGGTGGCGCGGCCGTTCATTTCGAACTGCGAGCCGGCGCGCAGTGCCTCGACGCCGTGGTCCAGGCGCAGGCGGGTGCCGCCGGCGCGCACGCGGCAGTGGTCGATGCCTTCGGAATAGGTTTCCAGCCGCGCCGCGAGCAGCTGCGAACCGCTGTCGGTGACGTCGGCGCCGAGCACCACCGCGGCGGCGCCATCGCCGAACAGCGGCGCGGTGTCCGCATCGTCCGGGTTGAGGCCGACGCTGGCGATCTCGCTGGAGACGATCAGCACGCGGCGATAGCGGCCGGCGGCGATCGCGCAGGCGGCCAGGTCGAGCGCGGCGATGAAGCTCAGGCAGGTGGCGTTGAGGTCGAAGGCCGGGATGCCGCTGCCCTGCAGCCCCAGCCGCGCGTGCAGCAGCGCCGCGCTGCACGGAATCGCCTGTTCCATCAGGCTGCAGGCGCTGATCACGCAGTCGATCTCGTGCGGCTGCAACTGCGCCGCCTCCAGCGCCGCACGCGCGGCGCGTTCGCCCATCGCCGTGGCCGGCTCGTCGGCGCCGGCATAGTGCCGCGTGGCCACCCCGGTATGCCGCAGGGTCCAGCCGGCGGGCTTGCCCCAGCGCTGGTCGAAGGTCTCCGCCGGCACCTGCTGCGCAGGCAGATACGCGCCCGTGCCGAGGAGACGCAGCGCGATGGGCCTGCTGGTGTGGACGCTCATCCGTAAAGCTCGCACAAGGGGCGCGCAGCGTACTGCCAGCGCAGCGGCGCCGGCAACCGCACCGCCGCGCTCAGCGGCCGCGGCGCTGGCCGTACCAGAAGCCGAGTCCGTCGCGCGAGCGCAGCAGGCGGCGGCCGCGGCGCAGCAGGCGCAGCAGCAGGCCCAGGTGCTCGCGCTTGCTGAAGCTGCGCAGCTTGCGGTCGGAGGTATGCACCGCCTCGCGCAGGATCACGAAGCGTCCCTGCCGCGCCAGCGCGCGGCTCAAGGCCACGTCCTCGCCGGCGTAGTAGCGCTCGTCGAAGCCGCCGGCGGCGACGAAGGCGTTGCGCGTGCAGAACAGGAAGCAGCCGGGGGCGATGCCGGTCCAGCGGAACAGCCAGCCGAACAGCGCCTGGGCCAGGCGTTCGTGCCAGGCGATGTCGCCGAGCAGGCGCACCCGCGCGCCGCCGCCGACCGCGCCGGTGGCCAGCGCGCGCAGCGCCGCGGCCAGCAGCGGGGTGTTGACCCGGGTATCGGCATCGACGAACAGCAGGTGGCGGCCGCGGCTTGCGGCGGCGCCGGCATTGCGCACGGCGGCGATGTGCCGTAGCTCGACCTCCAGCACCTGCGCGCCGTGCCGGCGCGCGATGTCTGCCGTCGCGTCGCTGCAGGCATCGGCGACCACCAGCGTCTCGCAGTCCAGCCGCAGCGCCTGCGCGGCCACGTGCAGCGAGGCCAGTGTGTCGCCGATCAGGGCGGCTTCGTCGTGCGCGGGGACGATGAAGGAGATCACCCGCGCATCATGCGATGCCGGCGCGGCGTGGGCAA
>JBEVKG010000200.1:0-7934 GCA_040509765.1 Xanthomonas sp.
TGCACAGGCGGCTATGCGTCCACTGTCCCGGGGCCGCATGCTCGTCGGTGGAGCGGCTTCAGCCGCGCCGGGCCTTCCGCGTAATGCCTGGCGCGGCTTACGCCGCTCCTGAAGCACCGTCAGTACGCGGTGCTTTTCCCATTCCCGATTCCCCAATCCCGACTCCCGGTCCTACAGCGTCACTGCACCGCCCGAAATCGTCAGCAAGGCGCCCGAGGTGTAGCTCGAGGTATCCGCGGCCAGCAACACATAGGCCGAGGCCAGTTCCGCGGGCTGGCCGGGACGGCCGAACGGGGTCTGCTCGCCGAAGGTGCGCACCGCGTCCTCGTCCATGCCGGCGGGGATGAACGGGGTCCAGATCGGACCCGGCAACACCGCATTGACCCGGATCTTCTTCTCGGCGAGCAGGCCGGCCAGGCCGATGGTCAAGTTGGCCAGTGCGCCCTTGGTGGCCGAGTACGGCAGGATGTTGGGCGTGGGCTTCTTCGAGTTCACCGAGGCGGTGTTGATGATCGAACCGCCCTCCGGCATGTGCGGCAGCGCCAGCCGCACCAGGTGGAACGGCGCGTGCACGTTGGTGGCGAAGGTCTTCTCCCATTCGTCGAGGGTGATCTCGTCGAAGCGATGGAAGTAACGCTGGTAGGCGGCATTGTTGACCAGCACATCGAGGCCGCCGAAGGCGTCGGTCACGGTCTTGATCAAGGCCTCGGCTTGCGCGCGGTCGCTGATGTCGCAGGGATGCAGCAACACGCGCACGCCGGCGTCCTCGACCAGCCTGGCAATGCGCTCGGCATCGTCCTGCTCGTCGGGCAGGTAGGCGATGGCGACGTCGGCGCCTTCGCGGGCATAGGCGATCGCCACCGCCGCGCCGATGCCGCTGTCGCCGCCGGTGATCAGCGTGCGCTTGCCCTGCAGCAGGCCGTGGCCGACGTAGCTGTCCTCGCCGTGATCCGGTTGCGGATCCATGGCCTGGGTCTTGCCGGGAAAGGATTGCTGCTGCGCCTTGAACGGCGGCGACGGGTAATTCGGGATGGCCATGTGCATGCCTCGTTGGGGGAATGTCCAACGAGGGTGGGCAGGCGCAGGTAAAGCCGGGGCCAAGGCCATGTCGGCGGCGTGTCACGGCGCGGGCAAATGCCCGCGTGGGTGGCCGTCTGCGGCAGCGGCGCCGACGCGGCGCGAACTCAGCCGGCGGCGAGCGTGCGGGCGCCGACGATGATCATGCGCAGCATCGCGGTGATCTGCCGGATCAGCTCCGGGTCCTTCTCCGGTGGCAGATCCATCGCGGTGGCACCCATCGCGAACACCAGCCGGGTGATCGCCTTAGACACCAGCGCCGGTTCGTGCAGCGGCGCGCCTTCCAGCGCGGCCAGGCGGATCAGGTCCACCCGCAGTTCGTCCTCGAAATAGTTCAGCTCGCGGTCCACCGCGTGCTTGAACGCGTCCGAGCCGACCGTGCCCTCGCGTAACAGGACGTGCAGCAGCTTGTCGTCGGCGCGCAACTGTTCCATGAAAGTCTCCACGGAACTGAGGATGATGCTGCGGCGGTTGCCGGCGGCGCGCTGCCGCGCCTGGCCGATGATGGTGCGCAGCGAGCTGCCGGCCAGATCGATCAACGCCACCGCCAGTTCGTCCATGTCGCGGAACTGGCGGTAGAAGCTGTTGGGGGCGATGCCGGCCTCGCGGGTCACCTCGCGCAGGCTCAGGGTCGACACGCTGCGGTGCGGTCCGATCAGCTTCAGCGCCGCCGTCAGCAGGTCTTCGCGCGAGATCGCGCCCTTGCGGGTGGGCAGCGTGTCCTCGGACGAGGGGGGAGAGAGTGACGTCATGGGCGGACTGGGCCAGGCAATGCCGGATGATAGCGCCTTCACTGAATGCACAAGTGTATAGACATTTGTATCTTCACCTGTATAGTGACCCCATGAACGCTGCCCGCCGTCCCGCCAAGCTCCGCCCCGCCACCCGCGCCCTGCGTGCCGGGGTGAAGCCGGACGTGTTCGATTTCTGGTCCACCCGGCTGCATCCGTTGTGGACCTGGCAGCGGCCGCGTGCCCGGCTGGTGCAGCGCGAGGCCGCCAGCGGCGACGCGGTGACCCTGGTGCTGCAGCCCAACCGCCATTGGCGCGGCCTACGCGCCGGCCAGCACGTGGAACTGGGTGTGGAGATCGACGGTCGCCGCCTGCTGCGCAGCTACAGCCCCACGCCACTGCCGGGCGGTCGCCTGGCGATCACGGTCAAGACCGTGGAGGGCGGCCGGGTCAGCCAGTATCTGGCGCGCACGGCGCGGATCGGCGAGGTGTTCGAACTCGGCCAGGCCTATGGCGACATGGTGCTGCCGGCCGCGCCGCACGGGCGCTGGCTGCTGCTGGCCGCCGGCAGCGGCATCACCCCGATGCGCGCGCTGCTGCGGCAACTGGCCGACGCCGGCATGCCGGCCGACGTCGATCTCGTCTACTGGGCGCGACGCCACGACCAGGTCTGCTTCCGCGACGAACTGCAGGCGCTGGCCGGGGCGCATCCGCGCTTCCGCCTGCACCTGGCCATCACCGGCGAGGGCGACGCCCCGGCGCCGCGCGTGGACACGCTGCCGCTGGACGCCCTGGGCAGCCTGGAGCAGGCACAGGTGCTGGCCTGCGGCCCCGGCGGCTTCGTGCAGGCCGCGCGTGCGCGCCTGCAGCACCGCGTGGCGCGTTTCCAGGCCGAGGCATTCAGCGCGCCGCCGGCCCCGGCCGATGTCGAGCAGGGCACCGTGGCGGTGACCCTGGCGCGCAGCGGCCGCGTGCTGCAGCTGCCGCGCGGCCAGTCGCTGCTGACCGCACTGGAAGCGGAGGGCCTGCGGCCCAAGCACGGCTGCCGCATGGGCATCTGCAACAGCTGCGCCTGCGGCAAGCAGGCCGGCGTCACCCGTGATCTGCTCAGCGGCGCTCACGCCGCCGAACCCGGTTCGCTGAAGCTGTGCGTCAACAGCGCCAGCAGCGACCTGACCCTGGACCTCTGAGGACTTCCCCATGGCGGCTCCCCGCAACCGCGCACTGACTCCGGCCGAACTGCAGGCCTTCGGCGACGAACTCGATGCACTGCGCGCCCGCACGCTCACCGAGCTGGGCGCGCGCGACGCGCGCTACATCCGCCGCATCGTGGCCGCCGTGCGCTATACCGGCGTGGCCGGCCGCGCGCTGCTGTTCCTCGGCGCGTTCGTGCACAGCGTGCTGGTGCCGGCGTGGATCGCCGGCGTGCTGCTGCTGACCCTGTCCAAGATCCTGGAGAACATGGAGCTGGGCCACAACGTGATGCACGGCCAGTACGACTGGATGGGCGATGCGCATCTGAACGGCAACACCTACGAGTGGGACATCGTCGCCACCGGCGACAACTGGCGCAAGACGCACAACTTCAAGCACCACACCTACACCAACGTGCGCGGCATGGACGACGACATCGGCTATGGCCTGCTGCGCATCTTCCCCGAGCAGCGCTGGCGCCCGTTCTACCTGGCGCAGCCGTTCATCGCGGTGGTGTTCGCGCTGCTGTTCGAATGGGGCGTGGCGATCCAGGACCTGCGTCTGGGCCGCTGGCTGGCCGGCAAGATGAAGCGCGGCGAGCTGCGCCGCACGTTCCTGCCGGTCGGGCGCAAGATGGGCCGGCAGATCTTCAAGGACTACATCCTGTTTCCGGCGCTGGCCGGGCCGTTCTTCCTGCCGGTGCTGCTGGGCAACCTGGCGGCCAACGTGCTGCGCAGCATCTGGACCTTCGTGATCATCTTCTGCGGCCACTTCACCGCCGATGCCGAGACCTTCCCCAAGGATTCGATCAAGAACGAGTCGCGTGGGCACTGGTATCTGCGCCAGCTGCGCGGCTCCTCCAACCTGGCCGGCGGCAAGCTGCTGAACGTGCTGTCGGGCAACCTCAGCCACCAGATCGAGCACCATTTCTTCCCGGATATCCCGGCCAACCGCTACGCGGCGCTGGCGGTGCAGGTGCGCGAGATCTGTGCGCGCTACGGCCAGCACTACAACACCGGTTCGCTGCCCAAGCAGTTCGGCCAGGTGGTGTGGCGGATCCTGCGCCATGCCTTCCCGAGCCGGCCACGCCCGGTGCGCGCGCTGCAGGCGGCAACGCAACAGGCAGGCTGAGCGCCGCGCGCAGGACGGCACAAAGGCGGGGGCAACCCCGCCTTTTTCGTTGGCTCGGCGTCGGTGCCAAGTGCACGCCTGACTGCCGATCGCCCTCAGCCGCCCGCAGGGCACCCCTCATCAGCGGCGTCGTCGCGCATCACGTCATCTGTAGGCGCGGCTGCAGCCGCGACGGTCTTCCACGACAGTCGCGTCGCGGCTGAAGCCGCTCCTGCGCGCGTGCTGCCAGGTTGTTGGCGGTGCCCTGCAGACGCCGTCGACGGCGCAGGCGATTTCCGTTGCGCGAGCGGCCGCGATGCAACCTGCCAAGCTGTGCACTGCCGTCGCCAGGAAGGCGTCGTATGCCGCCGGCATGGCCCGGCCCTTCGGCATCGCGCCGGGCGAGACGCTGGCGCGCAAGGCCGGCGAGGCGCTGCGTGCGCCTGACCCTCGCGATGGCAGTGGCCGCGGACCCACGATCGTCCCCAGGGCTGACCACGACGTCCACGCGCGTGCGGACGACGCGAGCGGCGTGCCGGCGATGAGCGCGACACGCCGCTGCGCATCGCAGGGATCAGGCCGGGACGGCGCCGTCCGGATCGTCCGTGGTCGCCGTCGTCGATGCACGCTCGGTGGCCTGCAGGGCGTCGCCATGCGGCGGCGTGGTGCGGCCGTCGTCGGCCATTGCGCCCGGCGTGGTCGACGCCGCCTCGGGCAGGGCGGTAGGCGTCTGACGGCGGTAGGCGCGGATCGCGGCGAAGGCAGTGCCGGCAAGCGCCAGTTTCCAGAATAGACCTGACATCGAAAGGCTCCAGTGCGGAAGGAGCCGCCAGCGTCGGCATGAGTGGGTGGCGCGGGCGTGCAGATCGCGTGCGTGCGGCGTGGTGGTGCGGGTCGACAGCGCAGCGCTTGCTCGCGCGCGCTTCTTGGCGGGCCTGGCGTGCGTCGCTCCCGCGCGTCTGCAGCCGATCGTCCTGGCCCGGCGCGCCGGGCAATGCTGCCACTGCCCGCGGCGAAGAGCAGCTGCACCGTGCGCTGAACACGCGTGTGGCAGGCGCCTGCGCGTGCCGTCGGCGCCACGCGTCGGTAACGTGCCCGGTGCGACGATGCCGGTCCCCACCTGGAGATCCGCACGTATGTCCAAGCAGACCATGGCCCGCCTACTCGCCGAAACCCTGCACAGCGCAGGCGTGGAGCGAATCTGGGGCGTCACCGGCGACAGCCTCAACGGGTTGACCGACGCGCTGCGGCAGATGGACACCATCGAGTGGATGCACGTGCGCCACGAGGAAGTGGCCGCCTTCGCCGCCGGCGCCGAAGCCGCGGTCAGCGGCAAGCTGGCGGTGTGCGCGGGCAGCTGCGGCCCGGGCAACCTGCACCTGATCAACGGCCTGTTCGACTGCCACCGCAGCCACCAGCCGGTCCTGGCGATCGCCGCGCACATCCCGTCCTCGGAGATTGGCCTGAACTATTTCCAGGAAACCCATCCGCAGGAGCTGTTCCGCGAGTGCAGCCACTACGTCGAACTGGTGACCAACCCGGCGCAGATGCCGGAGGTGCTGCAGCGGGCGATGCGCACGGCGATCCTGCGCCGCGGCGTGGCGGTGGTGGTGATCCCCGGCGACGTCGCCCTGCTGGAAATGCCCAAGGGCACGCCGACGGCGTGGCCGGCGCTGACCACGCCGCGCATCCTGCCGGCCGACGCCGACGTGGCGAAGCTGGCCGATCTGCTGCAGGCGAGCAAGGCCACCACCTTGCTGTGCGGCAGCGGCTGCGCCGGCGCGCACGACGAGGTGGTGGCGCTGGCCGACGCACTCGGTGCGCCGATCGTGCATGCGCTGCGCGGCAAGGAACACGTGGAGTGGGACAACCCGTTCGATGTCGGCATGACCGGCCTGATCGGCTTCAGTTCCGGCTACCAGGCCATGCTCAACTGCGACACCTTGCTGATGCTCGGCACCGACTTCCCGTACCGGCAGTTCTATCCCAAGGACGCCACCATCGTGCAGGTCGACAACGATCCGGCCGCGTTGGGGCGGCGCACCCCGCTGCAGCTGGGCATCGCCGCCGACGTGCGCGAGACCATCGCCGCGCTGCTGCCGCGGTTGCAGCGGCGCGAGGACCGCGGCTTCCTGGAGAAGTCGCTGGCCCACTACCGCAAGGCCCGCGAAGGCCTGGACGACCTGGCGGTCGCCGCGGCGCCGGGCGAGCCGCTGCATCCGCAGTTCGTCACCCGCATGGTCGATGCGCTGGCCGATGCCGATGCGATCTTCACCTGCGACGTCGGCACGCCGACGGTGTGGGCGGCGCGCTACCTGACCATGAACGGCCAGCGCCGCCTGCTCGGTTCCTTCAACCACGGCTCGATGGCCAATGCGATGCCGCAGGCGCTGGGCGCGCAGGCGCAGTTCCCGCGCCGGCAGGTGGTCTCGCTGTCCGGCGATGGCGGCTTCACCATGCTGATGGGCGACTTCATCACCCTGGCCCAGCTCGGCCTGCCGGTGAAGGTGGTGGTCTACAACAACGGCTCGCTCGGCTTCGTGGCGATGGAGATGAAGTCGGCCGGCTACCTGGATACCGGCACCGACCTGAGCAATCCGGACTTCGCCGCGATGAGCAACGCCATGGGCATCCTGGGCCTGCGCGTGGACACGTCTGCGCAACTGGAGCCGGCGTTGCGCGAAGCGTTCGCGCATCCCGGCCCGGCGCTGGTGGACGTGCGCGTGGCCAGCCAGGAGCTGGCGATTCCGCCGGCGATCAAGCTGGAGCAGGCCAAGGGCATGGGCCTGTACCTGCTGCGCGCGGTGATGAGCGGGCGCGGCGACGAGGTGCTGGAACTGGTCAAGACCAACCTGCGCTGAGCGCGGCCAACGACACGGCGACGCAGCCGCCATGCGGGCGTGGACGGTACCCGGACGCTGCGTGGACCAGGCGTCCAGTGCGGTCCGGTCGCACCGTCGGAACCAACGGGCAACCGTGCGCGCCGTGTCGTCGGCCACCCCGAGTCGCGAGACCTCGGTGGCCCGGTTACGATCGCCGCGGTTCGCTCCGCCTCTCCCATTGCGCCCAAGGTAGGCCATGCCCCGTTCGCTGCTGCGGCAACTGCTGCTGATCTGGATCGTCATCGTCGCCGCCTGCGTGGGCATGGCGGTGGTGCTGGTCGGGCTGTACCGGCACAGCGAGGGCGTGCGCAGCGAGCGTGCGCAGACCGGGCTGCGCGAGGTCTGCACGCGCATGGTGCAGCGTTACAACGGCGCCAGCGCCGCCGCCCATGGCAGCGACGGCACCGGTCTGGCGGCGGTGGTGTCGCAGCTGGTGCTGGCCGATGCCGCCGGCGTGGAAGGCGGCTTCTGGGACCGCCAGCGCGGCTTCCTCGCCTACGCCTATCCCACCTACGACGGCACCGAGCACAAGACCGACGTGCCCTCGGCCGAGCGCAACGTCATCGTCGCCACCGCGCAGCGCGGGGTGGAGGCGCAGCACACGGTGGACTACCGCCGCGACGGACAGCGCGAGAGCCTGCTGATCGCGGCCTGCCCGCTGGACCGCACCGCCGCGGCCTGGGCCATGACCCGGGTCGCCTCCAGCGATGCCGCGGCCAGCCTGCCGCTGGCGTTGGGTCTGGCGCTGATCCTGGCGTTGGTGGTGGTGTCGGCGCTGGCGCTGGGCTGGGTGGTGCGGCGCTGGAGCCAGCGCCTGCAGGGCATCCAGGAGGCGCTGGCGACGCCGGCCGAGGTGCCGGAGATCCCGCGCACCGGCGCCCCGGAACTGGACCGGCTCGGTGCCGCGGTCACCGACTACGCGCAGCGCAACGCGCAGGCG
>JBEVKG010000201.1:0-6509 GCA_040509765.1 Xanthomonas sp.
TCTTCGCCCTGGCGCAGCCGCCGCGCGCGCGCAGCCCCGCCGGCCGTGCGCGCGCCGGCGGCGAAGACGGCCAGGCCGCGCGCCGCAACGACCATGTCGGCTCCGATCCGCGCATGCTGCACAACCTGGACAACGCGCTGAAGCTGGCCAAGCACCGCGTGTCGATCCTGCTGTGCGGCGCCACCGGCACCGGCAAGGAAGAATTCGCCAAGGCGGTGCACTGCGGCTCGCCCTGGGCCGACCGGCCATTCGTGGCGGTGAACTGCGCGGCGATCCCGGAAGCGCTGATCGAAAGCGAGCTGTTCGGCTATGCGCGCGGCGCCTTCACCGATGCCGCGCGCGAAGGACGCCACGGCAAGCTGCTGCAGGCCAGCGGTGGCACGCTGTTCCTGGACGAGATCGGCGACATGCCGCTGCCGTTGCAGACGCGCCTGCTGCGCGTGCTGGAGGAACAGAGCGTGACCCCGCTGGGCAGCGACCGCGCGGTGCCGCTGGAATTGCACGTGATCAGCGCCAGCCACCGCGACCTGGCGCAGATGGTCGGCAGCGGCGGCTTCCGCGAAGACCTGTACTACCGCCTCAACGGCGTGGTGCTGCACCTGCCGCCGCTGCGCGAGCGCAGCGACAAGGCCGAGCTGATCCGCACCGTGTTGCGCGAGGAGAGCGGCGAACGGCCGGTACGCATCAGCGAGGACGCCCTGCACAAGCTGCTCAGCTATGCCTGGCCCGGCAACCTGCGGCAGCTGCGCAACGTGCTGCGCACCGCGGCGGTGCTGTGCGCCGACGGCGTCATCCGCATCCCCAACCTGCCGCAGGAAATCGTCGACGCCGACAGCGCGCCGAGCCTGCTCGGCGACGATACCCACGCCGGCGACGGCGTGCCCGGTCGCGTCGCCCTGGACAGCGCCGAGCGCAGCGTGCTGCAGCAGCAGCTCGAGCGTCACCGCTGGAACGTCAGCCGCACCGCCGATGCACTGGGCATCAGCCGCAATACCCTGTATCGCAAGCTGCGCAAGCATGGCTTGGCGACGGTGTGAGTCGAGGCAGCATCGCGATTTGCGGAGTCTTGTCGCGCATCGCGAATCGAGCCTCGCGTGTCGTGTCTTGCCGGGCGGTGGTGGCGTCGGTGCTGCGGGGAACTCGGGTCCCCACCGCCGATGCGGCTGGATGACAGCTGATTTCGACGTCGCGGCTGAAGCCGCTCCTACAACAGCCGGTGTCTCGATGAGACCGCGCAATCTGGGGAAGAACTTCGGTCCGACTATTGTCGGAGCCGGAGTTCTGCGGCGTCGACGTCGCGGCTGAAGCCGCTTCTACGGCGACAGTCGCGGGGCGATGCGATCGCAGACTGTGGAAGGGACGTCAGTCCCGACTGCCGTCGGAGCCAGCGGCGTTCCAGCGGCGATGTCACGACCGCAGCGCTCCTGCCGAGCGTTGCGCTCCGTCACGGCGCAGCGCTTGCTGCAGGAGCGGCTTCAGCCGCGACGGGTGGCGCCACCAGGCGGCTTCCGGCCGTGTGGACAAGACAGAGGCCGCGAAGCAGATCGGCGCCGACACGCACGCTGCAAACCACCCGCTAGAAACGCCAACGCAAGCCGACCTGATACTGCCGTGGGGCGCCAGGCGCGACGAAACGCGAGGGGCCGTCCTCGACCGCGGCGTCCTGCGGGCGCGCCAGGGCGCCGCCCGGGAACAGGTCCTCGGCGATCGCCGCGTAGGTCTCGTAGCGGCGGTCGAAGACGTTGTTGATGCGCAGGTACAGGGACAGCCCGTCGGCCAATTCCCAGGTGCCGTGCAGGTCGAGCAAGGCATAGCCGCCGGTGGACAGGTCGTGGCGCGCCGGTGCCTCGCCGTCCTCGGGATCCTCGACCAGGCCGTCCTCGTTGCCGCTGGCCACGCGCCGCGACACCGCACGCAGGTCCGCGCCCAGCGACACCTGCGCCAGCGCCTGCCAGTCGATGCCCAGCTTCAGCGTGTGGCGCGGCAGGCCGGCGATGCGCGTACCCGGACGCAGGGTCACCGTGCGCTCGCCCGAGAGCAGTTCGCCGGCGCTGCGGTAGGTGGCGTCCAGGTAGCTGTAGCCGGCGAACCAGCGCAGCGCGCCGTGGCTGCCGCGGTAGCTGAGGTCGGCGCCCTGGTAGCGGGTACGGTCGACGTTGTCGAAATAGCCCTGCTGGGAATTGGGCGCACGCAGGAACAGGATGTCGTCGCGGTTGTCGGCACGGTACAGCGAGGCGTTGAGCGTCTGCGCCGGCGATGGATTCCAGCGCAGGCCGACCTCGTAGGTGCGCGAGACGATCTGCTCCAGGCGCGGATCGGCCTGCAGCCCGGTCGGCAGCCGGCACGGCTGTTGCGGGTCGGCGCAACCGAGTTCGATCGCGGTCGGCGCGCGGCTGTTCTGCGAGGCCGAGGCGAAGGCGGTGAGGCCGCCGCCCAGGCGCTGGGTGATGCCCAGCGACGGGTTGGCCCTGGCGAACACGAAGCGTTCGCGCGGCAGTGCGCCGTCGTCGGCGGTGGACAGGGTGTTGGCGACGGCGACGCGGTTCCAGCGCAACGCGGCGTTGACGTGGGTGGCCTCGCGCAGTTCCCAGGTATCGGCAGCGAACAGCCCCAGGGTGCTGCTGCGCCCGTCGACGCCGGAGAAGAATTCCCGGTCCTCGTCCGGGTCGGCGACCACCGAGCGGTCGTCCTGCACGAACGCCTCCTGCTCGTACTGGCGGTAACGCACCCGGTTGCGGTCGTAGGTGGCGCCGACGCTCAGCGCATGCGCGCCGGCCTGATGGCTGAAGTTCAGCGCCACGCCCTCGGCGTGCTGGCGCATCTGCGTGGTGTTGAGCACGCCGCTGTGCAGCGCGTCGGCATCGGCGCGCGAGACCGTGCAGCCGGCATCCAGCGGCGTCCCGTCGGCGGCGTAGCCATCGGCGCAGGCGTCGACGAACGCCTCGTAGTCGTCGTTGATGTCGCCGTTGACGGTGTCGCGGCGGCCCTGGCGGTAGTAGGCCAGCAGATGCAGCGCGGTGCGCGCGTCGAAGCGATGGTCGAACTGACCGGTTAGCAGCGTGTTGCGGTTGCGGGTCAGGTCGGGCGAGGTGTAGACCGCGGCGCGGTCGGCCTCGTACAGCCCAGGCTCCGTGCCCTCGTCGGTGTAGCGATCACTAGGCAGCAGTCCATTGCCGACCAGGCGACTGCGCCCGTGCAGCAGCGACACGTCCCAGTCGGTGCTCTCGCCCTGCCGGCCGAGCTTGCCGAACACGGTGCCCAGGCGGCCGGCGGAGGCATCGCGCCAGCCGTTCTCGTCGAAGCCGGTGACCGCGACGAACGCATGCAGGCCGTCGCGGCCGGCGTAGCCGTAGGACGCGTCCAGACGCTTGCGTGCGCCGCTGCCCACCGACAGGTCGGCGCGCAGGCCCGGCGCGGTCAGGCCGGACTGGGTGGTGAAGGCCAGCGCGCCGCCCAGCGTGTTGGGGCCGAACAGCGGGTTGGAGCCCGGCATCAGCGCGACGCTGCGGATCGCCACCTCCGGCATCATGTCCCAGCTGACGATGTCGGCGAACGGCTCGTTCATGCGCACGCCGTCCAGGTACACCGACACGCCCTGCGAGGCGCCGGGTAGCGCCGAGGCGCGGAAGCCGCGGAAGGTCAGATCGGTCTGGAACGGACTGCCCTGCACTTCGTTGGTGTCCACCCCGTTCATCTCGCGCAGCAGGAAATCGGTGAGGTTGCCGGCCTGGCTGCGCGCGATGTCGTCGGCATTGGCGGTCTGCACGGTGTACGGCAGCAGGTCGGCATCGATCAGCGTGCCGGGAATCGGCGTGGCGGTGACCTCGACCCGGTCCAGCGCGGTGATCTGCGCATCGTCGGCATTGACCGTGGTCTGCGCGCGCGCCGGTGCGGCGAGCAGGCCGATGGTGGCGGCGACGGCCAGCGCGAGCAGGTTCGCCGGCGGAGTGCTGCGTCCTGGGGTGTCGGTCATGTCGGCTCCTTGGCAGCTCAGTAGAGAACGATCGATTTGATGCCACGGCCGGCGCGCAGCGCCTCGAAGCCGCGATTGATGTGGTCCAGCGGCAGGGTTTCGCTGATGAGTTCGTCGATGCGGATTTCCCCGGCCAGGTAACGCTCGGCATAGGCCGGCAATTCGCTGCGGCCCTTGACCCCGCCGAACGCGCTGCCGCGCCAGGCGCGGCCGGTGACCAGTTGCAGCGGCCGCGTGCTGATCTCCTGCGCGCTCGGCGCCACGCCGAGGATGATGCTCTCGCCCCAGCCCTTGTGGCAGCACTCCAGCGCCGCGCGCATCGCGCGCACGTCGCCGACGCAGGCGAAGCTGTGGTCGGCGCCGCCGTCGGTAAGGTCGACGATGACCTGCTGCACCGGTGCGCCGAAATCCTTCGGGTCCAGGCAGTCGGTGGCGCCGAGCGCGCGTGCCAGCGGGAACTTGTCGCGGTTGATGTCGACCACGATGATGCGTTCGGCGCGCGCCATCACCGCGCCCTGCACCACCGACAGGCCGATGCCGCCCAGCCCGAACACGGCCACGCTCTCGCCCGGACGCACCCGCGCGGTGTTGAGCACCGCGCCGATGCCGGTGGTGACCGTGCAGCCGAGCAGGCAGACCTTGTCCAACGGCGCGGACGGATGGATCTTGGCCACCGCGATCTCCGGCAGCACGGTGTACTCGGCGAAGGTGCTGGTGCCCATGTAGTGCAACAGCGGGCGCCCGTGCAGCGAAAAACGGCTGCTGCCGTCGGGCATCAGCCCGCGGTCCTGGCTGGCGCGGATCGCCTGGCACAGATTGGTGCGGTTGGATCGGCAGTACTTGCACACGCCGCATTCTGGCATGTACAGCGGGATCACGTGATCGCCCGGCCGCACGCTGGCGACGCCGATGCCGACGTCCTCGACCACGCCGGCGCCTTCCTGGCCCAGGATCACCGGGAACGCCGCCTCGGCGTCGATGCCGGACAGGGCGAGCTCGTCGCTGTGGCAGATGCCGCTGGCGACCATCCGCACCAGCACCTCGCCGGCCTTGGGCGGCTGCAGATCCACCTGCTCGATGGCCAGCGGCTGGTTCGCCGCCCAGGCGACCGCGGCTCGCGTCTTCATTCCGGCTCTCCCCGCCTCCCGTCGCGGCGCCGGAGAGCGCCGCTCGCCTGACCTCACTGCGCCACGACCACGCCCCAGGGCATCTCGCCCACCGCGATCTGCTTGATCTCCTTCATCGCCGCCGTGTCGATGACACTGACGCTGTCGGATCGGCCGTTGGCCACGTACAGTTTCTTGCCATCGGCACTCAGCGCCGGATTCCACGGCCGCTGCCCGACCGGGATCTCGGCCAGGACGCGGCGCGCGGCCGGGTCGATCACGCTGACCGTCCCGGCACCGTTGGAGGCATACACGCGGCCGCCGTCGCGGGCGATGGCGATGCCGGCGGTGCGCTGCCCGGCCGGAATGCTGGCCACGCGCGTGCGCGTCGCCAGGTCGATCACGTCGACCACGTTGGCGGTCTCCTGCGCCACATAGACGGTCTTGCCATCGGGCGCGAACGCCATGCCGCGCGGATGCCCGCTGGTGGCGATGACGCCGGTGGACGTGCCGGCCTTCAGATCGATCACGTCCAGGTCGTTGGAACCTTCGTTGCTGGTCAGCAGCAGCGTCCCGTCCGGGGTGTAGACGCAGTGTTCCGGCGCCTGCCCGCGGGTGGCGATGTGCGCGCCGATGGTGAAACCGGCCGGGTCGATCAGCATCACCTGGTTCTGCCCCTCCACGCACACCGCCAGCTGGCGGCCGTCCGGCGACGCGGCGACGCCTTCGGCGTTCTCGCCGATGTCGACGCTGCGCAGCACGCGGTCCTGCACGGTATCCAGGTCCAGCAGGCGATGGCCCTGCGCGTCGATGACGTACAGATGCCCGGCCGGTCCCGGCACCACCTGCTGCAGGCGCTTGCCGAGCTGGCCCTGCGCCGACAGCGTGCGCACCACGCGGTCGCTGCCGGTGTCGATCACCGAGATGGTGCCGCTGCGCTGGGTCGGCACGTAGGCCAGCGCCGCGGCACCGGCCGCCGGCGCCGGCGCGGCCGGCATGGCGTTGGCCCCTGCTGCCGGCGCAGGCGTGCGCTGGCAGGCCGCGGCGAACAGCGCCAGCGCGACGACAGCGGACAGACGCAGCGCGTTCCTCATTGGGCGGCGCCGGCGGTCTTGTTGATGGAATGGATGAAGGCCAGCAGCTTCTCGGTATCGCCCGGCTTGAGCACCGGACCGAACGGCGGCATCTGCCCGACCACCTTCTCGTGGCCGATCCGGGTCTTGCCGTGCGCCGTCATGCCGGCCGTGCCTTCGGTGATCAGCGTGCGCAAGGTGTCGTCGTCGCTGCCGTACACCCAGATGTCGTTGGTCAGCGGCGGGCACATGCCGCCACCACCGGTGCCGCCGTGGCAGGCGGTGCAGCCGGCCGAGTTGAAGATCGCCTTGCCTTCGGCGACCAGCTCCGGGGTGACCTTGACCGGCGGGCCCTTC
>JBEVKG010000202.1:0-3735 GCA_040509765.1 Xanthomonas sp.
GTGCTCGCGCGCCGGGTAGTAGATGTGCCAGCCGGCGAACGGCGCGTGCCAGTCGTCCAGCACCTGCTGCAAGCGGCCGGCGGCGACGTCGGCGGCGACCTGCCATTCGAACGCCTGGCCCAGGCCGAGGCCGCGACGCGCGGCGTCCAGACCGACGGCGGTGTCGTTGACCACCAGCCGCCCACTGACTTCAACCAGGAAATCGTGGCCGTCGCGGGTGAACTCCCAGGCCTGCAGGCGGCCGTCGGTGCGCCGCCAGCGGATGCAGTCGTGCTCGGCCAGTTCGGCCGGCGTGCGCGGCACCCCGTGCGCGGCGAAGTACGCCGGCGCGGCCACCACCGTCTGCCGCTGCGGGCCGCCCAGCGGCACCGCGATCATGTCCCGCGCCAGACTCTCGCCCAGGCGGATGCCGGCGTCGAAGCCGCCGGCGACGATGTCGGCCAGGGTCCGGTCCGAGTACAGCTCCACGCTGACCTGCGGATAGCGCGCCAGGAACGCCGGAAGGTGCGGACACACCAGTTGCTCGGCGGCCACCAGCGGCAGGTTGATGCGCAGCGTGCCGGCCGGGCGGTCGCGCAGGAAATCCAGGTCGGCGAAGGCCGCGTCGATCTGCGCCAGCCCCGGCGCCACGCGCTGCAGGAAGCGCTCGCCGTGCTCGCTCAGGCCGACCCGGCGGGTGGTGCGGTTGAGCAGGCGCGCGCCCAGCTGCGCCTCCAGCGCGCGCAGCGTCTGCGACAGCGCCGAGGGCGAGACGCCCAGCTCGGCGGCGGCACGGGTGAAGCTGCCATGGTGGGCGACGCGGACAAAGGCGACGACGGCCGACAGCGGTGGTGGACGGTGCATGGCGAGCCGGCAGCAGAGGAGGACGGACGCGGGAGGTGCGCCGGTCATTGTTTAGCACAGCTTCAAGGCACATGCGGATTCATCGGATTTATCGACCGCGACGCGGCGCCTACAGTGTCCGCACCCTTCCCCTGGAGACCCCCGCGATGGCTCTCGATCACTACCGTCTGCTCGGCCGTTCCGGCCTGCGCGTCAGCCCGCTGTGCCTGGGCACCATGACCTTCGGGGCCGACTGGGGCTGGGGCGCGGACGCCGACGAGGCACGCCGCCTGTTCGACCTGTACGTCGATGCCGGCGGCAATTTCATCGATACCGCCAACATCTACACCAACGGCAGCGCCGAGACCCTGCTCGGCCGCTTCGTCGCCGGCCGCCGCGACCGCCTGGTGATCGCCAGCAAGTTCGCGCTCAACCCCTTCCCCGGCGACCCCAACGGCGGCGGCAACCACCGCAAGGCGCTGCTGCGCTCGGTCGACGCCAGCCTGGCGCGACTGGGCACCGACTACCTGGACCTGCTGTACCTGCATGCCTGGGACGGCACCACCGGCATCGACGAGGTCATGCGCGGCTTCGACGACCTGGTGCGCGCCGGCAAGATCCTCTACGCCGGCATCTCCGACACCCCCGCCTGGCAGG
This sequence comes from Xanthomonas sp., assembly GCA_040509765.1. Classification (GTDB taxonomy): domain Bacteria; phylum Pseudomonadota; class Gammaproteobacteria; order Xanthomonadales; family Xanthomonadaceae; genus Xanthomonas_A. The sequence continues at coordinate 1,480 of JBEVKG010000202.1, forward strand.
TGGCGCGCATGCAGACCCTGGCCGACCTGCGCGGCTGGACGCCGCTGGTGGCGCTGCAGATCGAGTACTCGCTGGCGCAGCGCACGGTCGAGCGCGAGCTGGTGCCGATGGCCGAGGCGCTGGGCATGTCGGTGCTGGCCTGGTCGCCGCTGGCGATGGGCGTGCTCACCGGCAAGTACGGCGCCGCCGATCTGGCGCGGGTGCGCGCGGCGGCCTCCGGCGGCGCGCAGGTCGGTGGCGTGGGCCGCGCCGAGGTCGCGCATTCGCAACGCACCTTCAACGAGCACGCACTGGCGGTGGCCGACGCGGTGGTGGCGGTGGCCGCCGACCTGCAGCGCTCGCCGGCGCAGGTGGCACTGGCCTGGCTGCTGGCGCGCGGGGCGATGCCGATCGTCGGCGCACGCAGCGTGACGCAACTGCAGGACAACCTGGGTGCACTGACCCTGCATCTGGATGCCGAGGCACTGCAGCGGCTGGAGGCCGCCAGCGCGATCGCGCTGGGCTTCCCGCACGACTTCCTGGCCTCGCCCAACCCGCAGGCGCTGCTGAGCGGCGGCACCCGGATCCAGCCCCGTTGACCCCTATGTCGCTCATCGCGAGGTGCAGCTCATGTCCACTTCCCATCGCTCCCTGCTGACGGCGGCCCTGACCGCCGGTCTGGCCATCGGCGGCTCCGAGGCCGCCCGCGCGGCGCAACCGCCGTCCCCACCCCGGCCCACCGCACCGTCCGCCATGCCGGGCCAGACCACGCTCGCCGAGGCCGAGGCCGCCGGCATCGCGCAGATCCACGCCTTGATGGGGCCGGCGCAGGCACAGGCGATCCGCGCGTTGGCCGACGCCCCGGACACCGCGCTCACCGGCCGCGGCGCGGCCATCGCGTTCGGCGAGATCTACCGGCTCGACAGCGCCCTGGACCTGAAGACCCGCGAACTGGTCACCGTCGCGGTGCTGGCCAGCCTCGGCCACGCCGAACCGCAATTGCGTCTGCACCTGCGCGCCGCGCAGGCGGCCGGCGCCAGCCGCGAGGAGATCTTCGCGGTACTCGACCAGTTGTACGCCTATGTCGGCTTCCCGACCGCGCTCAATGCCCTGGCCGTCGCCCGCGATGCGCTGGGCACGTCCTCACCCTGAGCGAACCGTTCTGCGGCCACGCTTTCCCTCCCCTCCCCCTCAGGAGCATCCTGCATGCAAACCCGCACCCTCGGCCGCAACGGCCCCCGCGTCTCCGCCCTCGGCCTCGGCTGCATGGGCATGAGCGCGTTCTACGGCGGCCGCAGCGACGACGCGGCCGCGATCGCGGTCATCCATGCCGCGATCGAACACGGCGTCAGCCTCATCGACACCGCCGACATGTACGGCCCGCACACCAACGAAGTGCTGGTCGGCAAGGCCCTGGCCGGGCGCCGCGACCAAGTGGTGCTGGCGACCAAGTTCGGCATCAAGCTCGACCCCAACGACCCGGCCGCGCGCGGCATCGACGGCCGCCCCGAGTACGTGCAGTCCGCCTGCGAGGCCAGCCTGCGCCGGCTCGGCGTGGACCATATCGACCTGTACTACCAGCACCGGGTCGATCCGAACGTGCCGATCGAGGACACGGTCGGGGCGATGGCGCGGCTGGTGGAGCAGGGCAAGGTGCGCTTCCTGGGCCTGTCCGAAGCCGCCGCCGCCACCATCCGCCGCGCGCATGCGGTGCATCCGATCACCGCACTGCAGAGCGAGTACTCGCTGTGGTCGCGCGATCCGGAACAGGACGGCGTGCTGGAGACGGTGCGCGAACTGGGCATCGGCTTCGTGCCGTACTCGCCGCTGGGCCGCGGCTTCCTGACCGGCGCGATCCGTTCGCCGGAGGATTTCGAGGCCGACGACTACCGGCGCCATTCGCCGCGCTTCCAGGGCGAGAACTTCGACCGCAACCTGCAGCTGGTGGAGCGGGTGCGCGAACCGGCCCAGGCCAAGGGCGTGACCCCGGGCCAGTTGGCGCTGGCCTGGGTGCTGGCGCAGGGCGAGGACCTGGTGCCGATCCCGGGCACCAAGCGCCTGGCCTACCTGGAAGAGAACCTGGGCGCGTTGCAGGTGAAGCTGAGCGCCGAGGAACTGGCGCAGATCGAGGCGATCTTCCCCGCCGATGCCGCCGCCGGCCATCGCTACCCGGCCGCCTCGCGCGGCGCGCTGCAGGGCTGAACCGCGCCCCCGGCCGCGGCGTGGGTCGATTGCCCACGCCGCGCCGGCATCGCATGATGCGCGGGTGATCTCCTT
>JBEVKG010000203.1:0-3867 GCA_040509765.1 Xanthomonas sp.
AACACGAGCCGCGCGGGCCTGATCGCCCCCGGCGTGCTCGAAGCGGCGCTCACGAAAGGGCGCCCCGGCATGGCCGCGATCGATGTGTTCGAGGACGAGCCGGTGCTGAACGCGAGCCATCCGCTCATCCACATGGACAACGTGGTGGCGACGCCGCACCTGGGCTACGTCGAACAGGCCAGCTACGACCTGTATTTCGGCGCTGCCTTCGACAACGTGCTGGCCTTCGCCGCCGGCACGCCGCAGCGCCTGGCCAATCCCGAGGTGCTCCCCGTCGCCGACTGAGCCGCGCGCCGCCGCCGCGCAGCGGCCAAGCCGCGCGCGATGGCGATGCTGGACCGTCGCCGGCTCAGGTGCCGGACGCCGGCGCAGGCTCGGTCTTGTCGGACTCGGTCTTTGCAGGTTCGGACTTGGCGGGTTCGGGTTTGGCCGGTTCTGCCGCCGGCTGCTTCGCCGGGGCCGTCTTCGGCGCCCCGGTGGCCGGCTTGTGCGCCGGCTTGGCCTTGCCCTTGCCGGCCGGTGCCGCGGCCGCCGCCCGCGCCACGGCGCCGGGCTGCTTCAGTTCGGCCAGCGCCTGCGCGATCGGGCCGTCGCCCGGCAACACGTCGCCGGCGCGGTAGCCTTCTTCGCCCTCGTCGTCGCCATGCAGATGGCCTGGCAGGGTCGCTTCGCTGTAGTCGGCGATCGCCGCCGGCTTGTCGGCATCGTCCGCGCTGGCCTCCGGGCGCAGCACCACGTCGGGCACGATGCCGCTGGCCTGGATCGACTTGCCGCTGGGGGTGTAGTACCGCGCGGTGGTCAGCTTGACCGAGTCGCCGTTGTCCAGCGGCAGCACGGTCTGCACCGAGCCCTTGCCGAAGGTCCGGCTACCGACGATGCGCGCACGCTTGTTGTCGCGCAGCGCACCGGCCAGCACTTCCGAGGCGCTGGCCGAACCGGCATCCACCAGCACCACCATCGGCGCGCCGTTGAGCAGGTCGCCCGGCGTGGCGTCGAACTTGGAATCGCTGACCGAGATGCGCCCGCGGGTGCTGACGATGGTGCCCTTGTCGAGCACGTCGTCGGCCACCTGCACCGCCGCGGTCAGCAGCCCGCCCGGGTTGCTGCGCAGGTCCAGCACCAGCCCGCGCAGCTTGCCGCCGGCCTGCGCCTGCAGTTGCTGCAGCTGCTTGTGGAAATCGGCGCCGGTGTCGGCCTGGAAGGTGCTGATGCGGATGTAGCCGTAACCCGGTTCGAGCATGCGGCTGCGCACGCTGGCCACGCGGATGGTCTGCCGGGTCAGGGTCACGTCGAACGGCTTGGCCACCTTGTCGCGGGCGATGGTCAGCACGACCTTGCTGCCGGATTCGCCGCGCAGCGGCTCCATCGCCTTGACCGCGCTGATCGGCTTGCCGTCGATGGCGATGATGATGTCGCCCGAGCGCAGGCCGGCGCGTGCGGCAGGCGTGTCGTCGATCGGCGACACCACCTTGAGCGTGTTGTCCGGCAACTGCAGCAGTTCCACGCCGATGCCGTCGTAGGCGCCGCTGGTCTGCTCGTCGAAGGCTTCGGCGTCTTCCTTGCTGAAATAGGTGCTGTGCGGATCCAGGTCCAGCAGCAGGCCGCGGATCGCGGACTGCATCAGCTTCTTGTCGTCGACCGGATCGACGTAGGCTTCCTTCACCGCGTTGTACACCGCGACGTAGCGACGGATCTCGTCCAGCGGCACCTTGGCACTGGCCGATTCGGTGGAATCCGGATCGTCGGCGCTGGCCGCCGGGGCCGTGGGCGTCTGCGCATCGGCGCGTTGCGCCATCGACGGCAGCGGCGCCAGGGCGAGCAACAGGGCAGCGGACAGGACTACGCGCATGAAGCACTCCGATTGGGGAAGACCGGCACCATCGACGGTGCGGTTGTCCGGATTATGCGCGAAGCCGAGCTAAATTCGCGTTGAACGCCCGCTGCCGGCGCCGCTCAGCGGCGCTGCAGCCACGACGCCGGATCCACCGGCTGGCCATTGCGGCGCAGTTCGAAGTACAGCGCCGGACGGCCCTGGCCGCCGGAGTTGCCGACCTTGGCCACCGGATCGCCGCGCTTGACCCGGGCACCGGCGTCGCGCAGCAAGGTGTCGTTGTGCGCGTACAGGCTCATGTAGCCGTTGCCATGGTCCACGATCAGGATCATGCCGTAGCCGGTCATCCAGTCGGAGAACACCACGGTGCCATCGGCGACCGCGGTAACCGTGCTGCCGGCGGGTGCGCCGATCAGCACGCCGCTGCTGGTGCGCCCGTCGGGCAGCCTGCCGCCGTAGCGCGCGATCAGGTCGCCCGACAGCGGCCAGCCCAGGCCGCCGACCTTCAGCGGCGGCGCCGAGGCGACCACCTTGGGCGGCACCTTGCCGCCGCCACGCCCGGATTTCGCCGCGGCCTTGGCCTGCGCCGCCTGTTCGGCCGCTTCGCGCTTGGCGGCGGCACGGCGCTCGGCCTCGGCGCGCGCCGCGGCAGCGCGCAGGTTGGCGAGCAGGGTTTCCAGCGCCTTGGCGTCCTGGCCCAGCGCCTTTTCGCGTTCGCTGCGGTCCTGGTAGCGCTGGTCCAGTTCCGAGACCACGCCGGCGCGCTGCTTGCGGTCGCGCTGCAGGGCCTCGGCCTGTTCCCGCTGGCGGCGCTGGGCCTCGCTCAATTGTTGCTTCTGTTCGACCACCTCGCGCTGCACCTGCTCCAGTGCCTGCAGCTCGTGGGTCAGGGTGGCGATGCGCTGCGCGCGTTCGCGCTGCAGATAGCGGTGATAGGCCAGCAGGCGGTTGGCATCGGCCACGCGGTCCTGCGCCAGCAGCAGCTTCAGCGGCGCATTGCCGCCGATGGCATACGCCGCGCGCAGCAGTTGCGCCAGTTCGGCGCGCTGGCGCGTCAAGCCGCTGCGCAGCCCATCGCGCTTGCGCTCGAGTTCGGCGAGGGTCTGCTGGTGCCGCTGCAGCGCCTGTTGCGTCTGCGCCAGGCTGCGGCCGGTGGCGGCGACCTTTTCGTCGGCCTCGCGCAACTGGCGTGCGGCGTCGCCGCGCTTGCCTTCCAGTTGCCGCCGCTCCTCGGCCACGCTCTTCAGTTCGCCGCGCACTTTCTCCAGGCGCTTCTCGGCCTCGCGCGGGTTCTGCGCCGCGGCCAACCCGGCGGTCAGCAGCCACGCCGCCGCCAACAGGCTGCGCAACGGCCCGCGCCAGTGCCCGGGCGCACGCCACTCGACCGCGCGGGGCGCGGCGGACTGCAACGGGACAGGAGCGGCTGCGGGCAAGAGGGGGTCCAGTGACTTCAGGCAGGTGTGGATTGTAGCGAAGCGTGTTGTGATCGCCCCACGATTGATTGCTGCCGCATCGCCGGCGCCCGGAGGAGAGGGATGAAACGCATGCATCTGGCAGTAGTGCTGGCACTGGCCCTGGCGGCCGGCCCGGCATTCGCGGACGAGGGCATCAGCAAGGTCAACGGCAGCATCACCGCCGACGCCGGCCGGCAGTACGGCGACCTGGAAACCGTGAACGGCAGCATTACCGTCCAGTCCGGCGCCCAGGTCGGCAGCGTGGAAACGGTCAACGGCAGCGTCAAGGTCGCCGACGGCGTGCAGACCAAGGGGCTGTCCACGGTCAACGGCGGGATCACCCTCGGCGAGCGCGCGCAGGTCGCCGGTTCCATCGAAACCGTCAACGGCGGCATCTTCGTCGACCGCGGCGGCCGCGTCGGCGGCGGCATCGAGAGCGTCAACGGCAGCATCGGTCTGGTCGCCACGCAACTGGACAAGGGCATCGAGACGGTCAACGGCGACATCACCGTCGGCCACGATTCGCATCTGGGCGGCGGCATCTCGATCAACAAGCCCAGCTTCAGCATGTCGTTCAAGCCG
>JBEVKG010000204.1:0-7557 GCA_040509765.1 Xanthomonas sp.
GTCGCGGCTGAAGCCGCTCCTACAAAGGAGTGACCCGTCCCGCTGCGTTGCGGAAAGCGGCTCACCAGATTCTCTGAAGTCGCTCTTGGTGCGTCATCGCGCGACACAGGACTTCCGGCCCACCCGCCAGGCAGGGCGAGGATGCGATCATCGGCGATCCGTTCCCGCCGTGTGCCGCCCATGCCGATGCTCGCCAAGACCCCGCTGGCCATGTCCCTGCTGCTCGCTCTCGCCGTGGCCGCGCCCGCGCTGGCCGCACCGCCGGCGTCCACTGCCGCGCCCGCCACCGCAAACGCCAGCGCCGCCGATGCGCGCTTCCAGGCCATCTACGAGAAGGAGTGGGCCTGGCGGCAGGCCCAGCTCGGCCAGGCCGACGAGGACAGCGACAGCAGCGGCGACAACCGCCACCTGCCCGACGTCGGCGCGGCCGCGCAGGCGGCGCGCCTGGCGGTGTGGGACGACGTGCTGCGGCAGCTGGACACGCTCGATGCGGCCCAGCTCTCGCCGGAGAACCAGGTCAACCTGGCGGTGTACCGGCCGCAGGTCGAGAACCTGGCCGCCTCGGTGCGCCTGCGCGCCTACGAGATGCCGTTCAACTCCGACAGCGCGTTCTGGTCGGACCTGGCGTTCATGGCCCGGCGCAATCTGCGCACTGCAGACGAGTACCGCGCCTACATCGCACGGCTGGACGACGTGCCGCGCTACTTCGCGCAGCAGACCGACAATATGCGCGCCGGGCTCAAGCGCGGCTTCAGCGTGCCGCGCGCGGTGCTCGATGGCCGCGACGGCGCCATCGCCAATGTGGCCGAACTGAAGGATCCGACCGCCGCGGTGCTGTACACGCCGTTCAAGCAGATGCCGGCGCAGATTCCCGCCGCCGAGCAGGCGCAACTGCGCGCGCAGGCGCAGGCGGCGCTGCGCGACAAGGTGATCCCGGCCTATGCGCAGCTGCTGACCTTCTATCGCCAGGAATACATGCCGCAGGCGCGCACCACGCTGGCCGCCGAAGCCCTGCCCGACGGCAAGGCCTACTACCGGCAGCAGATCCGCGAGTACACCACGCTGGACATGGACCCCGAGCAGATCCACCAGCTCGGCCTGCGCGAGGTGGCGCGGATCCAGAAGGAGATGGACGCGATCATCCAGCAGGTCGGCTTCCACGCGCCGGCCGGGCAGAAGACCTTCCCGGCGTTCCTGCAGTTCCTGCGCACCGATCCGCAGTTCTACGTGAAGACCCCGCAGGAGCTGCTCGATCGCGCCGCGTGGATCGCCAAGCGCGTGGACGGCGAGGTCGGCAAGTTCATCGGCACGCTGCCGCGCGGGCGCTTCACCATCGTGCCGGTGCCGGCGGACATCGCGCCGTTCTGGACCGCCGGCCGCGGCGGCGTCGGCACCTATTGGCTCAACACCTACGACCTGCCGTCGCGGCCGCTGTACAACCTGCCCGCGCTGACCCTGCACGAGTCCTCGCCGGGCCATTCGCTGCAGGGCGCGCTGGCCGAGGAACAGGGCGCGCAGCCGGCGTTCCGCCGCGAGAACTACATCTCCGCCTACGGCGAGGGCTGGGCGCTGTATACCGAGAAGCTCGGCAAGGAAATGGGCATCTACGCCACGCCCTACGAAGACTTCGGCCGGCTCAGCTACGAGATGTGGCGCGCCTGCCGCCTGGTGATCGACACCGGCGTGCACCACAAGGGCTGGACCCGCGCGCAGGCGCAGGCCTACCTGCGCGAGCGCACGGCGCTCAGCGAGCACGAGGTCACCACCGAGGTCGACCGCTACATCTCCTGGCCGGGCCAGGCGCTGAGCTACAAGCTCGGCGAGCTGACCATCCTCGACCTGCGCGCCGAGGCCGAGCGCGAACTCGGCCCGGACTTCGACATCAAGTCCTTCCACGACGCGGTGCTGCAGCAAGGCTCGGTGCCGCTGCCGGTCCTGCAGCAGCAGATCCGCGCCTACATCGCCGCGCGCAAGAAGAAGGCCTGACCGCCGCCGCACAGGCCGGCGCCGCTTCCCTTGGGAAGGGCGCCGGCCTGCGGCGGGTCAGCCGGCGTGGCGCCGCCCGGCCAGGCGCGCGGCGAAGGTCGGCAACACCAGCAGGGTCAGCGCGGTGGCGGTGATCAGCCCGCCGATCACCACCGTCGCCAGCGGTTTCTGCACTTCCGCACCGGAACCGCTGGCGATCGCCATCGGAATGAAGCCGACGATCGCCACCAGCGCGGTGGTCAGCACCGCGCGGAGGCGGCTGCCCGCGCCATCGATCGCCGCCTGCAGCGGCAGGTCGCCGGCCTCCAGGCGCTCGCCGATCGCCTGCATCAGCACCAGGCCGTTCAAGGTGGCCACACCGGAGACGGCGATGAAGCCCACCGCGGCCGACACCGAGAACGGCATGCCGCGCAGCAGCAGGGCGAGCAGGCCGCCGACCAGCGCCAGCGGCACGCAACTGAACACCAGCACCGCTTCCCTGACGCTGCGCAGGGCCATGAACAGCAGGGCGCCGATCAGCAGGAACACCACCGGCACCACGGTCGCCAGCCGCCGCTCCGCACGCTGCAGGTTCTCGAACTGGCCGCCCCAGGTCAGGTAGGCGCCCGGCGGCAGCGTCACGCCGGCCACCGCGGCCTGCGCCGCGCCGACGAAGCCGCCCAGGTCGCGGCCGCGCACGTTGGCCTGCACCACCACGCGGCGGCTGCCGTTGTCGCGGCTGATCTGGTTCGGCCCTTCGCTGACGCTGATGCGCGCCACCGACGACAGCGGAATCACCTGCCCGGTCGGCGTGGCGATCGGCAGCGCGGCCAACTGGTCCGGATCGTTGCGTGCGGCATCGTCCATCCGCACCACCACGTCGAAGCGGCGGTCGCCCTCGAAGATCTTGCCGGCGGCGCGGCCGCCGATGCCGATGGCCAGCGCGTCGCTCACGTCCGCCGCGCTCAGTCCGACCTGCGCCGCGGCGATATGGTCGATGGCCACGTTGAGCGTGGGCAGGCCGGAGATCTGCTCCACCCGCACGTCGGCCGCACCCTCCACCGCACGCAGCTTCAGCGCGATCTGCTCGGCCACCTTCTGCAACTGGCCGAAGTCGTCGCCGAAGATCATCACCGCCAGGTCGGTGCGCACGCCGGAGATCAGCTCGTTGAAGCGCAATTCGATCGGTTGGCTGAACTCGAAGCTGTTGCCGAGCTGCTGGCCGGTCAGCGTCTCCAGGCGGGCCACCAACTGCTCCTTGTCCAGCGCAGGATCCGGCCAGTCCTTGCGCGGCTTGAGCACGATCACGCTGTCGGAGATATTGGTCGGCATCGGGTCGATCGCCGCCTCGGCGGTGCCCGTCCGCGAGAACACGGTCGCCACTTCCGGCTGCGTGGCGATGGCCTTTTCCAGCGCCAGCTGCATCGCCAGCGACTGTTCCAGCGAGGTGGACGGCACGCGCAGCGCCTGCATCGCCACGTTGCCTTCGTCCAGCGTCGGCATGAACTCGCGGCCCAGCAGCGAGAACGCGCCGATGCCCGCCAGCAGCATCACGACCGCACCGCTGGCGACCGTGCGCGGATGCGCGACGGCCTTGCCGATCACCGGTTCGATGCGGGCGCGCAGCATGCGGAGCAGCCGCGTTTCGTGCGTGCCCTCGGCCGCATGCCCCGCGCCGTCCCGCGGTTTCGGCTCGCGCACCAGCAGCGCGGCCATCGCCGGCACGAAGGTGAAGGAAAGCAGGAACGCGCCGACCAGGGCCAGCATGAAGGTGGCCGCCATCGGCTGGAACGTCTTGCCCTCCACGCCCTCCAGGGTGAGGATCGGTGCGAACACCAGCAGGATGATCAACTGGCCGAACGCGGCCGGCCGCGCCATCTTGCGCGCCGCCTCGGCGGCCACGCCCAGGCGCTCGGTCGCGGTCAACGCGCGCCCCAGTTCGGCGTGGCGCTGGCCGAGCAGCAGCAGGGTCGATTCGATCACGATCACCGCCCCGTCCACCAGGATGCCGAAGTCCAGCGCACCCAGGCTCATCAGATTGCCGCTGATGCCGAAGCGGTGCATGCCGATCACCGCGAACAGGAACGACAGGGGAATCACCAGCGCGGTGATGGCGGCCGCGCGCAGGTTGCCCAGCAACAGGAACAGGATCGCCACCACCAGCAGCGCGCCCTCGGTGAGGTTCCTGGCCACGGTCTTGATGGTCGCGTTGACCAGCACGCTGCGATCCAGCACCGGCACCGCCACGATGTCGGCCGGCAGCGAGGTGTTCACCTGCTGCAGCCGCGCGGCCGCCGCGTGCGCCACGGTGCGGCTGTTGCCGCCGGCGATCATCAGTGCCGTCCCCAGCACCGCCTCGTGGCCGTTGCGGCTGGCCGCGCCCAGGCGCGGCGCCCGGCTCGGCGCGACCTCGGCCACGTCGGCCACGCGCACCACGATGCCGTTGCGGATGGCCACCGGCGCCTGCGCAAGGTCGTCGGCGCTCAGTGCCAGGCCGTCGGCACGCACCACCAGGCCTTCGCCGGCACGCTGCACGAACCCGGCGCCGGCCTGCACGTTGGCGCGCTGCAGGGCGGTGACCAGGTCGGCCAGGCCCAGGCCATGCGCGGCCAGCCGCGCGCTGTCCGGATGCACGCCGTATTCCTTGACGTAGCCGCCGACCGTGTCGACGCCGGCCAGTCCCGGGCTGGAGCGCATCTGCGGCGCGACGATCCAGTCCTGCACGGTGCGCAGATAGGTGGCGCGCTCCTGCGGCGTGCGCAGCAGCTCGCCTTCCGGCGTGCGGTAGACCGCGCCGGCCTGCCAGCCCGCCGCGCCAGGCCGGGCCAGCCTGGCCGGGTCGAACGCGGTGAAGTCCACCGTCCACATCAGCACCTCGCCCAGGCCGGTGGTCACCGGCGACAGTTGCGGCGTCACGCCGTCGGGCAGATCCTCGGCCGCCTCGCGCATGCGTTCGGCCACCTGCTGGCGAGCGAAGTAGAGGTCGGTCGCATCGGTGAAGATCGCGGTGACCTGGGAAAAGCCGTTGCGCGACAGCGAGCGGGTCGCGGTCAGGCCGGGGATGCCGGCCAGCGCGGTTTCCAGCGGGTAGGTCACCTGCCGCTCGATCTGCTCCGGGGTCAGTGCCGGCGCCACCGTATTGAGCTGCACCTGGCGGTTGGTGATGTCCGGCACCGCGTCGATCGGCAGCCTGCCCAACTGGAACAGGCCGGCGGCGGCGAGCAGCGCGGCCAGTGCCACCACCAGCCAGCGGTAGCGCACGGCGGTGTCGATGATGCGTTTGAACATGGTCGCTTCCTCAGTGGCCGTGGTCGGCGTCGCCCTTGGCCAGTTCGGCCTTGAGCAGGAAGGCGTTGGCGCCGACGATGCGTTCGTCGCCGCGCAGTCCGCCGAGGATCTCGATGCGGTCGCCGGCGCGCCGTCCCACCAGCACCGGCTGCGCCTTGAAGCCGCCATCGACCGCGACGAACACCGCGTTGCGGCCCTCGACGGTCTGCAGCGCATCGGCGGGGACGCTGAGCGCGCCGTCCTGGCCGCCGATGACCAGCACGGCCGAGACCGGCGAACCGGCCGGCGGCAGCGGCGCATCGACCGGCATCGCGCGGATCACCGTGGCGCCGCCCTGCTGGCGCAGGTCGGCCGCGGCCGCGGTGACCCTGGCGGCGAAGCTGCCGCCCGCGCCGCTCACCTCCAGCGGCATGCCGGGCGCGACCTGCGCCGCCAGCGCCGGCGGTGCGCTGAACACCAGCTCGTTCAGCGCCGGATCGGCGACGTCGGCCACCACGCTGCCGGCCGCGACCACGCTGCCGGGCGTGACCTGCACGTTGCCGACGATGCCCGACACCGGGCTGACGATGCGCACGCGGCCACTGGCATCGGGCGCGCCGCTGGCCGCGGCCTGGGCCTGCGCGGCGGCGGCCTGGGCCTGTGCCGCCAGCGCCCGCGCATGCGAGGTTTCCAGCTCCTGGCGGGCGACCACGCCCTGTTCGACCAGGGCGCGGTCGCGGGCATGCGCCAGCCCGGCGGCCTTGGCCTCGGCCGCGGCCGCCAGCGCATTGGCACGGAACACCGCGGCCTCGCCGCTGACCACGATGGCCAGCGGCTGCTGCGCCCGCACCGCGGCACCCGGCGCGACCAGCACGCGCTCGACCCGGCCGGTCACGGTGGAGGCCACCGAGGCGCGCGCGCCCACCGCCGGTTCGACCCGCCCGGCCAGGCGGACCGACGCGCCGCCGCCGCGGCCGACCGCGACCACGTCCAGGCCGGAGGCGGCGATCTGCTGCGGCGTCAGCCGCACCACGTCGTCGGCATCGGCGTGGGCCGCGGTCTTGGTGGCCGGCGTGCGCGCCGTGTCCTGGTGCTCGGCGCCATCGCCGTGCGCGTCGTCGGCCGCCGGGGCGGCCTGCTTGTCGCCGGCGCATGCGGCCAGCAGCAGCGCCAGCAGCACGCTGCCGGCAAGAGAGATCGGGCGGGACAGGTTCATTGTGCCTCCATGAATGGTGCGCGCCCTTCCAGGCGGGCCAACGCGATTTCCGCCGCGACCCGCGCCAGGCGCGCGTCCACGGCGAGGCCGCGCGCGGCGATGAGTGCAGCGCGCGTGCTGCGCAGTTCCAGTTGCGCGATGCGTCCGGCGTCGAAGCCGATCCGCGCCAGGCGGTAGGCCTCCTGCGCCGCCGCCACGCTCGCGTCGGCGGCACGTGTGCGGCTGCCGGCGGCCTTCAGCGTGGCGAGCGCGGACAGGCGGTCGGCCGCGCTGGCGCGGCGTTGCTGGTCCAGGCGCGCCTCGGCCGCGCGGCGTTCGGCGCTGGCGGCACGGATGCCGCCGCGGTTGCGGTCGAACAGCGGCACGCTGAGGTTGACGCCGAGCGTGTAGGCGTGGGCGCGGTCTTCGCGGAAACGCGTCTGCGCGGCGGTCAGGCTCAGCGCGGGCAGGGCGCGTTTGCGCTCCACCTCGACCTGGCGGTCGGCGGCCTCGGCTTCCGCGGCGGCGATGCGCACCGGCAGCGCCGCGGTGTCGGCCGCACGCGGCGACGGCGGCGGGCGGTCGAGCAGGCCACCGTCGAGGGACTGCACCGGCGTCTCCAGCAGGGCGATCGCGGCCAGGCGCGCCAGCGCCGCGTCGCGCAAGGCCTGCGCCTCGTCCAGGGCGGCGCTGGCGTCGGCCACTTCACTGCGCGCCTGCACCGCGCGCAGTTGCGGTTCGCGGCCATGCGCGACCAGCGCGTCGACGGCGGCCGCATCGTCGCCGATCAGGCCCAGCGCTTCTTCGGCCAGCGCGTACCGGCGCAGCGCGCTTTCGGCCAACGCATAGGCCGACGCCAGGTCGCCGGCGGCATCGCTGCGGCTCTGCGTGCCGCGCATGGCGGCCGCGTCGGCATCGGCGCTGGCCGCACGGATGCGGGCGCCGCGTTGGCCCCACAGTTCCAACGGTTGCGACAGGGTCAGGACGGTCTGCGCCTTGCCCATGCCGGCGTAGGCGCCACTGCCGGCGGCATCCTCGGCGGACCAGGACAGGGTGGGGTTGGGCAGCGCCCGCGCCTGCGCGGCACGGGCGTCGGCGGCCTCGGCCAGGGCCGCGCCGGCGCGGGCGCC
>JBEVKG010000205.1:0-3872 GCA_040509765.1 Xanthomonas sp.
TGCTCGGCGATGCCCTGGCGGGTGATGACCCAGGACTGCCCGTTCTTGAGGTTGGTCGGCACGCTCGCTGGCGGCGGCGCGGTCGCGCAGCCGGCCAGTGCCATCACGGCGAGTGCCGCCGCGCCGCGCAGCCTGTGCATCACAGCACCTCCGAGGCGAAGTCGGCCAGACGCGAACGCTCGCCGCGCCGCAGCGTGATATGCGCGCTGTGCGGCCAGGCCTTGAAGCGGTCCACCGCGTAGGTCAGGCCGGAGGTGGTCTCGGTCAGGTATGGCGTGTCGATCTGTTCGACGTTGCCCAGGCACACGATCTTGGTGCCGGGGCCGGCACGGGTGATCAGCGTCTTCATCTGCTTCGGGGTCAGGTTCTGCGCCTCGTCCAGGATCAGGTAGCGCGACAGGAAGGTGCGCCCGCGCATGAAGTTCATCGAGCGGATCTTGATGCGGCTGGCGAGCAGGTCGTTGGTGGCCTGGCGCCCCCAGGTGCCGCCTTCCTGGGTATGCGTGAGCACTTCCAGGTTGTCGGTCAGCGCGCCCATCCACGGCGTCATCTTCTCTTCCTCGGTGCCGGGCAGGAAGCCGATGTCCTCGCCGACGCTGACCGTGGCGCGGGTCATGATGATCTCGCGGTAGCGCTGCTGGTCCATGGTCTGCGCCAGCCCCGCGGCCAGCGCCAGCAGGGTCTTGCCGGTGCCGGCGGTGCCGAGCAGGGTGACGAAGTCGATTTCCGGGTCCATCAGCGCGTTGAGCGCGAAGTTCTGTTCGCGGTTGCGCGCGGCGATGCCCCACACCGCGTGCTGGCCGCTGCGGAAGTCGTCGACCAGCGCCAGCGTCGCCTTGCGCTCGGCGTTGACCTTGACCACGCGCAGTTCCACGTCGTCCTCGCCGGGCAGGTACAGGTACTGGTTCGGGTACCAGTCCTCGTCGGCGGCCAGGGCGATCTCGTAGCAGGTGCGGCCCTTGTCGCTCCAGCTGCGCAGGTCCTGGTTGTGCTTCTGCCAGAAATCCTCCGGCAGCTCGATCGCGCCGGTGTAGAGCAGGCTGAAATCGTCGAGCGCGCGGTCGTTCTCGTAATCCTCGGCGACCAGGCCGCTGATCGCGGCCTTGATCCGCAGGTTGATGTCCTTGGACACCAGGATCACCGGAGTTTCCGGGTGCTCCTCGCGCAGCGCCAGCACCGCAGCGAGGATCTTGTTGTCCGGGGCCACGCTGCCGAAGCTGCGCCCCGGCTCGACCGGGCGGATCTGGAAGTACAGCCGGCCGATGCTGCCGGTGCTCTTGAGCTGGATGCCCTGCGGGTGGCTGAGCGGAATGCCGGATTCGATCTGCTCGGCACCGGCGCCCTCGATCAGCTCGTTGAGAAAACGGCTGACCTGGCGCGCGTTGCGGCTGACTTCGGACATGCCTTTCTTGGCATTGTCCAGTTCCTCGATCACCTGCATCGGCAGGAACACGTCGTGTTCCTCGAACTTGAACAGCGCGGTCGGATCGTGCATCAGCACGTTGGTATCCAGCACGTAGATGCGCTTGCCTCGGGTCATCATGGATTCCTGGAAGAGGAGCAGGGACGCGCCATCGCTGCCTGCGGGGCAGGGCGATGCGGGGTGCGGGAAACGGCGGTGGTCACTGCTGGGCGGCGGCCTGCAGCGCGTCGAGCACGGCCTGGGCGTGGCCGGGGACCTTGACCTTGCGCCAGCTGCGGACCAGTTGGCCGCTCGGCGAGAGCAGGAAGGTGCTGCGCTCGATGCCCAGTACCTGGCGGCCATACATGTTCTTTTCCTTGATCACGTCGAAGGCGCGGCACAGCGCTTCGTCGGCATCGCTGACCAGGGCAAAGCCGAAGCCCTGCTTGGCGCAGAAGGTGTCGTGCGACTTCACCGAGTCGCGCGACACGCCCAGCACGGTGGCGCCGGCCTGTTCGAATTGGGGCAACAGCGCGTTGAACTCGATGCCCTCGGTGGTGCAGCCGGGCGTGCTGTCCTTGGGGTAGAAATACAGCACCAGCCAGCGGCCGGCGTAATCGCCGAGCGTGGCGCTGGTGCCGCCGGACAGCGCCAGCGGCAAGGCCAGTGCGGTGCGGTCCAGGGTGTCGCCGTCCTTCATGGGGTGTCCTCCGCGTGCATCGCCATCATCCGCGTTCGATTGCGTCGGTGTCCAGCGCGGCTCGCTCAGAACTTCATCGGGTCCATGATCGCGTCCAGGTTGAGGTGGTCGCAGAACTCGAGGAAGTCGTCGCGCAGGGCGGCGATGTGCATGTTCGCCGGCACGCCGATCGTCACCTGCGCCGAGAACATCTCCGCGCCGGTCTGCATGGCGCGGTAGCGCGTGCTCTGCAGGTTTTCGATGGTGATGCCCTGGCGGTCGAAGAAGTCGGCCAACTGGAACAGGATGCCCGGTTTGTCGGCGGCGATGACTTCGACGATGTACGGCAGCAGGTTGGACTGGGCCTGCTTGGCGCCGGTGCGGTACCACACCAGCTTCATGCCTTCCTCGCGGTCGAGGCGGGTGAGCATGGCTTCCAGCTTGGCCACCGAGTCCCAGGAGCCGGTCGCCAGCGCGGTCACCGACACGTCGCGGCCGACGGTGGCCAGGCGCGCATCGACAAGATTGCAGCCGCTGTCGGCGATACGACGCGTCACCGGCAACAAGGGCGACTCCGGATGCGTCGTGTAGGCGTTGATCAGGAGGTGGTTTTCGGTCGGCGCGGGCCGGGGCGTGGTGTCGGTCAAAGGGGCTTCCGGCATTGCGTAAGGCTGAACGGCATCCGGGCGGTCGCCCGGCATGGTGTGCAGCATACTTGCCCGCGCTTTCGGGCCGCAAGTAACATGCGGGGCGACCCTGCCCCGCGTGCGGGGCCGATCCGTCCGCGCAGGCTGCGCGGCCCTCATCTCCCAGCGAGCACCCGGCATCTTGTCCCTCTCCGGCATCATCACCGCCCTGGCCACGCCCTTCCAGGGCAATGGCGACCTCGACCTCGACGCCTGGCAGCGCCTGCTCAAACGCCAGCTCGACGGCGGCGTGCAGGGGCTGGTGGTGGCGGGATCGACCGGCGAGGCGGCCACGCTGCTGGACGAGGAATACGACCGGATCCTGCGCGAGGCGGTGCAGGCGATCGGCGGGCGCGTGCCGGTGCTGGCCGGGACCGGCCTGTCCGGCACCGCCAAGACCGTGGCGCTGACCCGCCGCGCTGCCGCCAACGGCGCGCAGTACGCGCTGGTGGTGACGCCGCCGTACGTGCGCCCGACCCAGGCCGGGCTGATCGCGCATTACACCCAGGTCGCCGAGCAGGGCGGCCTGCCGGTGGTGCTGTACAACGTGCCCGGCCGCACCGGTTGCGATCTGCTGCCGGAGACCGTGGCGCAGCTGGCGCAGCACCCGAACATCGTCGGCATCAAGGACGCCGGCAGCGACCCGCAGCGCATCGCCGCGCTGGCGGCGCTGCGCAGCGACCGCTTCGCCGTGTTCAGCGGCGACGACGGCAGCGCCGCGCAGGCGATGCTGGCCGGCTACGACGGGCTGATCTCGGTCGCCTCCAATGCCTTGCCGCGCGCCTACCGGCGCCTGTGCGACCTGGCGCGCGCGCGCCAGGTCGAGCCCGCGCAGGCCTGGGACGCGCGGCTGCAGCCGTTCCACGCCTTCTGCGGTATCGAATCCAACCCGATCCCGGTCAAGGCGCTGCTGCAGCGCGCCGGGATCGGCCAGGGCCTGCGGCTGCCGCTGCTGCCGCTGTCCCCGGCGCACCACGCCACGGCCGACCGACTTGCCGCCGACGCTGCCGCGTTGGAAGACCTATCCAGCCGCGAAACGCTCGCGGCCTGACCCCAGGAGATTGATTGATGCGTGCTTCCGTTCCCTACGTCCGCGTGCTGTCGG
>JBEVKG010000206.1:0-16027 GCA_040509765.1 Xanthomonas sp.
GCCGGTGTCGGTGGTCGGCACCTTCGCCGCGCTGTACCTGCTGGGCTTCTCGATCAACACGCTGACCCTGTTCGGGCTGGTGCTGGCGATCGGCATCGTCGTCGACGATGCGATCGTGGTGGTGGAGAACGTCGAGCGCAACATCGAAGAGGGGCTGACCCCGCTGGCGGCCGCGCACCAGGCGATGCGCGAGGTGTCCGGCCCGATCGTGGCGATCGCGCTGGTGCTGTGCGCGGTGTTCGTGCCGATGGCGTTCCTGTCCGGGGTGACCGGGCAGTTCTACAAGCAGTTCGCGGTGACCATCGCCATCTCCACGGTGATCTCGGCGATCAACTCGCTGACCCTGTCGCCGGCGCTGGCCGCGCGCCTGCTGCGCAGCCACGACGCACCCAAGGACCGCCTGTCGCGCGGCATGGAGCGGCTGTTCGGCGGCTGGCTGTTCCGTCCGTTCAACCGCTTCTTCCACCGCAGCTCCGACCGCTACCAGGGCGCGGTGTCGCGCATCCTCGGCCGCCGCGGCGCGGTGTTCGCGGTGTACGTGGCGCTGCTGCTGGTCACCGGGCTGATGTTCAAGGCGGTGCCGGGCGGCTTCATCCCGACCCAGGACAAGATGTACCTGATCGCCGGCGTCAAGCTGCCGGAAGGCGCCTCGATCGAGCGCACCGACGCGATGCTGCGCAAGGTCGCCACCATCGCCATGCAGACCGACGGCGTGGCCCACGCGATCTCGTTCCCGGGCCTCAACGCGCTGCAGTTCACCAACACGCCCAACACCGGCGTGGTGTTCCTGCCGCTGAAGCCGTTCGCCCAGCGTCACCGCAGCGCGCTGGAGATCAATGCCGAGATCAACCAGCGCATCTCGCAGCTGGGCGAGGGCATGTCGTTCGCCTTCATGCCGCCGCCGATCCTCGGCCTGGGCAACGGCAACGGCTACCAGCTGTTCATCGAAGATCGCGCCAACCTCGGCTACGGCGCACTGCAGAACGCGGTCAGCACCATGCAGGGTGCGGTGGCGCAGACCCCGGGCATGAGCTTCCCGATCGGCACCTACCAGGCCAACGTGCCGCAGCTCGACGCGGAGGTGGATCGGGTCAAGGCCAAGGCCCAGGGCGTGGCCCTGACCGATCTGTTCGACACCTTGCAGACCTACCTGGGGTCGACCTACGTCAACGACTTCAACCAGTTCGGCCGCACCTGGCAGGTGATCGCGCAGGCCGATGCGCCGTTCCGCGAGAGCGTGGAGGACATCGCCCGGCTGCGCACCCGCAACGCCCAGGGCGAGATGGTGCCGATCGGCTCGATGGTCACGATCAAGCAGACCTACGGGCCGGACCCGGTGCTGCGCTACAACGGCTATCCGGCCGCCGACCTGGCCGGCGAAGCGGACGCGCGCTCCCTGTCCTCGGCCGAGGCGATGGCCAAGATCACCCAGATCGCCAAACAGGTGCTGCCCAACGGCATGGAGATCGAGTGGACCGACCTAAGCTACCAGCAGGCCACCCAGGGCAATGCGGCGCTGGTGGTGTTCCCGCTGGCGGTGCTGCTGGCGTTCCTGGTGCTGGCCGCGTTGTACGAGAGCTGGACGCTGCCGCTGGCGGTGATCCTGATCGTGCCGATGACGCTGCTGTCGGCGCTGTTCGGGGTGTGGTTGAGCGGTGGCGACAACAACGTGTTCGTGCAGGTCGGCCTGGTGGTGCTGATGGGCCTGGCATGCAAGAACGCGATCCTGATCGTCGAGTTTGCCCGCGAACTGGAGCTGCAGGGCAAGGGCATCGTCGAATCGGCGCTGCAGGCCTGCCGCCTGCGCCTGCGCCCGATCGTGATGACCTCCATCGCCTTCATCGCCGGCACCGTGCCGCTGGTGTTCTCGCATGGCGCCGGCGCGGAAGTGCGCTCAGCCACCGGCATCACGGTGTTCGCCGGCATGCTGGGCGTGACCCTGTTCGGCCTGTTCCTCACCCCCGTGTTCTATGTCGCCCTGCGCAAGCTGGCCGGGCGGCCGCTGGTCTCGCATGCGCCGGCCCACGCCGACGCGCCGGCGCACGGCTGATGCTTTCCCCATTCCTCTCAGGAGTTTCGCAATGAACGCAGCACACAAGATCGCCCTGGTCACCGGCGCCACCCGCGGCATCGGCCTGCACACCGTGCGGCAACTGGCCGAAGCCGGCGTGCACACCCTGCTGGCCGGGCGCGACGCCACCCGCGCCAGCGCCGCGGCCCTGGAACTGCAGGGCGAGGGCCTGCCGGTCGAGCCGCTGACCCTGGACGTCACCGACGCCGCCAGCATCGCCGCCGCGGTGGAGGCGGTGCGCGCCCGCCACGGGCGGCTGGACATCCTGGTCAACAACGCCGGCATCCTGCGCGACGACCTGCGCCTTGCCGTGTCGCAGCAGAGCCTGGAGACCTGGCGCGAGACCTTCGACACCAACCTGTTCGGCCTGATCGCGGTGACCCAGGCGTTCCTGCCGCTGCTGCGCGAAGCGCCGGCCGCGCGCATCGTCAACGTCTCCAGCCTGCTCGGGTCGCTCGCCCTGCACAGCCAGCCGGGCTCGCCGATCTACGACTTCAAGGTGCCGGCCTACAACGTGTCCAAGAGCGCGGTGAACGCCTGGACCATCCAGTTGGCCTACGAGCTGCGCGAGACCCCGATCAAGGTCAACACCATCCACCCCGGCTACGTGAAGACCGACATGAACTCGGGCGAGGGCGAACTGGAGGTGGCCGACGGCGCGCGCAGCAGCGTGATGATGGCGCTGCTCGATGGCGACGGCCCCAGCGGCAGCTACACCCATGTCGGACAGGTGCTGCCATGGTGATCCGGCCCGCACTCGGCGCGCTGGCCGTGGCGCTGCTCAGCGCCTGCGCCAGCGTCGGCCCCGACTACCGCGCACCGGCGCAGCCGGCGGTGACGCTGCAGGGGGCGGCGTCGCCGGTGTTCGCGACCGCGTCGCCGGTGGCGTCGTGGTGGGCGCAGTTCGACGATCCGGTGCTGGAACACCTGGTGCACGACGGCCTGGTCGCCAACCTGGACCTGCGCATCGCCCTGGCGCGCGTGCACGAGGCGCGCGCGGCCTTCGCCGAACGGCGCCTGGACCAGGCGCCGCACGTCACCGCCGGCGGCGACTACACCCGCGGCAAGGCGCCGGACGCCGATGCCGGCGGCGCCCGCGTGCTCACCGAGAGCTACCGGTTGGGCTTCGATGCCGGCTGGGAGCTGGATCTGTTCGGGCGCCAGCGCCGTGCCAGCGAAGCCGCGCGTGCGGACCTGCAGGCCGAACAGGCCGGCCTGGCCGATGCCCAGGTCACCGTGGCCGCGGAGGTGGCGCGCAACTACTTCGCCCTGCGCGGCACGCAGAAGCGCATCGCCCTGGCGCGCACCACGCTGGACAACCTGCGCGACACCCAGCGCCTGACCGAGACCCGCTGGCGGCTGGGCGCGGGCAGCGAACTGGACGTGCAGAGCAGCCGTGCGCGGCTCAAGGCGATCGAGGCCGACATCCCGCTGCTGGAAGTCGACGCCGCGCAGGCCCGGCATCGGCTGGCGGTGCTGCTGGGCAAGCCGCCGGGCACGCTGGACGCGCTGCTGGCGCCACAGCCGACCCCGGCCTACGCGCGGGCCTTGCCGCTGGGCGACACCACGCAGTTGCTGCGCCGGCGACCCGACGTGCGCAGCGCCGAGCGCCGGCTGGCGGCGGCGACCGCGAGGGTCGGCGTGGCCACCGCCGACCTGTTCCCGCGGATCAGCCTGTCCGGCTTCGTCGGCTTCCTGTCCGGCGACGCCGGTGCCTTGCTGCATGGCCGCAGCAAGGCCTGGTCGCTGACACCGTCGATCCAGTGGGCGGCATTCGATATGGGCACCGTCCGGGCGCGCCTGCGCGCGAGCGAGGCGCAGGCCGACGGCGCGGCCGCCGACTACGAGAAGGCCGTGCTCGGCGCGTTGGAGGACACCGAGAACGCCTTGACCGCCTATGCCCACGAGCAGGCGCGGCTGGCCATCGTGGCCGAACAGACGCAGGCGGCGCAGCGGGCCGAAGCGCTGGCGCAGATCCGTTACCGCGAAGGCTCGGAGGACTTCCTGACCCTGCTCGACGCGCAGCGCACGCAACTGACCGCCGAGGCCGCCCTGGCCGATGCCGAGGCGGCGGTGAACATCGGCGTGGTGCGGGTGTACAAGGCGCTTGGCGGCTGGGGCCAGGATGCGGGCACGGAGGCCGGCCGGGATGTCGCGATCACCGCGGTGGCGGCGTCTGCGGTGCCGGCGCGCTGAGCGAGCGGGGTGCTCAACGGCCGCGGTGCGAGCCAACTGCATGCACCGCGGCGCCTGGCGGGTACCTCTGGTCAGCTGCGTTCGCCGCCATCCAGCCGCGTCCCAGGTTTGTCTGTAGGAGCGGCTTCAGTCGCGACGGGCGTTCCCGGTGAAGCCCGTCGCGGCTGCATGACAGTTGACTCCCAGAACGCTTGCGGCGAGCCATACGGAGACACTGTGGGAGGGACTTCAGTCCCGACGCATTGCGCCATCGGAACGCACACCACTTCGTGTGGCATGACAGTTGATGCCTAAAAGATGCTTCCCGCCATTGGGGCCGCCCTGGTGACGGCTACCGGATCGAAGACCAGCCGGGCACGCGGCAGATCGCTGCGTGTGCTGGTCGCTCAATCCTGCGCCACGTCCTCGGCAATCACATAGCGGTCGCGTCCGTTGTTCTTGGCCTGGTACAGCGCGGTGTCGGCGCGCGAGAACCAGTCGTGCCACTGCACCTCGTCGCACAGCATCGCCGCGCCCAGCGACACGGTGACGGTGCCGTTGGGGCCGCGCAGCGCCGTGCGCGCGGCGTCATGCAGGCGCCTGGCGAAGGCGGACAGTTCGGTCGCGGACTGCAGCCGCGCCACCACCACGAACTCCTCGCCGCCGAACCGGAACACCTCGTCCGGCGCACGCACCTGCGCGCGCAGCAGCGTGGCCAGTTCGGCCAGCACCCGATCGCCCTCGGCATGGCCGTAGAGGTCGTTGACCTCCTTGAAGTGATCGATGTCGAGCACGATCAGCCCATGCCGGCGGGTCGCGCGGCGCGGATCGGCCACCCGCTGCGACAGGCTGCGCTCGAGCATGCGGCGGTTCGGTAGCCCGGTCAGCGAGTCGTGCGACGCCAGTTGCTCCAGTTGCACGCGATCGCCTTCCACCCGCAGCGCCAACATGTAGCCCAGCCCGGTGATCAGCAACGACACCGCCAGCATCGAGAAGAAATGCTCGGCGCCCAGCGTGCTGGGGGTGACCACCAGCAGCACCGCGATCAGCGTCGCGTTGCAGGCGAGCGCGACATTGCGCGTCACCACGAAGAAGTTGCTCATCATCACCAGGTACAGCCACGGCACCGCGGCATGGCGCAGCGCATGGCAGGCCAGGGCGCTGCCCAGCAACCAGCTCAGCGACAGCAGCGGATCCATGCGGCCGTTGCCGCGGTGCAGCGCCAGCCAGGTCGCCAGCGTCGCCAGGCCGGCCAGTGCGGCGCCGGCGAGCGCGGTCAACGGCGCGCCGATCCCCATCTGGTAGATGGCGAACAGCAGCAGCACCGCTGCCGTGGACGGACCGAGCACCTTGATGATGCCGAGCCTGAAGTGCCGGCGCAGGGTCAATCCTGCGCTCACGGAGCGGGGCTCCGAAGCGGCGCACGGTCATTGCGGGCAGGCTGGAAGGGGCGGGCAACGAACATGGCGAGGTCGAGATGGCGAAGAGGCGTTGCGGGGTCACAGGCAAGTTCCATGCCTGACGCGCTTTTGTGGTCGATATCCCGATGCTGACCAGGGCGCAGCGGGATTGCCGACACGCACCGCGCCGCGACGACGTCGCATGGGCGCAGGGATGGAGGTCGCGCAGCTGTTGGGCTGCGCCAAGCGACAGGTGTCATGGATCGGGGCGATGAGGACGACCCGGCCCGGGCAGGGCGTGCCGCGGTGCGGGTCGGGAGGGCAGGGAGCGCATGGCTGGGCGACACCAGGACGCTGGCGCACCGTGCCTTCATCGGTCGCGGGACCGACGGGCTGCGGCGAACCCGATGCGCCCGGACAGAGGCCGCTACGCTTCGTGACCGTCGATGGCCTTCAGCCCCTGCATGCTCAGCGCGAGATCGCCGTCCTCGCCTTGCGCCGCATAGTTCTCGCGCACCGCCCAGGCTGCCTCTGCTTCGCTCACCGGCGTGGTGGCATGGATGTCTTGCAGGATGCGCAGTTGTTCCTGGGTCAAGGGCATGGGGGCGTGTCCGGATCGTGGGGGGGGGGGCATCTGCCACCGTACAGACAGGCGGTGACGGGTATGTCGGCGTGTCCACCGATGTCGCCATCGCCAGTACTCGCGTAAAGCGATCTTGGCGATGGTGCGGTGGCATGCGGCGTCATCGCACCGCCTCGACGCCGCCGACATCATTTCGCAACGCCTCAAGGACGCCGGCGTAACGGACCTCGACGCATGATGTGCGTACCAGCTGTGCGGCCGGGGCGATGCCTGGGGCTGCTTCAAGGATCAGGCATCCGCGGCTGGACCACTTCACTCGCGCATCGGCAGGCCCACTGGCCTGCCGGTGCGTTTTGTTTTGGGCCGCAGCGAGCGCCGCGCCATGCCGGTCGGTGGAGCGCCCTCATGCCGCCGCGCCGACGCGTGGCGGCTGCTGGCGTCAGCGATTGGGGCCGTGTAGCGCCGATCGGCCAGGGTCGGACTGTCGATCTACATGCAGGGCCGACCGACAACGGCCTCGATGCGGTGGCCGTCGGGGTCCACGACGAAGGCGGCGTAGTAGTCCTGCCCATAGTCCGGGCGCAGACCGGGAGCACCGTTGTCGCGGCCACCGGCCAGCAGCGCGGCACGGTGGAAATCGTCCACCTGCCGGCGGGTTGCCGCGGCGAATGCCAGATGGAAACCTGGACCGGGCGCCGTGGCGGCATCGTGCAGTTTCAGGCAGAACAGATCGTCGGTGCCCTCGGCGATGCCATACCCGATGGCCGTGTCGTCTTCGAAGACGCGCCGGTAGCCCAGTGGCCGCAGCGCGGCATCGTAGAACGCGCCTGCCATGGCCAGATCGCGAACGCCAAACGAAACATGGTGGAGCATCGGGCTACCTCCGAGAGCAATGCTACTGGCGTAACGCCGGGTGGGGGGATGGAACGCCGCGCACCGGCGATCGACGGGCTCGCTGCCGGCCGGCCCACCCGGCGCAGCGCGGCAGGCCGCGCCTGCCTGGGCGGCGTTCGTCCAGGTGCGTGGACATTGCTCCCCGAGCGTCTGCACGGCGCGTGTGGGCGTTGGCCTGGCAGTATCGCAGAGGGCG
The DNA here is from genome assembly GCA_040509765.1 of Xanthomonas sp. Classification (GTDB taxonomy): domain Bacteria; phylum Pseudomonadota; class Gammaproteobacteria; order Xanthomonadales; family Xanthomonadaceae; genus Xanthomonas_A. The sequence continues at coordinate 7,320 of JBEVKG010000206.1, forward strand.
CCGCGCGCCCCAAGGAACACTCGCTGCGCCCTCTGCGCCGCCTGCGCGAGCGGACTGGGTTGGCCGCGGTGGCCGCGCGTTGGCAGGCGAGAATCGCAAGTGCGCAGCCGAGGCAGGTCAACGCGTCGGTGTGCATCGTCGCTGCGTGAAGCGTTACAGCTGGACCTGTGCCGCGGGCGTCGCCCGCGTGCGGGGACACGCGGAGACGCGGACCAATGGCCAGACGAGCACGTGCGCGCCTGGGCGCGCACGTGCCTGGATCGCCTGCGTGTCCCGCGACGCGTCAGGCAACGCCGGCACCGCCGGTTGCGCCGAACACTTCGCCGGTCAGGTAGCTGCCTTCCTGGCCGGCAAGCAGCACATACAGCGGCGCGATCTCGACCGGCTGGCCCGGGCGCTTGAAGTGCGTTTTCGAACCGAACTGGGTGACCGCCTCCATCGGCTGACCGCCAGAGGACTGCAGCGCGGTCCAGAAGGGACCCGGTGCCACCACGTTGGCCCTGATGCCCTTTTCGCTCAACTGCGCCGCCAGCGCCTTGGTGTAGGCGACGATGCCGGCCTTGGTGGTCGCATAGTCGAGCAGGATCGCCGACGGGTCGTATGCCTGGATGGATGCGGTCGTGATCACCGCCGCACCGGGCGGAAGGTGTGGAACGGCGGCCCGGCAGATCCAGTGCATGGCATACAGATTGGTCTTCAGCGTCTTGTCGAAATCCTCGTCGCTGACGTCGCCGATCTCTTCCCGATACTGCTGCCGGCCCGCGTTGATCACCAGGATGTCCAGGCCGCCCAGGCCGGCGACGGCCTTGTCGACCAGCGCCGTGCACCATTGCCGATCGGTGATGTCGCCCGGCAGGCTGATCGCCTTGCGTCCCTCGGCTTCGATCAGGGCGATAACCTCCTGCGCATCCGAGGCCTCTTCGGCGAGGAAGGAGATGGCCACGTCGGCGCCCTCGCGCGCAAACGCGATGGCCGCGGCGCGGCCGATGCCGCTGTCGCCGCCGGTCACCAGCGCCCGGCGGCCTGCCAGCTTGCCCGAGCCGCGGTAGCTCGTTTCGCCGTGGTCGGGAACCGGGTCCATGTCCGACGCCTTTCCCGGAGCCGGTTGCGGCTGACGCGGAAATGGCGGCTTGGGATATTGTTCGCGCGGGTCCTGCATCTTCAGTCGATCGTTCATCGTGTGTTCCTCTTGGGGGCGTGCGTGCGGCGCTTTGCCGGATGGGGATTTGTGTTCTCGATGGTCGACATCGCCATGATCTGCGCGAGATGGCTCAGTCCTTGCGGGAAGTTGCCCAGGAAACCGCCGGAGTGCGGATCGACCATCTCGCTCAACAGGCCGTTGCACCGATCGAGCGCGGCATTGAGCTGGGTCAGCCGTTTCCTGGCTTTGGCTTTCCGTCCCAGGCGGGCATAGGCTTCGGCGATCCAGTAGGAGCACGCGACGAAGCAGCCTTCTTCCTGCGGCATGCCGGAATAGCGGTAATGGAACACACCGGCCCCCAGCGCGCGGTCGATCGCGTCGAGCGTCGCCAGAAGGCGATCCTTGCCGTCGAAGCGGAAGCGCGCGGCGAGCGCCACCGAGGCATCCAGCTTGTCGCTCCCCGGATACATCACAAACGCCTGCCGCGCGTCCGACCAGCAGTGGACTTCGATCCAGGTCTTGATCCTGTCGCGCTCCCGTTCCCAGCGATCGCGGCACGTGGTCGGCAACTGGCCCTGATCGGCCAGTTCCACGGCTCTGGCCAACGCCTGCCAGCAGCTGACCTTCGACATAGTGTAGTGCTGCAGCTCGGGCAACTCCCAGATGCCCGAGTCGGCCTTGCGCCAGCGATCGGCGCATTGGTCGGCAAGGCGGGACAGCAGTTCGGCGCTGGAGGCGTCCAGGATGTTGCCGCGGCTTACGAAGCAATAGGCCGTCTCGAAGATGTCGCCGTAGATGCCGTGCTGGTGCTGCCCGCCGGCGAGATTGCCTTTCACCACGGGCACCGTGTTGCGGTAGCCGGCGGCCTCCAGTTCGGTGACGTCTGGAACCGGACCGCCATCCAGGGTGAACACGACCTTCGGGCCGTGTTGGCGCAGTTGCCGGATCAACCAGGTGAACGCGGCCTTCGATTCGGCTTCCAGGCCTGCGGCGAGAAATGCCTGGATGGTGTAGCCGGCATCGCGGACCCAGGCGTAGCGATAGTCGAAGTTCTTGTCTCCGCCGATCCGCTCCGGCAGCGATGTCGTCGCGGCGGCGGCGATGGCACCGGAGGGTGAATAGAGCAGCAGCTTGAGCGCAAGCACGCTGCGCAGGAAAAAGTCGCGGCCTTCGCGGGGGAGGGTCACATTCTTCGACCAGGCCCGCCATTCCTTGTCGGTCAGATCGATGCGGCTGTCGATTTCCTCGATGGTGGGAGCGACCAGCGGCTCGTCCTCGCCGACGACCAGCGCGATCGTCGCACGTTGCCCCTTTGCCACGGTGATGTCGCCGCGAACGCCGTGGTCCGACCACGCGCACGTCAGCCGGTCGTCATGGATCATGACGCCGAGCAGCCGGTCGACATGGAACACGGTGTGCGGGCCGATCGACGCGCAGTAGGGGCTGGCGTTCTGCGCCCGCAAGCTGAATTTCAGCTCCAGCCGGAAGCGCATCGTTCCGCGCTGGCACTCGATGCGGCGTGCAAGCTCGCACCACGGCAGTCGCCCCGCATGCCCGCTGTTGAGCGATTCGGTGAGCGTCGCCCGTCCGGATGCGGTGGTGAACGTGGTGACCAGGACATTGCTGTCTTGCCGATAGTGCCGCTCGGTGCGGAAAGGCTGGTCAGGGGCGAGGACGAAGTAGCCGCCTTCCTCCGCATCCAGGAGTCGGTCGAACAGCGGCGCGCTGTCCATGTTGGGGGCGCACCACCAATCGATGGATCCGTCGGACCCGCTCAGAGCGACCGAGCGTCCTTCGCCGAGCGCGCCGTACTGCTCGATCGGCAGCGCGCCATCGGTGCGCTCAGCGATCGAGGTCGAAGGACGCCGAAGCGCAGTCGTGGACACGCGCTCAGGCTCCACGCCAACATGCGTGACCGCAGCGCTGGCGCGTCGTCGGTGGCAATGTGGCGTGTCGATACGGCATGAAGAAGGCGCAAGAAGGAGGGTAGACCGACGGTAGTGGCCCGGCTGCGGACGCGCGGTGAAGACCTCACGCGCCTGCGCCGGCCTGCACGTGGCGTGGACGAGCGCTGTTCCATCGTGCGTGACCGTCATCGAGGTGCGCCATGGGAAAACCGGTCCTGTACTTCCTGCACGCCCTCGGCTCGAGCGAGCGCGAGTGGTCCTCGGTGATCGGTTTTCTGCAAGCGCGCTTCGACTGCGTCGCCTTGAATATTCCTGGCTTCGGCAATGCGCCGGCGTTGAGCCGCCCCGATGTGATGGCGCTGGTCGATTGGTTCGCAGGCGAGGTTGCGCGGGACCGGCCCGACTGCTGGTATGTCGTGGGACACAGCATGGGCGGGAAGATCGCCACCCTGGCCGCCGCGCGTGCACGCGACGGCATGGCGGGACTCGCCGGCCTGGCCGGAGTCGTCCTGGTGGCCGCATCGCCGCCTGCGCCCGAGCCGATGGACGAGTCCCGGCGGCAGACCATGTTGTCCTGGTTCGACGCCGCTGGTCCCACGCGGCAGCAGGCCGAGCAGTTCATCGACGACAACTGCGCGACGGCGTTGCCGACGCCGCCGCGCGACAGCGCCGTCGACGATGTGCTGCGCAGCACCGCCCGCGCGTGGAACGCCTGGCTCACCCAGGGCAGCCGCGAGGATTGCGCTGCACAGGCCGGCTGCATCGACGTCCCCGCCCTCGTCGTCGCGGGCAGCGAGGATGGCGATCTCGGCGAGGCCGCGCAGCGGCGCTGGAACCTGCCGCATTATCGCGACGCCCGTTTCGCGGTGGTGGCGCAGGCAGCGCACCTGATTCCGTATGAGCGGCCGCAGGCGCTTGCGGCGTTGATCGCTGCCCATGTCGACGGCACCGCAGCACGCCGTCTGCCGGACGACTTCGTGGCGTTGCTCAACGCCGAGCGTGTCGCGCCGCAAACAAGGAAAACGCTGCTGCATCGCCATGCCGGGCCGTCCAGTGCGGCGAACGGGGTGTTGAGCGAGCGCCAGTCGAGCACGCTGGCCGCGGTGGTCGCGCGCGTCCTGGATGGCGCAGGCGACGCCGTGGACATCGCGCGCCGCATCGACGTCGATCTCGCGAACGGCGTGGGAGACGGGTGGCGGTTTGCCGACCTTCCGCCCGACCGGCTTGCCTGGCCGCGGGGGCTCGATGCGCTGGACGCGCTGACCGGCGGGTTCGCCAACGTGCACGCGCAGGACCAGGAGCGCTGGCTGCGCGCCATCTCCCTGGGGGAGGCCGGCGAGTGGTCCGATGGCGGATGGACCGCGGCGCAACTCGCTTCCTGGTTCGAGGACGTGCGCGCCGAGACGGTGCGGGTCTGGACAAGCCTTCCTGCGACGATGGCCGCCCTCGGCTACGACGGCTTTGCGGTGGGCGGACTGGGCGCCGATAGCCCCGGTTACCTGGAGACCGCCGCCGATCGGCGCGAGGCCTGGCAACTGCTGCCCAAGGCGGAACCATGAGCGTCGCATCGGCTGCACCGGTGGATGCAGTGGTGGTCGGCAGCGGCGCCGGCGGCGGTCCGCTCGCCGCGCGATTGGCGCAGGCCGGCGTCTCGGTGGTGGTGCTCGAAGCCGGCGCCGCGCTTGGCCCGGACGCGCACCGCGCCGACGAGCTGGCGACGGACATCTACTGGATGGAAGAGCGCCTCAGCGGAGGGCGCACGCCGACCGCGTTCGGGCCGAACAATTCCGGCATGGGACTGGGTGGATCGACGCTGCACTGGGGCGCCTTCTGCCCGCGCCCGGATCCACGCGATCTGCAACTGCGAACGCAGACCGGCCAGGGTGAAGATTGGCCGATCCCGCACCGCGAATTGCTGTCCTACATCCAGCGCGTCGAACGCTTCATCGGCGTGTCCGGGCCGGCCGCGTCTCCAAGGGATGGCGAGCGCTGCTATGCCTTCCCGCCTGCCCAGCGCAACGCGCCTGCCGAGGCGATGGCGCGCGGCTGCGGCGCCCTCGGCATCATGGCCGCCGATGCACCGGCGGCGCTGGTCACGCGGACGCACGAACAGCCGCACTGGGGCACGCGAGTCGCCTGCAACAATTGCGGGGCGTGCCATCAGGGATGCAGCAACGGCGCCAAGGTCAGCATGGACACCACGTGGTTGCCGCTGGCGCGAGCGCACGGCGCCGACCTGCGCGCCGGTTGCCGGGTCGTCGGCATCGAGCGCAACGGCCTTGGCGCGGTCAGCGGGGTGGTCTACCGGCAAGGCGAGCGCGAGCTGCGACAGCGTTGCACGGCGTTGTTCCTTTGCGCCGGCGGGGTGGAAACGCCGCGCTTGCTGTTGAATCTGGGACTGGCCAACTCCAGCGGCCAGGTCGGGCGCAACTTCATGGCGCATGTCGCCACCCAGGTCTGGGGCACGTTCGACATGGACATGCGCATGAACCGCGGCTACCCGTCGTCGCTGATGAGCGAGGACATGCTGCGCCCTGCGCATGCCGATTTCGCCGGCGGCTATCTGATCCAGAGCCTGGGCGTGCAGCCGGTGACGCTCGCCAACACGCTGGCGCGCGGCGCCGGGCGCTGGGGCGCGCCGCTGGTGCAGACCATGGTGCGCTACAACCGTCTGGCCGGGATCGGCATCAACGGCGAATGCCTGCCCCAGGACGCGAATCGCCTGACGCTCGCCGACGAGCGTGACGCCTTCGGTCTGCGCAAGGCGCGGGTCGACTTCAGCTACGGCCCCAACGAACAGGCGATCGATGCCCACGCCCGACGCACGCTGCAGGCGATCTGGGAGGCGGCCGGCGCCCAGGAGATCTTCGCCGCCGCGCGCTCGGCGCACACGCTCGGCACCTGCCGGATGGGCTCGGATCCCGCGCAGGCCGTCGTCGATCCGGAGGGCCGTTCGTTCGACGTCGGCAACCTCTACGTCTGCGACAACTCGGTCTTTCCCAGCGCCTTGGCGGCCAATCCGGGCTTGACGCAGATGGCGCTCGGCTTGCGCACGGCAGAGCGGTTTCTCGCGCAATAGGCGATTGCCCCCCCCTTTACCCCACGAGGAAATCGACATGGACCTTGGAATCAACCATCGCATTGCCCTGATCAGCGGCGCCGACTCCGGCATGGGCAAGGAAACTGCGCGACAACTGCTGCAGGCCGGCGTCCGCGTGGCCATCACCGACCGTGCCGACGGCACGCTCGCCGCGGCGCTGTCCGAACTGTCCAGCCTGGGCGAGGTCATCGCCGTGGAAGGCGACGTGACGCGCGCGAACGATGTCGCCAACATCTGGGCGCAGGTCAGGGCGCAGCTGGGCGATCCGGATATCTACGTCAACGCGGCCGGTGTCACCGGCGCGACCGGCGACTTCCTGGACGTCAGCGATGCGGGCTGGCTGGAAACGCTGGACATCAACCTGATGGGCGCGGTGCGGATGTGCCGCGAGGCGATTCCGGCGATGCGCCGCAACAGTTGGGGACGGATCGTCCTGTTCGCGTCCGAGGACGCCGTGCAGCCCTACGTGGACGAGCTGCCCTATTGCGCGTCGAAGGCGGGGATCCTGAGCCTGGCCAAGGGCCTGTCCAAGGCGTACGGCGGCGACAACGTGCTGGTCAACACCGTGTCGCCGGCATTCATCCATACCCCGATGACCGACGCGATGATGCACAAGCGTGCGAAGGAAAAGGGAATGACGTTCGACCAGGCGGTGTCGTCGTTCCTCGACGAGGAGCGTCCCGGCATGGTCCTCAAGCGGCGTGGCCGGCCGGAAGAGGTGGCGGCGGCGGTCGCGTTCCTGTGCTCCGAGTGTGCCAGCTTCATCAACGGCGCCGGGATCAGGGTCGATTCGGGGTCGGTGCAGACCATTGCCGGTTGAGTCGGAACCGGCCGGGTGGTGAAGGCAGCGCTCCTGCGTTCTGCGCAGGAGCCCGCGGTCGCCGCCGCAATCGTTGCAGGGCGTCCAGCAGCCGAGCGCAGTTGCTGATCCCGCGGCTGTCCGCGTCACGCCAGCGTGCGTGATGGGGCAGGGTGCGTTGCTTTCTCTGGCGACGCGCCGGTTGTGCCGTGGCATTGGTACGCGGACATTGCGTAAGCGCTGTTTTCGACGCCGCTAGCGCGACAGTAGCTTGGCCTTCTGTGCCTGGAACTCGGCCTCGGTGAGCAGGCCTTTCTTCCGCAAGTCGTCCAGCTTCAGCAACTCGGCATATAGATCGGGTTGCGTGTCGTGTGCGTGTGGAGCTGCGCTCGTCGTGGCCGGACTCGTCGTGGCCGGTGAGATAGCGCTCGCGCTCACCTCGATCTGCATGTCGGCTCGCGGTTGCAACCCGACGGCGTCCTTCGAGCCTTGTGGGACCAAACGAAACTGATACTCGACGTACGGCCACTGGCCCGGTCCGCCTGCATCCACCGCTTCCATCGCCACCGGTACCGCCTGCATGTCCTTGGCGACGGCGAAGGCATTGGCGGCGAGGAGCGCCTTGCGCTTGGTGGTGGCAGCGCTGGCGAAGATGCCGGCGTGATTCTTGACCGTCACCATCCACACGCCTGGCGATACCTGCACGAATTCGGGTTCGCTGGCCTGCGCAGTACAGGCTAGCGTCATCCACAGCATGGACGCGAACAGAGTGCATTTCATGATCCGTCTCCGGTGACGTGGTTGCGGCACCTGTCCGGTAAGGCCGTTCAGGTGGTTCCATTGCGATCAAGTCCGCGATCATGGCACGCGACTGCACGCGCTGCGGCCGGCTGATCGAGATTAACGAGCGCGGTGGTCCCGTTTTGAGTCGCCCGCGCGTGTCGCCGGCACGCATCGAACACAAAAAAAGCCGGAACCTCGATGCGATCGGGATTCCGGCTTCATTTGCACGTCCGTAGACGTTTGGATGGTGGAGGTGGGCGGAATCGAACCGCCGTCCGAAGGCACTCCATCCCCGGCACTACATGCTTAGCTCATCGTTGGGTCTCATCCCGGAACAGCACGATGTGCGAAGCGCATCCCGGGACCAGCCTGCTTGATTTAGCCAATGGCTGACAGGCAGCCACCACCGGCGATTCCGTGATAATGACCCTACGTCGCGAGCACGGACACAAGCGATTTCGGGGCTAGGCCTTAAGCGGCCAGTGCGTAGTTGTCGTCGTTGGCAACTATAAGTTTGCGGCTGGATTTACGAGGAAAGCTGCCCCCTCGGCATGCGCCAAGCGATTTTGCAACCCCCGTCGAAACCAGTGCACCCCCGGGGACAACGTCAAACGCTGACCTGCACAGTGTAGGGATCGGGGAGGCCAGTCACAAGTCTTGAGACAGGCCCCGCTTAAGCTGGCTTCACTGCGGTGCTGGCCCTGCGGCGCCGCGGTCCCCCCAGCATGGAGCAGCGCAATGGCAAGCAGACAGCCGCGTGGCCGCAGCAGCGGGCGCGCGCCCAAGGCCCCCGTCACGTCCTCCACGTCCGCGACCGGCAAGACACCGGTCAAGGCACAGGCCAAATCCACCCCCAAGCCGGCAACGACGGCGCGCAGGACCACAGTGGGCGGCGCCGGTGGCGCCAAGGCGGCGCAGAAGGCGACGCCGGCGCGGGCAACCGGGTCGACCGCGGCGCCTGCCTCGGCACGGCCCGCA
>JBEVKG010000207.1:0-10367 GCA_040509765.1 Xanthomonas sp.
AAGCCGCTCCTACAACGGCGTTGAGCAGGCCGCATGCCAATCGTCGAACCACGCTAACGCATTGAATTACTTATGCTGCGCTGGCGACGCGCGCAATCGCCGCGGCCGCAAGCGGTCGCGCACCGACCGATGCCGGACCGTTGAACGGCCAGGCGGAGATCAGGGCTTTTCCAACGACGCGCGATAGCGCAGCAGCGCTTCCGGCTCGTCGGTCTGGAAGGCGCCGATGCCGGCGCGGTACAGCCGTCCCCACACTGCCTCCGGATCGCGCACCGCATCGGCATCGCCGCCGACGTCGGCGACGAAACCTTCCCACAGCGTATTGACCAGCAGCCGTACGTGCCGCTGCTTGGCCAGGGCCGCCACCGCCGGCAACTGGGCCAGGCGCATCCGCGGCAGTTCGATCGCCACCGGGCGCACCTTGCCCCCCGTCTGCGTGCGCACGGTCTGCACCAGGTCGTCGGTGCCCGGCGGGTTGAGCAGCACCGGGGTGAAGTTGATCCGGTCGAACGGCGGCATCGACGCCAGGTCCTGGCTGGCGACGCCGACCTCGGTCTTGACCACCACCTGGCGCTCCATGCCGGCGCGGCGCACCGCGTCGACCACCTCGGCGTAGATCGGCGCCTTGACGTCGAGGTTGAGCATGATCCGGCCCTTGGCCGCGGCCAGCATCTGCGCCAGGGTCACGGGATGCTGGTCGGTGAGCGGCGCATCGGCACCGCCCTCGTCGTCGCGCAGGCGCAGCCGCGCCAGTTGCGGCCAGGTCAGTTCGGCGACCTTGCCGGTGCCGTCGGTGGTGCGGTCGACGGTGGCGTCATGGAACATCACCAGGGTGCCGTCGCCGGCGCGGCGGATGTCGGTTTCCAGCATGTCCACGCCCAGCGTCACGCAGCGCTCCAGGCCCAGCAGCGAGTTCTCCGGGGCGTGCCCGGCGAAGCCGTGCGCGGGCGCGGGGTTGTGGCAACCGCGATGGGCGACGACGAAGATGCCGCCGTCGGGCGCGGCCAGGCGCGCCTGGATCGGCGCGATGGCGGCGACGGCCGGGGCCGTCGCGGTCAGCAGCGCGGCAATGACGATGCCGCGCGAGAAAAGCATGTTCATGGAAGGTCTCCGACAACGGTTACAGCGACGGGGTGAAGCGCAGGCCGAGCCAGTAGGTGGTCGGCATCGAATAACTGTCCTTCAGCAGGTTCTCGCCGGGGCCGGTGAAGCTGGTGAGGCGGCTGTGGGTGACATTGCTGATCTGGCCGACCACGCTGAGCTGCTTGCTCACCGCCCAGGTCGCCGACAGGTCCAGCTGCGAGCGCGGCGCCCAGTACAGGTCCTGCCAGGCGATGTTGCTGACGATGGCGCGCAGCGCCTTGCCCTGGCGGTTGTAGGCCGCACGCAGCTCCAGCCCGCCGACGGTGTAGAACAGCGAGGCGTTGGCGGTGTAGTCCGGCTGCCCGACCAGGCGATCGACGGTGCGCTGGCTCTGCACCACGTTCGGTGCGCTGCCGCTGGTGAACGGCACGTCCATGCCGCCATCGAGCAGGGCCAGGTTGGCGCTGGCGCCCAGGCCGGACAGCGCCGGCACGCCCGGGAACAAGGTGTTGAACACGGCGCTCAGTTCCAGGCCGCGCACATGCGCCTTGGCGGCGTTGGCCGGGGTGCTGATCAGCACGTTGGAATAGGTGGTGCCGTTGAAGCTGAACTGGTCGGTGCGCGAGAGGGTGAAGATCTCGTCCTGGATACGCTTGTCGAACAGCGCCGCGGCGAGCATGCCGTCGAAGTCGTCGGGCAGGCGCCACTCCAGCGACAGGTCCAGGTTGGTGGACACGCGAGGCTTGATGTCCGGGTTGCCGATGGTGACGGTGACGCCCTGCGCGTTGGGATTGCCCATGTCGCTGCTGTTGACGAAGCTGATCGAGGTGCGCGCGGCATAGGCGTCGTAGGGCGGACGGCCGAGCGTGCGGCTGGCGCCGGCGCGCAGGTCGAGGCGATCGTTGACGTGGTAGGTCATCACCGCCGACGGCAGCACCTTGGCGTAGCGCGAGTCGGTCGGCGCGTCGACATAGACGTAGTTGCCGGTGGCCGCATCCAGTTGCCGCTGGCGGCCGACCGTGGACTGGTCGGTGTGGTCGTAGTGCAGGCCGGCCTCCACGTCGACATCGTCGCTGCGGTAGCCGAGCAGGCCGTAGGCACCGAAGATCTCCTCGCGGTGGCTGAAGTTGTCCTGGTTGCTGAAGGCGCTCTGGTCGGTACGGTTGAACGCGCTCAGCGGCGTGGCGCCCAGCACCTGGTTGGCCTTGTCCGGATCGATCGCGATCAGGTTCAGGCCCACATAGCGCATCGGCGCGTTGGACGGCGCCAGCACGTCGGCGATCTTCAGCGGCGGCGCGCTGCGGTTGGGCTGGTATTCCACGCGATAGATGTCGAAGCCCGGTTCGTCGCGGGTGTAGCTCAGGCCGCTGCCGAAGCCGAAGCCGCGGTCCATCTCGCCGCGGTTGAAGGCGTAGTCCAGGCGTCCGGTGAGCACCTTGTCGCGCGCGTTGCGCTGGTAGTCCGGGCGCCAGTACAGCAGGCTGTAGTTGTCGTAGTCGTAGTACGACTGCGCCGACATCGGGAAGCGCTGGTTGAGCGCGGAGGTGTCGTAGTTGAAGCCATAGGCCGCCGTCGGCACCACGGTGACGCCGGGGCCGGTCTGCCCGGTGGGCACCGCCGCCGGGCGCTGCGCGCCGGTGACGTACTTGATCATCTTGATCGGTTCGGCATAGGTGGCATCGGACCAGGACGCGCGCGCCGACAGCACCTGCCGGTCGTCCGGGCGCCACTCGAAGCCGGTCTGGCCGAGCTTGGTGCGGGTGGTGGTGATCTGGTTGGAGTAGCCCACTTCCACGTCGCCGACCGGGTAGCTGCCGCTGGTGGCGGTCTGGTTGTAGACGCGGTTGCGGTTGCGCGGATCGAGGATGATCTCGTTGCGCTCCATGTTGTCGCGGAAATAGTAGTAGCCGGCCGTGGCGTAGGCCTGCAGGGATTCGCTCAGCCGCGCCTCGAACTTGCCGGTGAGGCCGTAGCGGTCGCGCTTGTCCATCACGTACCAGTACTTGTCCTGCTGCGGCACGGCCCAGCCGTTGCCCAGATTGGTGCCGCTCTGCAGCGCGCCGGTGCTGTCGTAGAACCCGTAGTGCACCGTGTCGGTGGTCATGTGGGTTTCGGTGTAGCTGCTCAGCGTCTGGTAGTTGCCGGACAGGGTCAGACCGTACTGCCCTTCGCTGCCGAAGGTGCGGCTGCCGGTGGCCAGCAGGCGGTAGCCCGGATCGTCCTGGTCGCGCGGCTTGCCGACGTCGTTGGCATGGCCCAGCGAGGCCTCGGCGGTGAAGAACGGCTTGCCGCCGTTCTCGAACGCGCTGCGGGTCTTGAGGTTGATCGCGCCGCCGGTGGCGTTCGGGTCCAGGTCCGGGGTGAAGGTCTTGATGACCTGCAGTTCGCTGACCATCGAGGCCGGCAGGATGTCCAGGCGCACGCCGCGGGTGATCGAGCCGAGCGTGCCGTTGGGCGTGCCTGGCGAGGCCACGGTCAGGCCGTCGATGGTGACGTTGTTGTAGGACGGGCCGAGGCCGCGCAGCACCGGGGTGGCGGCTTCGTCGCGCGGGTGCTCGTTGTCGGTGGCCGGCAGCACCGACAGGCCCGGAATGCGGCGCAGCGCCTCGACGATGGTGGTGTCCGGCAGCGCGCGCACGTCGGTGGAACTGACCACGTCGGTGATGTTGGTGGCCGCGCGCTTGCTCTCGATCGCGGCGGCATTCGCCTTGCGCACGCCGGTGACCATCACGCTGGACAGCGTGGTGGTGCCGTCGCCGCTGGCGGCGTCGCCGGGCGTGGTGTCGGACGTGGCGTTGGGCGCGGTGCCGCCGCCGTCCGGCGCGGTGCTGGCAGCCACGGCGCCGGCGTCGGCGGCGACCGTCGCCGTGGTGGACGCGGCGTCCTGCGCCAGCGCGGCCTGGCAGCTGGCGGCGAGCGCACAGACGATCAGCGCGCGGCGCCGGCGGGTGAGTGGTTGCATGGCGATGTCCCCTGGTTGACCGAATTAAGTAACTTAAAGTTCGTTATTTAATCCCAGGGATATGACGATGCGATGGCGGCCATCGGAAAGCCTGGCGACAGCGCACGCGCGGCACTGGCCACGACGTTTCATATTGCATCGACGAACGGCCGGCCGCTCTCGGGGCGTGGATCGGCGGGCCACGGCATCGCTGTCGGCGCAAGGCGCCGCACCGTGATCGCCAGGACGCTGCGCTGGCGACGGCGTGGGGCGTGGCGGGTGCGGGTCAGGGCGCTGGCGCGTCCGGCGGCAGCAGGCCCAGCGCGACCAGGTCCTCGCGCAGCGCCGCGGCATCGCGGAACTGCAGCGCGTGCATGCCGGTGGCGGCCGCGGCATGCACGTTGCGCGGCGCATCGTCGATGAACACCGCCCGCGCCGGGTCGATCGCGTAGCGTTCGCACAGCAGCGCGAAGATCGCCGGGTCCGGCTTGACCAGGCGCTCCTCGCCCGACACCAGCACGCCCTCGAACCACTGCAGGAACGGATAGCGTTCGCGCGCGATCGGAAAGGTCTCGTGCGACCAGTTGGTCAACGCGTACAGCCGCACGCCCTGCCCGCGCAGTTCGTCCAGCACCGCCACCGTGGCGTCCAGCGCACCGCCGAGCATCTCCGGCCAGCGCGCGTGGTAGGCGGCGATCATCGGCGCATGCGCCGGATGCAGCGCGCTCAGTTCGGCCACCGCTTCGTGCCACGGCCGCCCGGCGTCCTGGCGCTCGTTCCACTGCGGGTTGCACACCTCGCGCAGGAAGGTTTCCATCGCCGCCTCGTCGTCGAACAGACGGCGGTACAGATGACGCGGATTCCAGTCGATCAGGACACCGCCGAGATCGAACACCACGGTGTCCAGTTGGGGGGCGGCAGGCGGGGAGGATGCGGGGGGCATGACAGGCTCCAGGAGCGAGAGGGGGACGCAGCGGCGGACCAGGCGTGCGCCGGCGGCGGCGCGATGGGTGCGGCGGTCATGGTAGCCGTCCCTTCTGGCTGACATTGCTGGCCGGCGGCCCCTCAGCCCCCGGCCCCTAGGGGTTGGTGCGGCGTTGATGGTGGGGTTCCCTGGCGGTCGGACCCTCACCCCCGGCCATCTCCCGGGGGAGAGGGGAGGTCTATCAGGGCTGCACGACGTTGATCGTGCCGGGGTTGCTGCGCCCCACCCCGCGCAGGTCGGGACGGTACATGTCCTCGACCAGCGACGGCGGCACCGTGTAGGTGCCCGGGGTCACCGCGCGCACCAGGTAGAACACCTGCGCCTTGCTGCCCGCCGACAGGCTCAGCGCGGCCACGTAGCGGTCGTCGCGGAACTCCTCGTGCTTGACGTCGGCGGCGTTGGAGCGGTCGCTGATCTCGATGCCGTCCACCACCACGTCGGCCCACTGCTTGGCGTCGCCCAGGTTGAAGTTCTCGATCTCCAGGCCGGCCGGCAGCAGGTCGGTGAGCAGCGCGTCGGGCATGCTGGTGTCGGAGGTGATGGTGACGCGCACGATCAGCGCCTCGCCCTCCTTCAGCGGTTGCGGCGTCCACGGCTTGCCGTCGGTGCCGTAGAAACTGCGTTCCACCTTCAGCGTGCTGTCGTCGGCCACCGGCGGGGTACGCGGCACGCCGGCGATTTCCAGGCTGGCGTACAGCGGCGGCTGGCCCTGCGGCACGAAGTGCACGCCACGCGCCAGTTCCGCCTCGTCGAACTGGCGGCCGAAGGCCTTGGCCGGAGCGATCGCTTCGCTGCTGTCGCCGATACTCAACTGCCCGGACACCTGCGCGGTCTGGCTGTTGAGCAGCGCCTTGCCCATGCGCGCCAGCGCCACCTGCTCCTGCGTGCTCAGCCACAGCCAACCGCCGCGACGGCGCGCGTCGAGCTCGCGGCCCAGCGCCACCACCCGCGCGTCGTACTCGGGCTTGGCCAGGCCGCGCTCGTGCAGCAGCGCGATCATCAGCGCATCGTCGCGGACCACGCTGCCGTAGTCGCCGAAGTAGCGCGGCCGGTCGGCGCTGTCCTTGGCGAAACCGGCGGCGATCGCCGCCTCGCCGCGCTTCTTGTCGCCCTGCAGCGACAGCGCCACGCCCAGGTGCACCAGCGACAGGCCGGTCAGCGCCTTGCCGCGGTCGTTGTCGTACAGCGCGCGCAGCGTGCCCAGCGGCGCACGGTTGACCCGCGCCAGCACGTAGCCGGACCAGGCCTGGTTGGCGAACTTCAGGTTCTCGCGGCGGTCCTGGCCGTAGAAGTTGTTGCCGCCGGACAGCAGGTCCTCGCTGAGTCGGTTCAATGCCTTCTGCAGCACGTTGTCGGGCACCGCGAAGCCGGCGTCCTTGGCGTCGAGCAGGAACTCGGCGATGTACGGGGTCAACCCCGGATTGACGTAGCCGTCGTCGCCCCACATCGAGAAGTGGCCGCTGGAGACCTGCATCGAGGCCAGCCGCCCGAACGCGCCTTCCATGCGCGCACGGCGCGTGGCCGCATCCTGGCCCTTGACTCCGAGCAGGCGCGCGGTGGCGTCGTCGAGCAACAGCGCGGCGTAGCCCTTGCTGGTGGTCTGCTCGGCGCAGCCGTAGGGGTACGCCAGCGCGCCCTGCAGGGCGCTGGCGAACGGGATCGGCGGCAACGCACTGACCAGCATGCGCGCGGTGACCGAGCCGGCCATCAGGCCCTCGGCATCGCTGGCACCCAAGGTCACCGGCGCCAACTGGTCGAGCACGCGGGTCTGCGTGCGCAGCACCGACGGCCAAGCCGCGCGTACCGGCAGGTCATAGCGACGGTCCGCGGCAAAGCCATTGCCTTCCACGCGCACCCGCACCTTGGCCACCGTATAGCCTTCCTGCGCCACCAGCGGGAAGCTCAGGGTGGCCTTGCCGTCCTTGCCCAGCTTGGCGCTGCGCGCGTTGTCGGCGATCGCCAGCGGGCCTTCGCCATCCACCCGCACCTTGAACTCGCCCGGCTGGCCGGTGAAGTTCTGCACGTCCAGGGTCACCGTGCTGCGGTCGCCCGGCGCCATCACCCGCGGCATGCTGGCCTCGGCCACGATCGGCGCGCGCACCAGGGTCTCCACGTCGCGGTTGCCGTAGCGCTCATCGGAGTAGACCAGCGCCGACACGCGCAGGGTGCCGTTGAAGTCCGGCACCGGCAGCTGCACGCGGGCGTTGCCCCTGGCATCGAGCTGCACCGGGCCGGAGAACAGGTCCACGGTCTGCACCCGCGCGGTGGGGCGCTTGGCCTGCGGCAACGCCGCCAGGGCCATGTCGCCGCCGAAGCGCAGCTTGCCGGTGCCGCCCTCGAAGCTCTCGATGACCCGGCCGTAGATGTCGTAGGCGTCCACGCCCAGGCGCCGCTGCGCGAAGAACTGCGCGTTGGCATCGGGCACCGGGAAGCGGGTGATGTTGAGGATGCCCACGTCCACCGCGGAGATGGTCACGTGCGCCTGCTTGCCGGCCAGTTCCGGCACGCTGACCGTCACCGGCAGCGGCTGCTCCGGGCGCATCTGCTTGGGCGCGACCAGGCCCACCGCCACGCGCCGGGCCTTGCGCTCCATCGGCACGTAGGCCACGCCGACCGCGCGCGCCGGGGTGATCTTGCTCGGCGCCGAGCCGCCGCGGAACACCAGCGCGGTGACGTAGACGTCGTGGCGCTCCCAGTCCTTGGTCACCGGGATCTCGAAGCTGCTGCCCGGCTTCACGTCGATGTCCTGCACGTACAGCATGCGGTCGCTCTCGACCATCAGCAGGCCGGGGCCGGCATGCGGCGGAGTCAGGGTGACCTTGAGCGTGTCGCCGGCCTTGTAGCCGGTCTTGTCCAGCGCCAGCTTGACCTTGTCCGGGCGCGCATCGAGGCCGCGGTTCTCATCGTTCCAGCTCCAGCCGGCATGGAACGGATAGCGCGCGGTCAGGCCAGTGGCCGGGTCGAACACGTCCACCCGGTACTCGCCCCACTCCACCGGGAAATCGAACTTGGCGGCGCTGGCGCCGGCATCGACGGTGAGCGTCTGCTTGTTCTCGAAGCGGCGGGTGAAGTCGTAGTCCCAGCGGTTGTCGGTGAACGCCCAGTGGTAGTCGCGCAGCTCGCGCACCAGGGTCACCTTCAGGCCCTTGGCCGGCTGCGGCTTGCCCTGCGCATCCACGCGCATCAGTTCGAAGCGCGCATTGGCGTTGGCGTCGGCGCCGTCCTTGTCGTCGAACAGCGGGCGCACGCCGACCAGCGCCGGCGCCGGCCACAGCACGCGCTTGAGCGTGCGGGTGACGGTGCGGCCGCCGGTCTCGTACACGCTGGCCGAGACCAGCGCGGCGATGGTGCTGGTCGGCTTGGCCTCGTCGGGCAGCGCCAGGTCCTCGCTGAGCTTGCCGTCGGCGCCGAACTCGGTGTCGACCACGTCCTTGGCCTCGCGCGGCAACTGTAGGGTCGGGTCGCCGAAGAAGTAGCCCGGCAGCGCCTCCACCGGGTGCTGCTCGACCGCCACCGCCAGCTTGGCGGTGAAGCGGTTGCCCGCGGCCGGCGCGCCATACAGGTAGGCGGCGGTGGCCTGCAGCTTGAACGGCTCGCCCGGCTTGAGCGTCTTCTGCGCGCTGTCCAGGTCCAGCTTCATGCGCTCGGGCAGGAACTCCTCGATGCGCAGGGTCATGCCCTGCACCGCTTCCTTGCTGGTCGGGTCGGTGCGGAACTCCACCTGCCAGCGCCCGGTCGGGGCGTCGGCGGGAATCAGTTGCTCGAAGCTGAAATAGCCCTGGTCGCCCGGCTGCAGCCGGGTTTCGCGGAAGATCTTGCCGTCGGGCTGCTTCAGCCGCAGGAACACCGGCTGCGCGCCCTTGCCGGTGGTCGGCACCGGCTTGCCGTCGTTGTCGCGCAGCAGCGCCGACACCCGCACGGTCTCGCCGGGGCGGTACAGGTCGCGGCCGGACCAGGCGAACACGTCGAACCAGGCGTTCTCGCGCCCGGCCACCGCGAACTCGCTCAGGTCCAGCGCCGGCTGGTTGAACGGCAGCATCGACAGGTCGGTGCCGCTGCGCGCCACCAGCACCTGGCCGGCATCGAGCGTGTAGTTCAGCAGCGCGTTGCCGTTGTCGTCGGTCTGGCCCTTCAGGAACAGCTCGCCGTCGGTGTTGAGAACCCGCAGCTCCACCTTCTTCAGCGGCTCGCCGCTCTGCAGCGAAGCGGTGTGGACGAACAGCTTGTCCTTGTAGGCGCGCGCGTGCAGGCCGATGTCGCTGACGGTGAAGAAGGCGGTGTCGTACTCGTTGTCGAACTTGCCGGGGCGGCGCAGCACCGCGAAGTACAGGCCGGGCGCCTGCAGTTCCTTGATCTCCTGGATCGGCAGGTAGGTCAGCGCGCGCTCGTTCTTGTCGCCACCGAGCACGAAGCGGTTGGCGTAGACCGAGTCGGCCATTTGCGAGATCGGGGTGTGTTCGCCGTACTCGCTGTCCAGTTCCCAGGTGCCGCGGCGGCCGCCGCGCTGGTACTGGGCGAAGAACGTCGGCAGCGCGCCCTCCTTGACCCGCATGAACTCCACGTCCACTTCCGGCACGTTGAGCGAGACCACCGGCAGGCCGCGGCTCTCGCGCGCCGGCAGCACGCTGCCCTGCGAGGCGAAGCCGACCGCAGGGGTCAGTTCGCCGGTGTAGACCTTCTGCTTGAGCGGCTTGCCCAGGCGGCTGCCGTCGGCGGCCAGCAGGTCGGCCGAGATCACCACCGTGTAGTCCTTGGCCGCCTCCACGTAGGGATAGCGCAGGGTCTTGCCGTCGTCGGACAGCGACCAGGCGCTGTCGTCGGTGCCGACCTTCTCCTCGAAGCGCAGCAGCTTGTCGAAATCCTGGGTGCCGACCAGCGGCCGTGAGAACTCCAGCGCCAGCGACAGCCCGTCGCCCTTCTGGTCGGGATAGGCGCGGACCAGGCCGAAGCCCTTCATCGCTTCCTTCTGCCCCTTCACCGGCTCGCCGCTGGCCTCGGGCAACTGCCCCGATTCGTTGCGCTTGCAGCCGCCCAGCGCAAGCGCCAGACCCAGCAACAGGAACGTCCCCATCAGTCCCGCGCGCAGGCCCGCCCAGCGCCGCTTCGAATCCATGTGCATGCGTTCGCTCCTTGAATGTGGCGCGAGTATAAAGCGCCGGCGCGACGGCAGGAGCGGCGAAGGTGCGCCATCCGTCGGCATTTTCGCGGCAGGCCGCCGTCGGGGCGCACATGCCTCCCGCAACGGCGCCACCGACCGCCGTGGAGCCCCCGTAGGAGCGGGGTGAGGCGCGACCGGCGGTGGCGGGGGCGGCGGGGGCCGCGGGGGGCGCGCCGACCCCCCCCCGCGGCGCGGGCGCC
>JBEVKG010000208.1:0-13067 GCA_040509765.1 Xanthomonas sp.
AGGACGCCGACCTGGCCGCGTTCTACGAGTTCTACGGGCTCAACACCGAGCCGTGGGACGGCCCGGCCGGCATCGTCGCCTGCGACGGCCGCTACGCCGCGTGCATGCTCGACCGCAACGGCCTGCGTCCGGCACGCTGGATGCTGACCTCCGACCGGCATTTCCTGGTCGCCTCCGAAGCCGGCGTGTGGGAACTGCCGGCCGAGCGCGTCACCCGCAAGGGCAAGCTCGGCCCCGGCGAGATGATGGCCATCGACCTCAAGCGCGGCGACCTGCTCGACTCCGACGCCATCGACCGCATCAACCGCGGCCGCGCCCCGTACAAGCAGTGGCTGCAGCAGGGCGTGACCTACCTGCAGACCGAGCTGATCGATCCCTCGCTGGTCGAGGAGCCGTTCGACGAGCGCACCCTGCGCAGCTACCACACGCTGTTCCAGCTCAGCACCGAGGAAGTGGAGCAGGTGCTGCGGCCGCTGGCCGAGACCGAGCAGGAAGCCACCGGCTCGATGGGCGACGACACCCCGATGGCGGTGCTCAGCCGCCACACCCGGCCGCTGTACGACTATTTCCGCCAGGCCTTCGCGCAGGTCACCAACCCGCCGATCGACCCGTTGCGGGAAGACTGCGTGATGTCGCTGACCACCCAGCTGGGCAAGGAGACCGACATCTTCCATGCCGGCCCGGAGACGGTGAACCACGTCATCCTCAACTCGCCGGTGCTCAGCCAGCGCAAGCTGCGGCAGTTGCTGAAGATGGAGCAGTACCAGACCCGCAACGCGCAGATCGACCTGTCCTACAGCGTCGAGGAAGGCCTGGAGGCCGGGCTCAAGCGCATCTGCGCCGAGGCCGAACAGGCCGCGCGCGACGGCAAGGTCATGCTGCTGCTGACCGACCGCTACCCGGTGCCGGAACGGCCGATGGCGCACGCGCTGCTGGCCACCGGCGCGGTGCACCACCACCTCTCGCGGGTGGGCCTGCGCTGCGACGTCAACCTGATCATCGAGACCGGCACCGCCCGCGATCCGCACCACATGGCCTGCCTGCTCGGCTTCGGCGCCACCGCGGTGTATCCGTACCTGGCCTACCAGACCCTGTTCGACCTGGGCCGGCGCGGCATCCTCATGCTCAAGAGCGGCGGCGAGCAGACCCAGATCGGCCGCAAGTACCGCAAGGGCATCTACAAGGGCCTGTCCAAGATCATCTCCAAGATGGGCATCTGCACCATCGCCAGCTACCGCGGCGCGCAGCTGTTCGAGATCGTCGGGCTGGATCCGGACGTGGTGGCGCTGTGCTTCCCGGACACCGCCGCGCGCATCGGCGGCGTCGGCCTGGCGCGGCTGGACACCGAGGCGCGGCAACTGGCCGCGCGTGCCTGGAACGACCTGCTCAAGCCGGAAGTGGGCGGCCTGCTCAAGTACGTGCACGGCGGCGAATACCACATGTACAACCCGGACGTGGTGCTGACCCTGCAGCGGGCCACGCGCAGCGGCCTGCAGGCCGACTGGGACGCCTACGCCGCCGCGGTGCACGGGCGCCCGGCCTCGACCCTGCGCGACCTGCTGCAGCTCAAGCGCGCGACCACGCCGACGCCGCTGGACGAGGTGGCGCCGGCCGAGGACCTGCTGCGCCGCTTCGACACCGCCGCGATCAGCCTCGGCGCGCTGTCGCCGGAGGCGCACGAGGCCCTGGCGATCGCGATGAACCGTCTCGGCGGGCGCAGCAACTCCGGCGAAGGCGGCGAAGACCCGGCGCGCTACGGCACCGACAAGCGCTCCAAGATCAAGCAGGTGGCCTCCGGCCGCTTCGGCGTCACCCCCGAATACCTGGTCAACGCCGAGGTGCTGCAGATCAAGGTCGCACAGGGCGCCAAGCCCGGCGAAGGCGGCCAGTTGCCCGGGCACAAGGTCAACGAGCTGATCGCGCGGCTGCGCTACGCCAAGCCGGGCATCGGCCTGATCTCGCCGCCGCCGCACCACGACATCTATTCGATCGAAGACCTGGCGCAGTTGATCTACGACCTCAAGCAGGTCAATCCGAGCGCGCTGGTCTCGGTGAAGCTGGTCAGCCATGCCGGCGTGGGCACCATCGCCGCCGGCGTGGTCAAGGCCGGCGCCGACCTGATCACCGTCTCCGGCCACGATGGCGGCACCGGCGCCAGCCCGGTCAGCTCGATCCGCTACGCCGGCGTGCCCTGGGAACTGGGCGTGGCCGAGTCGCACCAGGCGCTGGTCGCCAACGACCTGCGGTCGCGCACCATCCTGCAGACCGACGGCGGCCTGAAGACCGGCCTGGACGTGGTCAAGGCGGCGATCCTGGGCGCGGACAGCTTCGGCTTCGGCACCGGGCCGATGATCGTGCTCGGCTGCAAGTACCTGCGCATCTGCCACCTCAACAACTGCGCCACCGGCGTGGCCACCCAGGACGAGCGCCTGCGCGCCAATCATTTCGTCGGCCTGCCCGAGCGCGTGGAGAACTTCTTCCGCCTGCTGGCCGAGGAAGTGCGGCAGTGGCTGTCGTACCTGGGCGTGCGTTCGCTGGACGAGATCGTCGGCCGCACCGAACTGCTGCAGCAACTGGACGTGTCGCCGCGCGAAGGCGTGCGCGTGGACCTGTCGCGGCTGCTCAAGGACGTGCGTCACGACGGCGGCCACTGCGCCGCGCAGCGCCTGTACGAATCGCCGGACAGCCTGGCCACGCAGATGGACGGCCTGCTCGCCGACGCCATCGCGCACAAGCGCGGCGGCGACCATCGCTTTCTGATCCACAACACCGACCGCTCGATCGGCGCGCGTCTGTCCGGCGCCATCGCCCGCGTCCACGGCAACCACGGCATGGCCGATGCGCCGCTGACCCTGCGCTTCCGCGGCTCGGCCGGGCAGAGCTTCGGCGCGTTCAACGCCGGCGGCCTGCACCTGGAACTGGACGGCGAGGCCAACGACTACGTCGGCAAGGGCATGGCCGGCGGCCGCCTGGCGGTGCGTCCGCCGCGCGGGGCGAGCTTCGAGGCGCGCAGCACCGCGATCATCGGCAACACCTGCCTGTACGGCGCCACCGGCGGCGAGCTGTACGCTGCCGGCCGCGCCGGCGAGCGCTTCGCGGTGCGCAACTCCGGCGCGCTGGCGGTGATCGAGGGCGCCGGCGACCACTGCTGCGAGTACATGACCGACGGCATCGTGCTGGTGTTGGGCAAGGTCGGGCTGAACTTCGGCGCCGGCTTCACCGGCGGCCTGGCCTACGTGCTCGACGTGGACCGCGACTTCGTCGACCGCTACAACCACGAACTGATCGACATCCACCGCATCTCCGCCGAAGGCTTCGAGAGCCACCGCCAGCACCTGCACAAGCTGATCAGCCGCCATCGCGAACTGACCGGCAGCATCTGGGCGCAGCAGATCCTCGACGAATTCCGCGACTACGTCGGCAAGTTCTGGCTGGTCAAGCCGAAGGCGGCGAGCATCGAGTCGTTGACTGAGTCGCTGAGGCGCGCCGCTTGATGGCGGCGCGCCGGGAATCGTGAATGGAGAATCGGGAATGGTAAAAGCCCGGCTCCCCCAGTTTCCGATCGCGCGCGCAGATTCGCTTTTGCCATTCCCTATTCCCCATTCACTATTCCCCGCGTAACGCGCGCCCCGTACCCTCATCCGCCCCTTCGGGGCACCTTCTCCCGGTGGGAGAAGGGATTACGCCACGGATTCTTTTATGAGCCGCAAGCACGCCTTCCAGTTCCTCGACCTGCCGCGGCAGATGCCGCAACGCATCCCGGTGGAACTGCGCACCTCCGGTGACTGGAACGAGCTGTACGGCAAGTTCGACAAGGCCGATGCGCAGTACCAGGCCGGGCGCTGCCTGGATTGCGGCAATCCCTACTGCAGCTGGAAGTGCCCGGTGCACAACGCCATCCCGCAGTGGCTGCAGCTGGTCCAGGAAAATCGCATCGAAGAGGCCGCGGCGCTGTGTCACAGCACCAATCCGCTGCCGGAAGTGTGCGGCCGGGTGTGCCCGCAGGATCGCCTGTGCGAAGGCAGCTGCACGCTGGAGGAATTCGGTGCGGTCACCATCGGCGCGGTCGAGAAGTACATCGTCGACACCGCCCTGCACAACGGCTGGCGCCCGGACCTGAGCCAGGTCGAGCCCACCGGCAAGCGCGTGGCGGTGATCGGCGCCGGCCCGGCCGGGCTGAGCTGCGCCGACCGCCTGGCCCGCGCCGGCATCCAGGCGGTGGTGTACGACCGCTACGAGCAGATCGGCGGGCTGCTGCAGTTCGGCATCCCCAGCTTCAAGCTGGACAAGAGCGTGATCGGCAAGCGCCGCGAGGTGCTCGAAGGCATGGGCGTGCAGTTCCGCCTGGGCGTGGAGATCGGCCGCGACGTGAGCCTGGAGCAGTTGCTCGGCGAGTACGACGCGGTGTTCCTGGGCACCGGTGCCTACCGCTACACCGATGGCGGCCTGCCCGGCCAGGACCTGCCCGGCGTGCTGCCGGCGCTGCCGTTCCTGGTGCAGAACAGCCGCATCGTCGGCGGCAACGATCCCTGGGGCCGGCCGATCGCCGGCTGGGAAGACAAGATCGCGCTGCCCGACCTGAGCGGCAAGCGCGTGGTGGTGCTGGGCGGCGGCGACACCGGCATGGACTGCGTGCGCAGCGCGATCCGCCTGGGCGCGGCCAAGGTCACCTGCGCCTACCGCCGCGACGAGGCCAACATGCCCGGCTCGGCGCGCGAGGTGGCCAATGCGCGCGAGGAAGGCGTGCGCTTCCTGTTCAACCGCCAGCCGCTGGCGGTGGAGGCCGACGCCGCCGGCAACCTGGTCGGCGTGCGCGTGGTGCAGACCCGGCTCGGCGAGCCGGATGCGCGCGGGCGCCAGGCGGCAGTGCCAGTGGAAGGCAGCGAATCGCTGCTGGACGCGGACGTGGTCATCATCGCCTTCGGTTTCTCGCCGAGCGTGCCCGAGTGGCTGGCGGCGCAGGGCGTGGAAGGCACCGCCAACGGCCGCATCCTCGCCGGCGGCAGCGAGCCCGATGGCGACGGCCGCCTGCCGTACCAGACCACCAACCCCAAGCTGTTCGCCGGCGGCGACGCGGTGCGCGGCGCCGACCTGGTGGTGACCGCGGTGGCCGAAGGCCGCGATGCCGCGGCCAGCATCGCGACCTGGATCGGCAACCGCCTGCCGGTGACGACCCAGGCTGCCGCCTGAGCCACAGCGCCCGGGCCGCGGCAGCGTCCGGCCGGTTCGGCGACGGCGGCGACGACAGGATCGGCGCCACTGGGGGATGCGACCGAAGGCGGCATCGCCGAGCCGCTGTCCTTGCAGTCGCCTAGATCCGCGGACGCACGCAGCGGTGCTGGCAGCGCGCGATCACCCATCCACCGCGCCTGTTGCGCTGCGCACCCGACCTTGGGCGCAGGCGCTTGCCGCATCACCGCGACCGCGGTCACGCCGCGGCTGCAAGCTGCACCCCGCACGCGCTGTGACCCAACCGACGTCCGCGCGCACCCTGTCCGCGCCAGGTGAATGCCGGGCTAACACGGGGGCGTGCAGGCTGGCGATCCCGGGGGCGATCCTTGCACGCTTGCGCCTGCCGTCCTGCCTTCCCCCGACGCGGGCGGCGCCTCCCCTCACCCAAGGAAGCTCCCCCATGTCGCTTTCCTCGTCGTGTTCCCCGCGCTGGCGGTCCCTGCCGCTGGCGCTGCTGCTCGCCGTCGCCTGCAACGCCGCCGCCGAAGGCCGCAGCGTGCTCAAGTACGCCGGCGTCAATCTGTCCGGCGCCGAGTTCAACTCCGGCAAGAAACCCGGCGTGCTGTACAAGGACTACACCTACCCGAGCGCCAGCGACTACAGCTACTTCGCCAGCAAGGGCATGAACACCATCCGCCTGCCGTTCCTGTGGGAGCGCCTGCAACCCACCGCCAAGGGCGAGTTCGATCCGGCGCAACTGGCGTTGTTGAAGAAGGCAGTGGAGCAGGCCAAGGCCAACCACCTGTACCTGATCCTGGATCCGCACAACTACGCCAAGTACAACGGTGCGCTGGTCGGCAGCGAGGGCGCTCCCGACGCCGTGTTCGCCGATTTGTGGCGGCGCCTGGCCAAGGAGTTCAAGGGCGACGACAACGTCATCTTCGGGCTGATGAACGAACCCAACGCGGTGTCCGCGACCGATTGGGCGAGCGCGGCGCAGGCGGCGATCGACGCGATCCGCAAGACCGGCGCCAACAACCTCATCCTGGTGCCGGGCACCGCCTACACCGGCGCGCACAGCTGGCGCAGCACCGCCTACGGCACGCCCAATGCGGTGGCGCTGCAGCCGCTCACCGATCCGCGCAACCGCATGGCGTTCGAAGCGCACCAGTACCTGGACCGCGACAACAGCGGCACCAAGGGCGAGTGCGTCAGCGCCACCGCCGGCGCCGAGAAGCTGGCCGGGTTCGTCAGCTGGTTGCGCGAGAACAAGAAAGTCGGCTTCATCGGCGAGTTCGCCACCGCCAACACGCCGACCTGCAACCAGGCGCTGGAGAACATGCTCAGCTACATGCAGAAGAACGACGACGTGATCCTGGGCTGGACCTGGTGGGCGGCCGGCGCATGGTGGAAGCCCGACTATCCGTTCAACGTGCAGCCCGGCAAGGACGGCAGCGAAAAGCCGCAGATGGCGATCCTGTCCAAGTACGCCCGCGAGATCACCGGCAAGAAGTGAGCCGCCGTGGCCGGCGCCGCGTGCCGGCCACGCCTTGCGCATCACGGCAGTAGACAGTACGGCGTGCAGCGTCCGCCACGCGCACGCCAGGCACAGCGCATGCAGCGCGATCCAGTACCGGTTCGCGCTGCCAATCGCCGCACAGATCCATGCATGCGTGCCTGCGACGCATCGCCTCGTCCTCGGCAATGCACTACGGTGTCCGCACACCGTTGTCATCAGCCCGGCCTGGCATCTCCCTCGGCCGGGTTCCCCCTCTGATGCCGAAGGAGACCCACCATGATCGCGCGCACCTTGCGGCGGCGGTCGCGGCACGCCTGGCGTGCCGCGCTGCTGCTGTGCCTGTCCGTTCCGCTGCCGTCGCTGCAGGCGCAGGAGGCGCTGCGTTTTGCCGGCGTCAACCTGTCCGGCGCCGAGATCGCGCCGTCGAAGATTCCCGGCGTCGTCGGCGTCGACTACACCTATCCGCGCAGCAGCGACTACCCCTATTTCGCCGGCAAGGGCATGAATCTGCTGCGCCTGCCGGTGCGCTGGGAACGCCTGCAGCCGGTGCCGCAAGGGCCGCTGGACGCCGCGCAACTGGCGTTGCTCGACAGCGCGGTGCAGCAGGCCAAGGCGCAGGGCATGTACGTGATCGTGGACATCCACAACTACGCGCGTTACGACGGCCGCGTCATCGGCAGCACCGGCCTGCCGGTCGCCGCCTTCGTCGACTTGTGGCAGCGCCTGGCGCGCGCCTACGGCAGCGACAATGCGGTGGTGTTCGGGCTGATGAACGAGCCGCACGGCATCACCCCGGCCGCCTGGGCCACC
Organism: Xanthomonas sp.; assembly: GCA_040509765.1. Classification (GTDB taxonomy): domain Bacteria; phylum Pseudomonadota; class Gammaproteobacteria; order Xanthomonadales; family Xanthomonadaceae; genus Xanthomonas_A. The sequence continues at coordinate 7,502 of JBEVKG010000208.1, forward strand.
GCCGCGCAGGCCGCGGTCGATGCGATCCGCGGCACCGGCGCCAGCAACCTGATCCTGGTACCGGGCGCGCTGTGGACCGGCGCGCATAGCTGGTACGTCAGCGTAGGCGGCGCCTCCAACGCCAGCGCGCTGGCCGCGCTGCACGACCCGCTGCAGCGCGTGGCGATCGAAGTGCACCAATACCTGGACGCCGATTCCAGCGGCACCAGTCCGGTGTGCGTGAGCGCGGACATCGGCGCCGAACGCCTGCGCGCCTTCACCGACTGGCTGCAGCAGACCGGCCACCTCGGCTTTCTCGGCGAATTCGGCGCCGCCGACAATCCGGTCTGCCGCCGCGCGCTCGACGGCATGCTCGCCGAGATCGCGCAGCATCCGACGCTGTGGCTGGGCTGGAGCTATTGGGCAGGCGGCGCGTGGTGGCGCGCCGACTATCCGTTCAACGTGCAGCCCGATGCCAACGGCCACGACCGTCCGCAGATGGCGATCCTCGCGCCCTGGGCGCAGCGCATCACGCGCTGAGCGCGACGCCGCACGCAACCACGCGGTGCGCGCATGGCAGATGACGTGCGACGTGCAACGCGTCGCACTTTTCGGATGACCCCGATCGCTCTGGCATGGCGGTTGCAGCGTCGTGCACGGCCGCGCACGCCGCATCGCGGCAGCGCCTGCCGTTCTTCTCCACCGAGGATCCGCCATGCCACGCACGACCCGTGTTTCCCGTTCCCCGCAGCGGCGGCAGCGCGCCGCACTGTGCCTGCTCCTGGCCGCCTGCGCGCCGTTCGCCCACGCGCAGCAGACATTGCGCTATGCCGGCATCAACCTCGCCGGTGCCGAGTTCAACTCGGCGAAGAAGCCAGGGGTGCTGTTCAAGGACTATGTGTATCCCAGCGACGCCGATTATGCGTATACCGCTGCGCAGGGCATGAACATCGTGCGCCTGCCGTTCCTGTGGGAGCGGCTGCAGCCGCTGGCCAACGGCCCGCTCGACCCCGTGCAACTCGACGCCCTGCGCACCGCGATCGCACGCGCCAAACGCTACGACCTGCAGCTGATCCTGGACGTGCACAACTACGCCAAGTACGACGGCGTGCGCATCGGCGGCGACGCGGTGCCGGCGGCCGCGCTGGCCGATCTGTGGCGGCGCCTGGCGCTGGTGTTCGGCAACGACGCCAGCGTGGTGTTCGGGCTGATGAACGAGCCCAATGGGCTCGCCTCCGGCGACTGGGCGGCCATCGCGCAGACGGCGATCGACGCGATCCGCGGCACCGGCGCCGACAATCTGATCCTGGTGCCCGGCACTGCCTTCAGCGGCGCGTACAGCTGGAACAGCACCTGGTACGGCACGCCCAACGCGCAGGCATTGCTGGCGATCCACGACCCCGCCGACAACCTGGCGTTCGAAGTGCACCAGTACCTGGATCCCGACTCCTCCGGCACCAGCGCCACCTGCGTCGGCACCGGCATCGGCGCGGACCGGCTGCAGGGATTCACCCAATGGCTGCGCGCCAACGGCTATCGCGGCTTCCTCGGCGAATTCGGCGGCAGCAGCGACGCCACCTGCCTGGCCGCGCTCGACACCATGCTCGGCTACGTCCACGCCAACGGCGACGTCTGGCTGGGCTGGACCGCCTGGGCCGGCGGCGCGTGGTGGCGCAGCGACTATGCGTTCAACCTGCAGCCGGACAAGAGCGGCGCCGACAAGCCGCAGATGGACGTGCTGGCGGTGCGCGCGCAGCAGGTCACGCAGTGACAGTGGCAAGGCCGGGTTCCGCGGCGGCGGCCCGGCGCTCGCGCGGCGATTGAGTCGGCACCGCACTCGGGCGCAGACTGTCGCACCTCTCCCGCACGGATCGACGCATGCGCCTGGGCCTGGCCGCCAACCGACTGCACCACCAGGGCAAGGATGCCGCCCTGTTCCGCTGGCTGCGCGCCAGCGAGGCCGGCATCGGCGAATTGCAGCTCGGCCTGCATGCGGTCGGCCGTACCCACGAGGCGATCGTCCGTGCCGGGCTGTTGCCCGGCTATGCCGGCCTCAAGCGCTACCCGTTCGGCCGCGAAGGCGGACTGATGAAACTGGTGGCCGAAGTGGTGGGCCTGGAAGGCGCCGAACGTACACTCGACGGCGCCATCTATCTGATCGATCCGGTCGACCCGTCCTCGATCTTTCCCGAGGCGATCGCGCTCAAGCGCCAGTGCGTGATCCACGGCAAGCCGTTCATTTCCACCGTGGCCAGCGCCCGCGACTGGGTGGAGATGGAACGCATCCATGCCGCGCTGCCTGCGGACCGCGGCGCCGACGATCTGTACGCGCTGCAGCGGCAGACCCTGGCGCTGATCGCACATGACGCGATGAAGCCGCAGATGCTGGCCTTCGCCAGCGAACATTTCGATCTGCTCTCGCGCTTCGCCGAGCGCGTGGCCACCGGCACCACCGGACAGCGGCTCAACGAACTGGCCTGGAGCCGCGGCTGGCCGCAGGGCCAGCCGTGGGTGCACCGCTACCAGAGCGGCCCGATGGGCGGCGACGCGCAGATCGCCGATCGCGTGCTGGAACGGCGCTGCCACCGCGCGATCTTCTTCGAGGATCCGCATGTCGCACGCCAGCACGAAGCCGACATCCAGTTGCTGGAACGCGCGGTGACCACGGTGACCGACAGCGCCGTGTGCATCACCTCGCCGGCGATCGCCGCACGCTGGGCGCAGGCCGCCGCACGCCGCTTCGCGTCGGCCTGAGGTTTCCGCACCCGCGCGATCGCGTCGCGCGCGGACCGTCGACAGGACACGCCGCGACGTTGCGGTGTCGTGCGTGACCGCGCGCACAGTCACTGCGATGTCACGCCGATCGCCAACACTGCCGCGCCTGTCCAGATCCCAGGGGGGATCCCATGTTGCGTTTCACCCTGCGCCTGCTGCTGCTCGGCGCGGCAACGCTGTGCGCGCTGCCGTCCGCGTCCGCGCAACCGGCCGAGCGCCTGCGCGTGCACGGCTCCAACAGCCTCGGCGCGCGGCTGATGCCGGCGCTGGTGGAAGCCTGGCTGCAGAGCATGGGCTACCGGCAGATCCAGCGCCGGCGCGTCGATGCGACAACGCTGGAGATCGCCGCGGTGCGCGACGATGCGCCGCTGGTGGTGGAGATCGCCGGTACCGGCTCGGCCGCCGGCATCGCCGACCTGGTGCATGGCGACGCCGAACTGGCGATGCTGGCGCGTCAGCCCGATGCGCGCGAACGCGAGGCCGCCTGGCAGCTCGGCGACCTGGCCTCGCCGGACCAGCAGTTCGTCGTCGCCCTGGACGGTGCGCGGGTCCTGGTCGCCGCCGACAACCCCATCGCCACGCTGAGCGTGGTCCAGTTGCGCGACATCCTGAGCGGCCGGCTGACCCGCTGGTCGCAGGTCGGCGGTGCGGACCGCCCGATCGCCCTGCAGCGGCGCGCCACGCCCGGCGGACTCGACGACTTCCTGCGCGAACGGCTGGCGCTGCCGGCGCTGCGCGCGCCGGGGGAGGTGCTGCATGCCGACCTCGACGAGGCCGCGCGCGCCGTCGCCGGCCATCCCGACGCCCTGGCGCTCGTCGGGCTGACCACGCCGGTGCCGGCCGGCACGCGTGCGCTGCCCATCGCCGACGGCGGCGTCGCCGTGGCCCCGACCGCGGCCGCCGTGCGCGGCGAGGACTATCCGCTGGTGCAGCGCTACAGCCTGTACGGCGGTCAGATGATGTCCGCGCTCGGTCGCAGCCTGGCCCTGTATGCGATCGGCCCGCAGGCGCAACAGCTGGTGCGCCGGCTCGGTCCGGTCTCCCTGGCGGTCGACGTCGATCCGGCCACGCCGCAACGCGGGACCGCCGCGGCCCGCGCGGACGCGGCCTACGTCCAGGCCACCACCGGCGCCCGGCGCCTGACCACCACGCTGCGTTTCAGCCTGCAGTCGCTCAACGGCATGTACGAGGCGCGCAGCGCCCAGGACCTGGACCGGCTGGTCGCCTTCATGCAACAGCCGGCGATGCACGGGCGCGCCGTGGCGGTGATCGGCTTCGCCACGCCGGACAGCGCCAACCGCCTCTACCCGACCATCGCCAGCAACGACCGCGCCGATGTCGTCGCCGCGTACTTGGTGCAACGTGGCGTCGCGGTGGAACGGGTCCGCGGCCTCGGCGCGCTGCGTCCGCTGATCGGCGGCGAAGACGCGACGGCCAAGGCCCGCAACGAACGCGTCGAACTGTGGTTGCTGGATCGGGCGCGGTAGCGCGGTAGGCGCAGGCGAAAGAAAGTGAAGCCAGCAGCGGCGCGATGTCGCGGGATGCGAGTGCATGGTGTTGCATCCCGCCGTGCTTTGCTTGCTGCGACAAGGTCAGCGGACACAGCGGCCCATCTGCAAACGGCGTAGCGCGATCAAGCACGACGACGCCGGCCAGGTAACCGATGACGTCGCCGACACCACGATGCAGCGCTCCTGCCGCGGGAACGGCTTGCACGCCTCCAGGAGCAAGCACAGGCACACAGGTAGGAGCGGCTTCAGCCGCGATGGGCGTTCCCGATAACGCTTCGTCGCGGCTGAAGCCGCTCCTACAAAAGCCCCCAAGCCTAGTCGGGCGATACACGCACCTCACCACGGCAATAGGTGACGAACAGTTCGACGCACGCGCCGCAGGCCACCAGCACGCGCTGCTGCCGGACCACGCGGCACTACCGCTGACGCCCACCGCCGCCACCACGCGAGACGAGCGTGTGCATCCCGGCTACAGCGCAGCGACTCGGGCCATCCCCCGTTCACCGCACGGCGCCTACAGTCGCCCGACACCGCTCGCCCACCTGGTTCTGGAGATCGCCATGCCTCGTCCATCGCACGCCGTGCTCGGCGTGGTGCTTGCCGGACTCGCGCTGACCCACACAACGCCCGCCGCGGCGGTGAAGCGGCTGTGGCCAACGCCGGACCAATGGCAACGACTCCACGCGTCGTCCGCCACCGATCCGGCCTGGCGCGCGATCGAGGCGGCACAGGCACGGCTGGCCGATGCGGCACGCGCGCAGGGCGCGCACCCGCTCGACAATCTGAGTACCGGCGGCCGCCTGCACGGCGATCCGGTGAAGGCGGCGACCGAAACCAGCCTCGGCGACATGCCACGCATCCAGGCACTGGCGCTGCGCTTCGCCCTGCAGGGCGAGCGCGCAGACGCGCTGGCCGCAGGCGACCAGCTCGCGCAGTGGGCCGCCCACAACGTGCCAAACGGCAACCCGATCGACGAGACCGGGCTGGAGCCGGCGATCTTCGCCTATCGCATCGTTCGCCCGGCGCTGCCGGACGCACAGCGCCGCGCCATCGACGCGTGGATGCGCCGGATCGCCGACGCCGAAATCGGCTCGCGCGATCTCAAGCGCAAGACCGCCACCAACAACTGGCACAGCCACCGCCTCAAGACCGTGGGCATGATCGGCGCCGCGCTCGACGACACCCGGTTGCTGGACTATGCCCGCGCCGGTTTTCGCCAACAGATCGCCGACAACCTGCTGCCCGACGGCCGCAGCATCGACTTCGTCGAACGCGATGCGCTGTCCTATCACGTCTACGAC
>JBEVKG010000209.1:0-23770 GCA_040509765.1 Xanthomonas sp.
CCGCGCGTCCTGAGCGAACCGGGCGCTGTCCACGCCGCCAGCGCCCGCGCTGGACCGCGCTCCTCTCCACATCTGCACGCCGGACTCGCTAGAGTGCGTCGCTTCGTTCGCAGCGCATCGGCGCTTTGCGCCCGATGCGGCGCGGGGCAGGGCGCAGGCAGCGGGCGAGGGCCGCAGGTGCGGGGCGATCGCCTGGAGCGACCTTCGGATCGACATGATGACCAGCGGTGCCCGTGAACTGTTGAAGTGGATCGCCCTGGTCCTGATGACCGGCGACCATGTCGCCAAGATCTTCTACGGCGGCTATGTGCCGATCGTGTCCGAACTGGGCCGGATCGCCTTCCCGGTGTTCGCCATCGTCCTGGCCTACAACCTCGCGCAGCCCGGCGCGGACGCGCTCAAATCGTTCCGCCGGCTGCTGCTGTGGGGCATCCTGGCGCAACCCGCGCATGGGCTGGCCTTCGGCTTCTGGTTGCCGTTCAACGTGCTGCTGAGCTTCGCCGTGGCCGCCGCCGCCATCTGGAGCATCCAGCACCGGCAGTGGGTGCTGCTGGGCATGTGCAGCGTCGTGGCGCCGTTGCTGGTCGACTACCAATGGTCCGGCCTGGCGCTGGTGTTGTCGTCGTGGTGGCTGTTCCGCGTGTCGGTCGTCGCGCCGGGTGGGGCTACCATCGCGATGACGCCGACCGCATCGCGATGGTGGAGCGGACGTGGCCTGCGCCTGAGCCTGGTCGCCATCGCTTTTGGCCTGTTGTGTTGGTACAACCGTAACGGCTGGGCGCTGCTGGCGATTCCACTGCTGGTGGTGCTGGCGCCGCGCACTGTCCGACTCCACAGAATGCGCTGGGCGTTCTATGGTTACTACGTGGGTCATCTGGCGGTGTTGGCGCTGCTGGCGAGGGTGTTGGCGGTGTAGGGCGTCTGGGGACAAGCGCCGGCCTCCGGGCGTGTCGCGGGATTTTGTCTAAGCGGCATGGATCGACCTTCGCTACGCTCCCGGGCAAGGGGAGAGATCATGCACGTCATGCAACTGGCAGCGGCAGGGCTGCTGCTTGTCTCTGTCTCGACGCCCACGTTGGCGCAGATGCATTCGGCCATGGTCCGGGGCGCCGAACGGTGAACCTGCGGCGCGGCGTCGCTCCCATCCCGCGCCTGGATTGCCACAAGCTGCTGACAAACGATCCTCGTGCGTGGACGCAGCATGTCCGCTGCAGACCGTTGCAGTTTTCGACTGCACGCCAGCCCGGCCCATCTCTTGCGTCAATCATGTCAGTGCCGATCCATCTCGACATCCTGCATGGATGAAAGCCGAAGCCATGACGCCGAGGTGTCTTACTCCGGGAGGCGCGTGATCCGCAACGAAGGCGACGGCCAGTGGCAGGCGCTGTAACGCGAGCGCGCCCATATGCGCACAGGTCCTCGTGGCAATGCCGGCGGCTGTATTGAAATGGGATGCGTTCCTAGAATTGGGTGCGATAAAAATTCAGCGAAGGACCTGGGAAACTTGGATGAAGCGCGATGGGTATCGTTATCACGATTGCAAAAATGGACCTTTCCAGTTGTGGCAAAAAGCGCTGCCACCACGCAACAGAACGCACGAAGCCGCGCACTGCGTTGAGTGTCGACGCGACGAAAAATCTGCAGGGCACAATGACTGTAAAGCAGAGGAAATTTTTGTCGCATGTAGACTAAATGCGTTTGCAATGTCATTTGCGTATACAGTAAAAATGAAGCGTGCTACAGTCCGGTCGATCTCGACATGTGTAGTGCGGAAGCCTCTGCAGTCACTGCCTTCGATGCATGTGGATCTGCTGCAGAAGCACGCAGAAACCAGGGAATGGAAAGTAAGGAGATGCTGATGTCTGCGGTTCTGAAGCACGACGACACACGTCGATGCGCCATGCGTTCAATCGCAAATGCCTCTGTGAATTCCGCGCTGCAGATGGCCACGTTGGCAGCAGGTTTGTAGATACAGTTCCGGGCGCGATTTGGTTGCGCCAGTGAAGACCCATCCAAACCACATCCACTCATCGCAGGCGTGATGGGCAGGCGATGTCTGCCCGGAAATCTGTCGATATTGCCAGGAATCCTGATTCATGCAGGCTCGCAACGATCGTGTCACCGAGTACTTCCAGCGCATCTCGGGCAAGCCCGATTTGAGTCGCGACCTGGATGTGTTCGAGGCAGGCCTCGTCAATTCGCTCGCCGTCATCCAGATGATCGAGTTCCTGGAAAGGAACTTCGCGATAAAGGTCGAGATCGACGATCTCGACCGCGCGAATTTTGCGAGCATCGCCGCGGTGTGCGCATTCCTCGAAGGCAAGGCTGTGGCCGATGCTTGAGCGTTTCCTGCAACCCGCAGAACGCGAGTCGCTGCTGGCCTTCGATGCGTTTTCTGCGCAGCATGTCGCGCACTTCGCCGACGCATGGGATCAGCGCGAGAGCGTGGATACGGCGGTGATCGCCGCGCTCGCCGAACGCGGTTGGCTGGGAGGCGTCGGGCTGCCGGAAAACGGCGGGAAGGGCTTCTCGGCAACGGTGTTCGGGCTGCTGAACATGGCGGTTGGCACGGGCAGCGCATCGCTGACCGGGTTGCTCAATGTCCATACGATGGTGCTGGCCAGTCTCGAGCGCTGGGGCACCCCGCACCAGCGCAACACGTATCTGGCCGCGATGGCCGCAGGCAAGTTGATCGGTGCATTCGCGCAGACGGAGACGGAGGCGGGCGGGGATGCGCGGAACCTGTCCACGCAGATGCGCCTGGACGGCGACACGTTGGTGATCGATGGCGCCAAGACCTGGATCACTTTCGCGCAACATGCCGATGTGTTCCTGGTATTCGGCAAGCTCAATGGGCTGGACACCGCCGCGCTGGTGGCGCGCGATACACCGGGCCTGGAAGTTCGCGCTCAGTCGGGCATGCTCGGCTTCCGCAGCGCCCATTTGGCTGCGGTACACCTGAGCGACTGCCGGCTGCCGGCGTCCTGCATTGTCGGTAAGCCAGGGTTTGGCCAGAGCCTGATCTCCGGCGGCGCATTGAACTACGGCCGATTGAGCGTGGCCTGGGCAGCAGTCGGGCTACATCGTGCCGCGCTCGCGGCAGCCGCACATCGAGCCAGCAACCGTCGTGCATTCGGAACCTTGCTGGTCGACCAGGGCATCGTGCGCGGCTATCTGGCGGACATGTCCAGCTCGCTGCTGGCGAGCGAACTCATCTGCCTGTCTGCCAGCCGTGCGTTCGACGCGCGTGAGGAAGATGCGGTCGAGCAGATCTTGCAGGCCAAGTTGGTCGCTTCGGAAAACGCTGCGACCGCGGCGTCGCGCGCGATGCAGATCCATGGCGGATACGGCTGCCAGGAATCGGCGGGCGTCAGCAGGTTGTATCGCGACGCGAAGATCCTGCAGATCGTCGAGGGCAGCAACGAACTGCAGAAGATGCTGATCGGCGAACAGGTCGGTCGCCGCTACCGCGCGCTGGCGCCGCTGGGCGCCAGTCCGCCGCCTCCTGAGATGTGCGCAGCGCAATGATGTGACCCGTCCGCGGCGATCGGCCGCCTGGCGGTGCCGTGTTCACTTGGAGAAGATCCATCGTGTACGAGACATCGAGTGTGGTCGACAAGGACGCTGGACTGCGTCTGTTGCCCGAGTATTTCCATCATGCCATCGCCAGCGATGCACCCGCCATCCGCTGGGGTACGGGGCAGACGATGTCCTGGGCGGCGCTGGGCGCGGCCGCATACGATCTGGCACGGCGACTCTGCGAAGACCACGGCGTGAGCCGCGGTGACAGGGTCGCCGTATGCATGCTTCGCGATCCCTCGACGCTGGTCGTCATCTACGCGGTAATGCTGGCCGGCGCAGTGTATTTCCCGGTGGATCCGACGACGCCTGCCGCACGCCTGACCGCGATGATGGAGGTAGCGGAGTGTCGTGTGGCCTTTGCCCAATCCGCCCATGCGGAACGGATCGCGCGGACGCGCACCGACCTGCGCGTGTTCGATGCCGCAGAAATCGTCCTGTCGCAGCCCCATGGCGGGCGCGGCACGCATCGCTTGCCCACTACGGCAGCGAGCATTCGCGGCGACGATCCGGCCTACCTGATTTTCACCTCTGGCAGCACCGGCACCCCCAAGGGCGTATTGGTCAACCACGCGGCGCTTGCCAATCGGCTGCAGTGGCACCAGTCGCATAGCCGTATGCGCCAGGACGACGTGATCCTGCAACGCACCGCGCTGACGTTCGATGTCTCGCTCTGGGAGCTTTTCCTGCCGGCGCTCAGCGGCGGTAGCCTGTATCTGTTGCGCCCGGGCCTGGAGGCATTCCCGCGCGGCATCGTGCATGCGCTCGCCGCTGGCGGCGTGAGCATCGTGCATTTCGTGCCGAGCCTGCTCAAACCGGTGTTGGAAGAATTGCTGCAGGATCCGCGCGGAGACGCTGCCGCTCCGCGTCTGCGCCAGGTCTATGTCAGCGGCGAGGCGTTGCCGGCGAGCCTGGTGCAGCGCTTCGGCCAGGTACTTGGCGCGCGTGCGTCTCTTTGCAATCTGTACGGCCCGACCGAAGCGGCCATCGACGTGACCTATTTCGATTGCGATGCCCCCGTGGAAGCAGCAGTCCCCATCGGTTGGCCATTGCCGGGCTGCCAGCTCCATATCGTCCACGCACAGACGCGCGCGCCCTGTGCCGATGGCGAGGTCGGCGAAATCAGTTTGGGCGGCATCTGCCTGGCCGAGGGGTATCTGAATCGGCCAGAGCTGACCAGTGAGGTGTTCGTCCAGCATCCGCAACTGGGGCGGATCTATCTGACCGGCGATCTGGGCTGGCGTTCGCAAGAGGGGCTGTTCTTCTTCGACGGGCGCAAGGATGCGCAAGTGAAGCTGCGCGGCCTGCGGGTGGAGCTTGGTGAGATCGAGCATCACCTGTTGCAGCAGCCGCAGGTCACCGCGGCGGCCGCCTGCGTGCTGGTCGATGCCGACGGCGAGCAATGGCTGGTCGCCGCCGTTGCAGGGGTGCCCATCGACTTCGACGCGCGGCAGGTACGCGAGCGTCTTGCTGAGCATTTGCCTGCCTACATGCTGCCGGCACGCCTGATGGCGTTCGAGCAGCTACCTCGGAGCAGTTCAGGCAAGTTGGACCGCCGCGCGATCGCGGCCGCGCTGGAAGCCAACCTCTTCAGCCTGCCCGCATGAGCAGCGATTCGCCGCGTCTTGCGCTTTCCCGGTCGCAGCAGGCGATTTTCGCCATGCAGAGCTTCAGCTTGGGCGGTGCGCAATTCCAGTTGGGCGGGGTCGCGCGCTTGGCCGGGGCGCTGGCCTTGGAGCGCCTGGCCAAGGCCGCGCGGTGCGTCCACGCCAGCGACGCGGCGTGCCGGGTCGGCTTCCGCCAGGACGCGACCAGCCAGCAGTGGTACGCGGTCCCGCTCCGCGGCACGCCGCAGGCGGTGGAACAGGTGGATTTCAGCGATCACCCACATCCGCAGCAAGCCTTCCGCGATTGGGCCATGCGTCAGTTGCGACTGCATGAGGACCTGGCATGCGGAAGCGTGCGCATGTTCGCGGTGCGCTTCGATGCGGACAGCGCTGGCTGGTTCGTGAAGGCGCATCATGCGGCGTTCGACGGCGCCGCGTTGGCGCTGCTGATGGAAAGGCTGGCGCAGGCGTTGGACGAGGATGCTCCTGCGGTGGACACGGCGGCTGATCCGGCGCTGCCCTGTCTGCTCGCCGCCGAGCAGGCGTATGAGCGTTCGCCGCGCTTCGAGCGCGACCGGCGCTACTGGCGGCAGTTGCTGGGCGACGAAGATGACGCTGCCGGTCATGCAGCTCCGCGCAGCTTGGCTGGCTATCGCGCGCAACCGGCGGCGTGCAGGCGCGTGCAGGCGCACGCGAGCGCGGATGAGATCGACGCGCTCCGCCAGTTCAAGGCGGGCGGTGGTTCCCTGTTGCGCCTGTTCGTGGCGGCGGTGGCGGTGGTGCAGATGAGCATCGAGGATGCCGATGCCGTATTGCTGCAGATTCCGCTGCTCAACCGTTGGAGCGCGGCGGAGAAGCAGAGCCTGGGCATGGCGGTCGCGCCGGTACTGCTTCCGGTGCGGCGCGTGCCGGAAAACACCACGGCGCATCATTACCGAGCGTTGGAGCCGGTCATGCGGCAAGCGCTCAAACATGGGCGCCATGCGCCAGCGGCGCGATGGGCCGATGTCGCCGGCCCTTACTGGAAAGCACAGGTTCCCGCGTTCGGGGTATCGGTCCAGACCGGACGCTTCCGCCACCGCGTCGCGGGCATGCCGGTGGAGATCCAACACCTGCAGGCGGTCGAGGCACTGTTGGCGACGGTCCATATCCACGACCGATTCGACGACGGCATGCTTCGGATCGAAGCCGATGTGCGGTGCACCTGGACGCCTGCGCAGGCCGATGGATTTCTGCAGGCGCTGCTCCAGCATGCCGTGGAGGCGGCGCGCACCTTGATGGAGCAGCCACCGCCATGCCTGGAGGCGCAGGCGCACGCCGCGCCTTTGCCGATCGGGACCTTGGTCGAGCGGGCGCTGCGGCGGCACGCCGATGCCGTGCTGATGACGGACCCGTCGCAACCCATGCCGCCGGTGACCTACCGGGCAGCGGCGCAGTGGATCGCCGATTTCCTGCAACATCTTCCGGTCGCGTCCGGACAGCGGGTGTTGTTGCTGGGGCGTCGGGCTCCCGAGACGCTGCTTGCGTATCTGGCATGCCTGCTCGGCAATGTGCCGGTGGTGGCGACCTGTCCAGACATGCCCACAGCCAGGTTGGCGGCGATCGCGCGCGACTCCGCTGCGGTGCTGTGCATTCACACCGCTGCCGATCGCGCCCTGGCCGACACGCTGCAGTTGCCGCTGCTGGAGGCGCCGTCAGCCATGGAACGTGCCGATCGCGGGGAGCAGCCTTGGCCGGTGGCGCCAGCCATCGCCGAGGCACCGGCCTACGTGCTGTACACCTCCGGGTCGACCGGCGAACCCAAGGGCGTGGTGATCGGCGCCGACGCCCTGGCCAGGTACGCGCTCGCTGCGTGCCATGCTTACGTCACCGGCCCGACCAGTGCGCCGCTGTTCACCTCGTTCGGATTCGATCTGACCCAGACATCGATCCTGGTGCCGCTGCTCAGCGGCGGCAGCATCCAACTGCATGAGCAGGATCTGCGGGTGCGGCCGGGCATGCTCGACGCGATCGCCGCCGACGACACGCTCGGCATGATCAAGTGCACGCCGTCGCACCTGCCGATGCTGTTGGATGGCGCGGCTGGCCGTCGGCGCCCGTTGACCCTGGTGGTCGGCGGCGAAAACCTGATGCCCGAATCCGTCGACGCGCTGCTGGCCCGCCTTCCTGCAGGCAGTTGCGTGTTCAACGAGTACGGCCCCACCGAAGCCACGGTCGGATGCAGCATCCAGCGCGTTTCAGCGCCGTTGCCCGACGCTGCGCAGCAGAGTCCCGTGGCGATCGGTCGGGCACTCGGCGAGGCGCGCCTGGCAGTCAAGGACAGCCACGGCGGAACTCTGCCTGCGGGGTTTCCGGGAGAGATCTGGATTTCCGGGCCGACCCTGGCGGATGGCTATCTCGACGATCCACAGCGCACCGCCGAGCGTTTCGTACGCTGCGGGCAAGGCCATCGTTGGTATCGCAGCGGCGATGCCGGCATCTGTGACGCGGCGGGGATCTTCCACTGCACCGGTCGCATCGACGAAGAGTTCAAGATTCGTGGTCAGCGCATACATCCGGCGGAGATCGAGCGGGCCCTGCGCGGCGCGGCGCGGTCGGCGGGACAACAGGAAGGCATCGCCGTCAGGGCGATGCGGATCGGCGACGACGTGGCGGTGTTCAGCCTCGCGCCATTGCCGTCGGACAGCGAGGCGTTCCAGCACGACTTGCGCGCGCAGTTGCCTGTCGCATGCCTGCCACGTCATTACATCGCGGTGCCGTCCTGGCCGCTGACAGCCAACGGCAAGCTGGACACTGCCGCTTTGCTCGCGACGTTCGGCGCTCGTCGGCCGCGCGCAACGCTGTTGCCCGCGGCCGACGAAGCGCGGCATCGGCTTCCCGACTGGCTCGATGCGGCGCGCCTGGCGTCGATCTGGCCGGAGGGAGTGGATTTCGGCAAGCCGTTCACCGCGCAGGGAGGCGACTCCATCAAAGCCATCCGCTTGGCTGCGCTGCTGGCGCGGGAGGGCGTGCAGGTCGTCCCCACCGAACTGCTCGAAGATCTTCCATTGCGCCAGGTACTGGCCGGCGCCATCGCACGAGGCGTTGCGCCGCAGGAGGCGGGTTCCGATGTCGCGCCGGCGGCGCTCGCAGCGTTGCCCGCCGTGCGCTGGATGCACGCGCAGCGGTTCCGATGGCCCGAGCAGGTGCAGCAGTCGGTGTGCCTGCGGCTTGTCGGCGGCCACACCGACGCGCAGATACACGATGCCGTCGCCACGGTCATGTCGCGCCATGCGGTGTTCCGGCTGCGCAGCGATCCGCAATTGAGTCGCTTCCACTTGGCCGAAGGCATCCCGCCGGCGGAAGTGACGCAGACACTGGAGCCGGGCGGCAGTCTTGCGCAATCGCTGCAACGGCTACGCGGCCGTATTCGCCTGCCGGACGTCCTGGCGGCTCATCAGATCATCGTGGATCCTCACGACCGAACGCGCTACCTGCTATGGACCTGCCATCACCTGCTGTGCGATGTCCATTCGTGGGTGATTCTCCTGGACGAACTGGATCTCGCGCTATCCACCGGGTTGGCGGCCGTTGTAGAGGAGCAGGGGGCATTCTGGTGGGGAGCATGGTTGCAGCAGGCCGTGCCGGCCATGACAGAGGTCGTGCCATTGCTGCCGGCGTCTACGGCGCTGCCGGCGCAGATGTTGCGCTTGACCTTGTCGCGTGAGGCGTTGGAAGCGCTCGCGGCAGATGGGCGTGTTGCGCGTCCGGTTCTGCTCGCCGCCGCCCTGCTGCAGGTGGCTTCGCGCGCGGCCCTGTGCCGGGGCGCGGCCGATGTCGTGCTGGAGAACGCCGGACGCCTGTTCGCCGAAGCCCAAGCGCTGCCGGCATCCGATGGGCGCCTGGGCAGCGCGGTGGGTTGGTTTACCGGCCTGCAGCGTTTGCTGCCCGATCCTGCGGCGACGGCGTCAGGGAACGCACTGCGGGCGATGAAAGCGTGCGTTCATGCGCAGGCCGACGCATGGCCACAGCGGTTGGGGACGGCGCCATCCAGCATACGTCCGCTGCTGAACGTGAATGACATCGGCGGCGGGCTCGGCGGCGCGGCAAGGTGGTCCCAGTTTGGCTTGGTGCCCGCGTTGTGCGGCGGCTATCGCCATCCCCACGACCATGCCATCGCCGACCTAGAGCTGCTGGTGTCCGACGCCGCGGACGGCGCAGCGGTGGAGGTCACGTTGTCCATGGCCGCCGACCTGGCTGCCGGCACCGATGCCGCTGCGTTGCTGCGGCAGCTGGACGCATTGCTCTGGAAATGGAGCGAGGCTGTCGATAGCGACGCACCGGGCAGCGGCGCGCTGTTTCCCGCGGATTTCCCCTACAGCTCCCTCTCGCAAGCGGAGTTGGACCTGATACTCGAGGCTCGGTACGCATGACTGCCTTGCTGGACGGTGCAAAGACCGTCTTCCTGTTTCCTGGCGTCGGTGCGCAGCAGGCCGGCATGTTCTCCGGGCTGTGCGGATTCGCGGAGTACCGCGCGCATTTCGAGCAGGCCTCCGAGGCATGCGGCCTGGACCTGTGGCGTGCGCTGTACGGCGAGACGGGCACTCAACTGGCGAACGTACGCATCGCCCAGCTCTGTCTCACTACCGCTTCCGTCGCGGTGGCGGCCGTGTTGCGCGAGCGCTGCGGCGTCGTCCCCGACTTCGTCATGGGCCACAGCCTGGGGCAGTTGCCGGCGCTGTGTGCGGCAGGTTACCTGGACTTCGCGCGGACGATCGAGATCGTCGATCTGCGCGCGCAGGCAGTGACCGAGGTTGCCGGTCGCATTGACCACGGCGAGATGTGCTGGGTCCTGCACGTGCCCAGCGTCGAGGTGGAACGCCTGCTCGCCCAGGCGCGCCAGGAGGATGGCCTGGAGCTGTACCTGTCGGCGGTGGATGCCC
Organism: Xanthomonas sp.; assembly: GCA_040509765.1. GTDB lineage: Bacteria > Pseudomonadota > Gammaproteobacteria > Xanthomonadales > Xanthomonadaceae > Xanthomonas_A. The sequence continues at coordinate 10,109 of JBEVKG010000209.1, forward strand.
CGGACCAGGCCAGCATTTCCGGCACGATGGCGCAGATCCGCCGGTTCGCCCCGCGCATCGAGGCGATCGGCGGGCTGGTCTACCCATTGCGGATCGGTGGGCCGTTCCACAGCCCGCTGATGGCCGCTGCACGCACCGCGCTCGCCGAGCGCATCGGCGCTCTGCCGGTCGCCCGACACGATGCGATCCTCGCGCAGGCGGTGTGCAACGTCAGCGGCGGCATCCTCGCGCCGGCCGACGTGCGTAAGGCGGTACTCGATCAACTGGTATCGCCGGTGCGTTGGCTGGATGGGCTGCGCACCCTGTCCGCCGCCGGCGCGAGCGCCTACCTCGAACTTTCACCCAAGACCGTGCTGGGGTATCTGAACGAACGGGCCGGTGTCGCGATGCGCCCGCTGTGCGCCCCTGACGCGCTCGTGGACCTGATCAACGAACTCGATGGGCCCGTGCCGCGCTCGCTGCGCATGGTCCGCCGCGTGCTACGCCTGCTGTACGGCATGCCGCTTCCCGTCCTTGCCGTCGAGACCGTCGCGCAATTGCAGGCCGTCCGTGGCGAGGTGGCCGCACATCTGCAGGCACGCCCACCGGAACGGGCCGATGTGGCGATGCTGTATTCAGCAGCCTGCCGCTGGCTGGACCTGCTGGAGAGCGCCAGCAGCGCCGCCACCGCCGGCGAGCGGGCACGCCTGCGTCATCTGTACACGGTGGCGCGTCAATGAGCAGGGATCGCGCTGCGATCGAGGAGATCGTCCGCCTCAGCCCGCAGGCGAACGGGCTGCTGTTCCATGCGCTCAAGGATGGCAACGATGCCTACCATGTCGGCGTCACCCTGGAGATCCACAGCAGTGCCGATCGCGCCGCCATCGAGCAGGCCTGGCAACGGATCCAGACAGCGCAACCGGCCCTGCGCACTGTGTTCGTCTGGAAGCATCTGCGCGAGCCGCATCAAGTGATTCATCGTCGGCCGCGGGTGGCATTGCAGTACCACGAGCTGGAGGACAACGAACAGGCCGACACCATGGCCGCTGCGTTCGTCGCGCACTCGCGACGGCAGCCATTCCGGCTCGAGACGGAGGTCGTGCGCATCGCCTGCTTCCGTGTCCCGCATGCAGGGCGGATCACGCTCGCGTTCTGTTTCCACCATGTGCTGATGGATGGCTGGAGCAGTGCACTGCTGGTGGCGTGCTGGATCGCCGCCCTGCGCGGGGAGACGATTCCCGCACTGGATGCACGCGCCTATGCCAGGCAGCTCGACAGTGCCATGCGCGCGCCGGCGCTGCGTGACAGCGAGGCGTTCTGGCGCGAGCGCTTTCGGCGACTGGGCGAAGGCATCGGCACCCGGCTGCTGGACGAGCCCATGTTCGCCGTCGAGCCCGGCCGCGACGGGCGCCTATGCCGGACGGTGCGCCATTGGGATGCGTCGCGGAAGCAGCGAATCGAGGCGCTGTGCGCGCAGGCGGGAGTCACCCCGGCGTGCTTCGTCTACCTGTGCTGGGGTCTCGTGCTGGCCAAGTGCACCTTGCAGCAGGTCGCGGTCATGGGCTGCACCTTCTCCGGGCGCGGCGCGCTGGGCGCGCGCGATGCCGAGTTGTCCGCGCTCGGCCTGTTCACCAACACCGTCCCGCTGGCCATCCCACTCGATGGCGCGGAAACCGCCGTGCAGGCGCTGCGCCAGGTTTTCACCCTGTTACAGGGGTTGCGCGTGCACGAGAACACGCCGCCGCTGATGGTGCGCGAAGCGGCCGCCTGCAGCGGGGATCTCTACGACACCATCGTGGTTCTGGACAACTATCCGATCGACCCTGCCTTGCAAAGGCAGGATGCGGCACATCGCCTGCAGCGGCTGCACAGCGAAGAAAGCACGCATTTCGGGTTGACGCTTTCGGTGTCGGGAAGCGCACAGTGGGAGGTCGCGCTATCCACAGGCGATCGCTACGCAGGTCCGTCGCAGGTCCCCGATCAAGTACTGCATGCCTTCGATGCCATCGCTTCGGATGTGCTCGACGATCCGGAGCGCGCGCTAGGCCAACTGCGCCTTTCGTTAGGCGAAGGCAGCGCCGCGAGCTCCCTGGCGCATGGCCGGGCCGTGCAGGTGGAGGACATCGACACGCAACTCGCCGCGCTGCGTCAACGCCTGCTGGACGACCCGGATGGCAGCTATCTGCATGCCGATGCGGTGCCCATCGCCAACCGCGCGTTGCTGGCGGACATCGTCTCCACCCAGGCCGTGCTCGCGCTGGCCGGCTTCGTCCCGGGCGACCGCGTGGCCATCCACGTACCGAAGAGCCGCGCGGCGATCGCTGCGCTGCTCGCGGTAGTGTTCAGCGGCGGCAGCTACGTGTATCTGAACCCCCTGGAGTCCGCACAGCGCCGGCGTGCGCTGCTGGACAGCGCCGGTTGCACACTCATGCTGGGCGAGGAACTGGCGCACTCCGAAGCAGCGCCACCGGTAGCGCTGCGCAGCCTGCCGATACCGTTGCAGGCTGCCCCCGGCATGACGCAGCTGCCGGTGCCGCACCTGCGCGCGGGACGTCTGCCCGACGGCGAATTCGCGCTGGTCTTCACTTCTGGGACGACCGGGCAGCCCAAAGGCATCCCGGTGCGCAACGCCTCCGTGGCCAACCAGTTGGCCTGGTTCGTCGAGGCGACAGCGCTATCGCCGGCGGACCGCGTGCTGGCGCTGACCGAGCTGAATTTCGATCCCAGCATCCAGGATGTGTTCGCCACATTGCTGGCCGGCGCGCGGCTGATCCTGCCCGAGCGCGCGGTGCTGCAGGAACGCCGTGCCTTCGCTCGCGCCGTCCAGACGCACGGCATCACGCTGATCAACTTCATTCCCGGGGCGATCGCCGAGCTGCTGGACGACCCGCACGCCTTGCCGACGATCCGCCTGTGGATTCTTGGTGGCGAAGCACTGCCCGTGGCCTTGCGCGATCGCCTGCGCGCTGCCGGGCAGACGGTCCGCAACCACTACGGCCCCAGCGAGACCACGGTCGATTGCCTGAGTGCCGAGCAGCAGGGCGGCGCAATCACGCTGGGATGGCCGATCGACAACGTCAGCGTGTTCGCGGCCGACGTGTTCGGGCAGCCGTTGCCGCAGCAGGTCCGCGGCGAGTTGTGGGTCGGCGGGGTCGCCGTCGCGCATGGTTATTGGCAGCGCCCCGAGGAGTCCGCGCGCGCCTTCGTGAGCCGCGAGGACGGACGCTGGTATCGCACGGGCGACGCGGTGCTGGCGACCGCGCACGCCGGCTTCCTGTTCCACGGGCGCGTGGACGAGCAATTGAAGGTCAACGGAGTCCGGATCGAACCGCGCGAATTCGAGGCCGCGGCCGAACGCGTGCCCGGGGTGCGTGCGGCGGCACTGCTCGGACCTCCCGATGCCGGCGCGGGCGGCTGGGTGCTGTGCGTGGACAGCGACGAACAGACGGCGACGATCGCACCCGCTATCGTCCGTGAATTGCATATGCGGACTGCGCGCAACAGCCTGCACCCGCAAATCCTGGCGCTGAACGGTTTCGCCCGAACCGCCACCGGCAAGATCGACCGGGTCGGTTTGCGCACACGCGTGCAGGCGGCGCTCGGTTCGCTTGTGGAGCGTCGGCGCGCGCGTCCCACAGACCCTCTCCAGCAACAGGTGATGGCGATCTGGGAAGAGGTGATCGGTCGCGCGCCGGCCCACGTGGATGTCAACTTCTTCGATGCCGGCGGCGACTCTCTGCGCATCGTGCGGCTGCAGTCGCGGCTGCAGGATGCGTTCGGCGACGACATCGGCGTGGCCGATCTGTTCGAGCATCCGACCGTCGCCGCATTCGCGGCCTGGCGGCAGGCGCGTTCCACATCCCCGCACGCGACGGGAAATCCGTCGCTTTCATCCGTAACGCCGACGCTGGCGCGCTCCGGCAAAGACCGGCTTGCGGACAGGCGTTCGAAGATTCAGCGAGGTCAGACATGAAGCGTGAGTACTCCGGCAACGAGATTGCCATCGTCGGAATCGGTTGCCGGTTTCCACGCAGCGAAGACTGGCAGGCGTTCTGGCACAACCTGCTTGCCGGACGCGATCTGGTCTCGCGCTTCACCCGGGAGGAACTGCTCGCCAGCGGCGTTCCCGCCGCGCAGATCGACGCCCCGGCCTATGTGCCGGTCAAGGCGCTGCTGGAACACGCGGACAGTTTCGACGCCGAGGCCTTCGGCTATTCGCCACGCGAAGCCGCCCGCATGGACCCGCAGTTGCGGGTGCTGCACGAGGTGGCCGTCTCGGCGCTGGCCGATGCGGGGATCCACGCCGGTGCCGCTACGCTGGAGTGCGGCGTCTTTGTCGGGTCGACGTTCAATGTGGCGCGGATGGAGCAGTTCGCCGGTGCGGGTGCCGACATCCTGCAGCTGTTCGATGCCGGCAACTACAACGATCCGGCGGCGTTCGCCGCACAACTGGCGTATCGGTTCAAGCTCATCGGCCCGGCGGCCAACGTGCAGACGGCCTGCTCCACGTCGCTGGCCGCCGTGCATCTGGCCTGCCGCGCGCTGCTGGCGGGCGAATGCCAGCTGGCGATGGCCGGTGGCGTGTGCATCACTGATCCGCAGGCCGGAGGCTATTCGTACCAACCGGGCATGATCCTGTCGGAGGACGGCGTCTGCCGCCCGTTCTGCGCGGAGGCCAACGGCACCGTCAACGGCAATGGCGCCGCGTTGGTGGTGCTGAAACTGCTCGATCAGGCGCTGGCCGACGGCGATCCGATCCATGCCATCGTGGTGGAGTCGGCCATGAACAACGATGGCGATCGCAAGGTGAGCTTCGAGGCGCCCAGTGTCGCCGGGCAGGCGGAGGCGATCGGCCAGGTCTACCAAGCTTCGGGCATTCCGTTCGGCAGTCTGGGCATGATCGAGGCGCATGGCACGGCCACTTCGCTGGGCGATCCGATCGAGATCCAGGCGCTTGCGCGGGTCGCCGAACAGTTGCTGGCTCCTGAAGAGCATGCGGGTTTCCGCTGTGCGGTGGGGAGCGTCAAGTCCAACATGGGCCATCTGGATACGGCCGCGGGCGTCGCCGGACTGATCAAGGCCGCGCTCAGCGTGCGCTTTGGGCGCATTCCACCCTCGCTGCATCATGTGCGTCCCAATCCACATCTGCGCTTGGAGCAGACGCCATTCTTCGTTCCGCAGACCGCATGCGCGTGGCCGTCCACGCAGCCGCTGCGGCGCGCGGGGGTGAGTTCGTTCGGTATCGGCGGCACCAACGTGCATGTGCTGGTCGAAGCACCGCCCGCCAGCGAGCACGCCCATTCCGGCAGCGCTGACGAGGGTTGTGCGCTGCAGGTGATTCCACTGGCTGCACGCTCCTTCGAGGCGCTTGACCGCCTGGTCCAGGCGCATGCACGCAACCTGCGCCTGGCCGACGTGACCGCCGCCGGGTTTGGCGGCCTCGCGCAACAACTGCGGCACGCACCCGCGGCCGGTGGGTGCCGGTCGGCATTCGTTTGCGCGAGCCCGCAACAGTGGGCGGAGCAGTTGGCACAGTGGTCGTTGCTGTCACGTGCGCGTGATGTCGAGGACGGACAGGTGTGGGTGTTCGGCGGCCAGGGCACCCAGGTGGCGGGAATGGGGCTGGCGCTGGCGGCGGCGTTTCCGCGCTTCGGCAGGCTCTATAGCGGGCTGCTGGAACGGGCGGCCGGGTTGCTCGGCGAAGATCCATCGCAGTTGCAGGCGCGGGTGCGCGGCATGCAGCCGTTGTCGGCGTTGCACGTCCAGCCGGTTCTGTATTGCGTGCAGGCGGCACTGGGAACCTGGTTGCTGGAAACCGGCATCACGCCGCGCGCCGTCTGCGGTTACAGCCTCGGTGAATTTGCCGCAGCGGCCGTCGCCGGCGTGTTCACCATCGAGGCCGGACTCGCGCTGGTGGTGGAGCGCGCGCGGTTGATGGCGCAGTCGCCGCCTGGCGCGCTGTTCGCTGTCAGCGCGCCGCAGGCGCTGCCGGCATTGCCGCAACGCACATGGTGCATTTCCGAGTTGAGCCCACGGACGTGGGCGCTGGCCACCGCGCAGGAGGCGGTGCCGGCGCTGGAGGAGTGGCTGCAAACGCACCGCCTGGCGCACAAGCGGATCCCGGCGGAACTGGCCTTCCACACGCCGTTGGTGGACGCGGCCGCCGAGGCGTTCGGCGAACGCTTCGCAGCGCTGCACGGCCAGTTTCCGCAACTGCAGGCGCCTGCGCTGCCGTTGATCTCCACCGCCACCGGGCTGCCGACGACGGCGCACAGCCTGTCCGATGCTGCCTACTGGGTCGCGCAGATGCGCCAGCCGTTGCGCTGGCCCGAAGCGGCGGCACGGATCGGCGCCGATCATCCATCCGCCTGCATCGTGCAGATCGGACCCGGCACCGAACTGTTGCAGCATCTGCGCAAGTGGTTGGCGTTGCCGGCCACGCGCCTGCTGCCGACGTTGGGAAGCGACGCCAACACCGAGGTGGCCGGCGCGCTGAGCGCCATCGCACGCAGTTGGGAGCAGGGGCAGCCGGTGCAGTGGCCCGGGGACGCCGACGACGCAGCTTCGCCGATCTCGGCCCGCTTGCATCTGCCCGGCCCGGCCTTCCGACGCCGGCGCTTTGCGCAGCAGGGGATGACGGCCACCGCGCAGATCGCGCAACTGCCGATGGGACAGCATTTCTACGGCCTGCAATGGCGCCGATACGCGCCGACGACGACGCCGCTCGGCGCTGAAGCCGGCACGACCTGGGTACTGTGCCGCCAGGCCGGGGCGCTGGAGCAGGCGCTGAGCACGGCGGTGCAACAGGCCGGCGGCAACGTGCGCGTGATCGTGTGCGCGGACCGCGAGTCGGCCATCGCGGCAGATCGGGAGGCGCTCGCCGCCTGGTTGCGCGAACTGGGTTTCGACGTCGCGCCACCGGCGGCGATCGTGATGACCGGCCTGCTTGACGCGCTCGCTCCGGACACGGCCCGCTTATGGTCGTTCTGGCTGCCGATCGCATTGGCGCGCCTGTCCGGGGCGCCCTTGCGCCTGCTGTGCGCCGCCTCCGGATTGAGTCTGGCAGCCGGGCAGGGCGAACTGGCGCCGGACAAGAGCCAATTGATGGGCCCGCTGCTGTTGATCCCGCAGGAGTTTCCGGCGATCGCCACGGCGGCCGTCGACCTGCATGCGGCCACGCCCGCCGAGGCGGTCCAGGCGCTCGCGCCGTGGTTGGCCGCGCACTGGAGCGGGGCGGCATGCTGCGCATGGCGCGATGGCCAGTGGTGGCGGCGCGAGGTATCGGCGCGCTTGCAGGACACGCCCACCACCCGGACGCTGCCCAACATCGGACGCAGCAGTTGGGCACTGATCACCGGCGCCAACGGCGGCATGGGCCGGGCGATCGCCGAACATCTGGCGCGGGTGTACCACTGCAACCTGATCCTGCTGGTACGCGAGCCGGTGCCGGCGCGCGCGCATTGGCACGCGGAGATCGCCGCCGGTGGCCGCCACGCCGATCTCCTGCGCTGGGCCATGGAACTGACGCAGCACGCCGCGCGGGTGGAACTGCTGCATGCCGACCTCGGATCGGCGGTTGCGCTGGAGGCGGCCTTCGCGCCGGTGTTCGCTCTGGCGGCCCAGGGCGATGGCCTGGACGTCGTGTTCCATGCCGCAGGACGCGGCGAGGGAGCGTTGATGCAACTGCGCGACGACGCGCTGTCCCTGCAGACGCTGGCCCCCAAGGTCGAGGGAACCCGGTTCCTGTGCGAGAACCGCGGACGGATGGGCGATCCGGCGATCCTGCTGTTTTCCAGTCTGGGCAATCTGTTGCCGCACGAGAAAGCCGGCCAGGTAGCGTATGTGTCGGCCAATGCCTGCCTGGAAGCCCATGCCGAACGGGTCCGCGCCCAAGGCGGGCGCGCCGTGGCGATCGGCTGGGACGACTGGGCCGAGGCCGGGATGGCCTTGCGCTCAGCGCACGCGCTGGACACGGCGGTGCAGCAACGTCGTCGTCCGCAGGACGGCGACTGGAGCTGGCGCCGCAGCCTGGACGCCGGCACCGACTGGTGGCTGGACGAGCATCGCCTCGATGACGCTACCGCGGTGCTGCCGGCGATGGGGGCGCTGGCGCTCGTGCAGCAGGCGCTTGCCGCGCACGACCCCGGACAGCACTGGTCGCTCTGCGACGTGGCGATCGAGCAGCCGCTGGTGGTCCACGACGGCGTGGCTTGCGATGCGGTGATCCGCCTCGATGAGGACCGCACGCAGTTCGTGCTGTACACCGGAACCGGCGATTTCGACCTTTCCGCGTGGACGCGGCATGTCAGCGGCCGACTGCAGCGCGCCGACCTGGCGCAGCCGCTCGCGCTTGCCGCCGATGCCGTCGATGCCGCGCAGGCGGAGATCGTGTTCCAGTGCGAGCCTGGCCAGGCGGCCAGTCCGCAGGGTGCGCTGATCTTCGGACCGCGCTGGCGCAATATCGAGCGGGTGGAACGGGTGGATGCGGCGACCTACGTCAACCATCTGGCCCTTCCGGGCGATCACGCCGCGGATCTGGACGGCGGCGGGTTGCATGTGGCGTTGCTGGATACCGCCACGTTGATCGGCTCGCCGCGGCAGCAGGGGCAATGGGCGCCGCTGTCGATTTCCCGATTCACCCAGCATGCGCCGATGAGCGCGCGTGCGTATAGCCGGGTACAGGTGCGCGAGGCAGGCGCCAGCCGCGTGTTGGACGTGCGCATCCATGCGCCCGACGGCACTGTGCAGGTGGTCATCGAGGGCCTGCTGCTGGTCGACGGCACGGCCGCGTTGCAGCGTCAAGAGGCGTTGCCGCTGCATACGGTGTTGCGCCTTGCCGAGCCAGGGGCCGGCACGCTCGCGTTCGCTGGCCGCCGCGAGCCGCGCCGCGCGCCCGGTGCGGACGAGGTGGAAATCCGCGTCCACGTCGTTGGACTCAATTTCAAGGATGTCCTGATCGCACTGGGCGTCTTGCCGCCGCCGCCGGATCCGGCGATGACCTTCGGCCAGGAGGCCGCCGGCGTGGTCGTTCGCGTCGGCACGCAGGTGCGCGGGTTTCGGCCCGGCGACCGGGTCATGTGCGCGGGGCACAGTTGCCTGGCCGACCACGTGCTGGTGTCGCAGTCGAGCGTCGCCCCGATTCCCTCGGTGCTCGGATTCCATCTGGCGGCCGGGCTCCCGGTGGCGTTCACGACAGCGTGGCTGGCGTTGCGTCACGCCGCGCAGCTGCAACCTGGCGAACACATCCTGATCCACGCCGCGGCTGGCGGCGTCGGGTTGGCCGCGGTGCAGATCGCGCTCCATCTGGGAGCCAAGGTTTGGGCGACCGCGGGCAGCGACTTCAAGCGGCAACTGCTGCTCGACATGGGCGTGCAAGGCGTCGGCCCCTCGCGCGATAGCGGCTTCGCCGCGCAGTTCCGCGCGCAACTGGGCGAGCGGCCGTTCGATGTGATCCTCAACGCGCTGGCTGGGGAGCTGACCACCGCCAGCGTCGCGCTGCTGGCACCGCAAGGCCGCTTCCTGGAGTTGGGCTTGCGCGACATCCTGGAAGATGCGCCGTTGGCGTTGGGCATCTTCGCCGAGGGCGGCAGCTACCACGCCGTCCAGGCCGGTGCCGGCCATCCGCGCTACGCCCAGGCATGGCGCGAAGTCGTGGAACTGTTCGAGCGCGAGGTGCTGGTGCCGCTACCGACCCGCAGGTTCAGCGCGGCGCAGATTGGGGACGCATTCCAGTACATGGCGCAGGCGCGGCATGTCGGCAAGCTCGTCATCGACATGCCGGCGACCGCCGAGTCGTCCGGGTTCCTCGCCAAGCTTCGGCGCGATGGGCTGAGTACCGACGAGGGGGTGCAGGTGGCCATGAGCATGGCGGCGATCGCCGCGGGAACGGCGCAGGCCTATGTCGCCGTGTCCAAACTGCCGATCGGGCAAGTCCTGGAAAACCAGGCAAGCACGCAGCAGATGCTGCTGGGGAACCTGTCTGCGCCGACTGCGGAAACCGCTGCCGCCACATCGTTGCGCGATTGCGACGCGGCGCAGTTGCTCGCCGCCATGCAGCAGATGCTGGCGCAGTTCCTCGGGGTCGCGGAGGTCGATCCGGATGCCGCGTTCTTCAGCCTGGGGGCGACATCGCTGGATCTGATCCAGTTCGCGCGGCTGCTCACGCAGCGCATGGAGCGCGAGGTGTCGGTGGCGACGCTGTTCAGCACCCCCTCGTTGCGCCAGTTGGCCGCCGAACTGGCCGCGCCTGCGTCGCTAGCGACCTCCGTCGACGCCTCGGCCGATCGTGTGCAGGACCGCCGGCGTTCGGCGCTGGCGCGCAGGCGACTGCACGACGAAACCGCCGCCGCAACGGATGTCGACAATGCGTGAGTTCTGCCTGCACGTAGCACTGTGGGTCGGCGTGTTGCTGGCCTTCCCGGTCGCAGCCCGCGGCGAGGGACCGGACGCCGCACGGGTCGCGCGCGCCGTGGCATTGTTGCAACAGCAGTGGCAGTCCGATCAGGTGCCAAGCGGCGCCTTGTCGATCGTCGACGGCGACACGGTGGCGGTGCGATCGCTTGGCCGCGGCGAGGCCGGTGGCTTCGAGTTGGCCTCATCCTCCAAGGCCTTCACCGGCCTGCTCATCGCCGACCTCGAACAGCAAGGCCTGCTGTCCGCAGACGATCCGGTGATGCGATGGATTCCGGAGCTGCGCCTGCAGCCGGCCGCCGACTCCGCGCGCATCACCGTGCGGCACTTGCTGGAACACACCAGCGGCATTCCGGAAGACACGCTCGGCCTGCTGCGCCCCGACGACCGCGCCGATGCACTCTCCAGGTTGCCGCAGGTGCTCGCGGGCGTCCGGCTCGTGGCTGCGCCCGGAACGCGGCAGGAGTACGCGACGCTGAATTACAGCCTGCTCGGCCTGATCGCCGAGCGTGCCGCCGGCGAACGTTTCGACGTGCTGGCGCGTGAACGCATCTTTGCGCCGCTCGGCATGCGCGATACCTACGTGGAGGCGCATGGCAGCCCACCGCGGCAGCGGGTAGCGGGCTACCGGATCGCATTCGGGCGGGCCAGGCCCGATCAGGCGCCGCGCTATCTTCAGAACACGCCTGCCGGCTACGTGGTCAGCACGCCAGCGGACATGGCGCGATGGCTGCAGTTTCAATTGGCGCTGCCGACGTCCGCATCCGCTGCGACCATCCCCGCACTGGCAAGGCTGCGCGCCGCGCGCGACGCGATCCAGCGGAAGGCGCCCGCGACCGCGGGCGATGCGTACGTGTACGGCTGGGACGTGCATGTCGGCAAGACGACGACGTGGAGCCATCCCGGGCAGAACCCCGACGCGACCGCCTATGTCGCATTCGATCCAGGCCTGCGGGTCGGTGTGGCGATGATGGGCAACAGCAACAGCCCGCAGGTCGAAGCCATCGGATCGGCGCTGTTCGGTTCGCTGACCGAAGGCGGTAAAGGCGCGTTCGTACCGACATTCCCGGCCGATGGCGGCGATCGCGGAGCCAGCGCGGTCGCCATCGGGCTGTGGAGCGTCTGCGGCCTGGCGTTGCTCGCCGTGTTCGGCCTAGCAGTGCGGTATCGCCACCGCCGCGGGCAGGTGCCGGCGGCGCCAGACCACGGCCGGCCCCTGCTGGAGACCAGCCTGGCCCGTTCCGGCACACCGACCGCGACATGGCGCTTTCTGCTGCAGCTGGCGGTAAGCAGCGCGGTGCTGGCGCTGGCCTTGGCGGTCGCGCCCACGGTGTTGCTGGGAATGGACTGGCCCAGTCTGCTGGTGTGGGGCCCGGGCAGCCTGCCAGCCGCCGGCACCGGCGTGGTTGCCGCGTTCGCTGCCCTGGCGGTCTTCTTCCGCTACGCCGGCACCGTGGGACAGCGCGCCAGCGGCCGCCTGCTGCATGCCATCCTGATCGGCAAGGTGGTAGGCCTGACCGCCGCTGCGGGCCTGATGAACTCGTTGCTGGTGCTGCTGATCATCCAGGCCATCGAGCAACCCGCCCGGCACCTTCCGCAGGCCGCTGCGCTGCTGGGCGCCTGCATCTTCCTCTACATCGCCGCGCGCAGAACCGCCGAACTGCAGATCATGCGTTTTGGCCACGGCTTCGTGCAGATGGCGCGCATGGACATCATCGCGCGCCTGCTTGCCGCCGATTACCAGGACATCGCGCGCCTGTCGCCCGGCAAGATTCAGTCGGTGGTCGGCGAGGACGCGCAGGAAATGGCCCGCAGCATGCTGGCGTTCGTCCCGTTCCTCGCCAATCTGCTGACCATCACCTTCCTGTTCGCGTATCTGATGGTGTTCCAGTCGGCCATGGCCACCTGCATCCTGCTGGCCTGCGCAGTGCCGATGGTCGCGCTGTACTACCACGCCTCGCAGCGTGCCGGCCGGCTGATGCCGCAGGTACTGGACACCCGCAGCGATTTCATGGACATCGTCGAAGACCTGCAGAAGGGCTACAAGGGGCTGCGGCGCAGGGCGGTCAAGCGCAGCTTTCTGGCCAGTTCCGGACAGGTCTCGGCGCGCTACATGGATCTTCGGGTGCGCTACGACCGCGGCTTCCTCAATGCGTTCTTCATCGGCGAATCGCTGTTGGTGGTGCTGCTTGCCGCCGTGGCGTTGCTGTTCCCGATCGCGGTGCCGTCTCTTGCCGGGGCTGCGGCGAAGGACTACATGATCATCCTGCTCTACCTGATCGGTCCCTTGAACGCTGTCATGAGCGCGATGCCGGAGTTGACTCGGATGCGCGGCCTGCTCGACAGCATGCAATCGTTCCGGCGCTCGATCCGCACCGTGCCCGAACAGCCGGTCGACCGGGTCGTGCCGGTGATCCGACGCCTGGAACTGCGCGATGTCGGTTTCGCCTATCCGATCCCCAGCGACGACGAGCGCGGGTTCGCGATCGGCCCGGTCGGCTTCACGGCGCACGCCGGCCGCAGCTATTTCCTGACCGGCGGCAACGGTTCCGGGAAAAGCACCCTGGCGTTGCTGATCGCCGGCCTGCATGCGCCGGCGCACGGAACCATCTACGCGGACGGGCATGCGCTCTCGCAAGCCCAATTGCTCGAACAGACCCGCTGCATCTTCAACGACAACTGGCTTTCGCGCCGGGTCTACGACCCCGATGTGCTGCAGAGGTACGCCCAGGTCAATGCCAATCTGGCTTTGCTCGGCCTGGAGCACAAGACCGCGCTGCGTGAGGACGGCATGTTCGAGACGATCGCGCTGTCCACCGGTCAACGCAAGCGCCTGGCGCTGGCACTGCTGCTGGCCGACGACAGCCCGATCGTCGTGCTCGATGAGTGGGCCGCCGAGCAGGATCCCATCTCCAAGCGGCACTTCTATCGCGAGTGGCTGCCGCAGTTGAAGGCACAGGGGCGGATCGTATTCGTCATCACCCATGACGACGAGTACTTCGCCGATGCCGATGCGGTCATCACCATGAAGGATGGCCGAATTGTCGATCTCAAGGAGCACGTCTATGCATGAGGACGCATGCGCAGAGGACGTCGTCGGAGCGCCGCTGGCGGACGCTGACGCACGCGCTGCAGCCCTTCGCTTCAACGCCACGGACGCGGCGTATCCGTCCGAAGCGCTGCTGCACGGGCTGATCGAAGCGCAGGTGCGGCGCACGCCGCAGGCGCCGGCGCTGACGTTTGCGGGCCAGGTGCTGGACTACGCCACGCTCA
>JBEVKG010000210.1:0-22495 GCA_040509765.1 Xanthomonas sp.
GCATGAAGCCGGCCAGGCTCAGCGCCAGGTCGATGTCGGTGCCGCCGCGCGGGATGCCCCAGGCGCGGTGCACCTGCGGCGCGGCGTCGCCGCCGACGCTGGCGTGGGCGATGTCGGTGGTGCCGCCGCCGATGTCCACCACCACGGCGGCGTGGCGCTCGCGGCTGACCGCGTGGTAGTGCATCGCCGCGGCGGCCGGTTCCTCCAGGAAGGCGACGTCGTCGAAGCCGGCGGTGATCGCCGCGCTGTGCAGGATCTCCAGCGCCTGCGCGTTGCCGGCCTCGCCGATCGAGCTGCGGAACTGCACGGGGCGCCCGAGCAGGGCGCGGCGCACCTGCACGCCCAGTTGCTGCGAGGCGGTCAGGCGGATGTGTTCGAGAATGTGCGCGGCGATGCCGGTGATGGTCTGGCGCGCGCGCGGATGCAGGTTGTAGCCCAGCATCGACTTGGGGCTCTGCACCAGGTTGCCTTCGCCCTCGACGAAGTACGCGTCCAGCGCGGCATCGCCGTACACCGCATTCTGCAGCAGCGCAGCCGAACTGCGCGGCTCGCGCATCTGCGCTTCCATCCACTGCCGGCGCACCACCCGGATCGCGTCGCGGCGCAGCGCCTCGGGGCTGCGTTCGCGCCCGGCGGCGAGCGCATCGCGGCGACCGGCGTCGATCAGGTCGTCGACCTGCCGTTCCAGCGCCGGGGTCAGGTCGAACTCGGCCGGGTCGCGCATCACCTCGGGAAAATACACCGTGGTGCGGAACTGCTGCTGCGCGCCGAAATCGATCGGCACCACGCGGCCGTCGATCACCGCGGCGGCGGCGGAGTTGCTGGTGCCGAAGTCGATACCGAGGCGCATGACGGTGCCGGGGGCGGGAGGGCCGCGCACTGTGGGGCAAGCCGCCGCGCGACGCAAGCGCGGCCCGGAACGCACGAGGCCCGCATCGGCGGGCCTCGTTGGAACCAGGAAACCGGGCCGCTTACAGTGCGGCGCCGGCGTGGCCCTGGTTCTTTTCCTGCTCGGTGGCCTCGCGCACGCCGGCCACTTCCACCGCGAAGTGCAGCACCTGCCCGGCCAGCGGGTGATTGCCGTCGATGGTCACCAGCGCTTCGCCGACCTCGGTGACCGTGACCAGCAGCGGACCCTGGTCGGTCTGCGCCTGGAACTGCATGCCCGGCGCCAGCGACTCGGCATCCGGGAACGAACCGCGCGGCACCTGCTGCACCAGTTGCTCGTGGCGCGGGCCGTAGCCTTCGGCCGGGATCACGTCGGCCTTGACCGACTCGCCGGTGCGCTTGCCGGTCAGCGCCTTTTCCAGGCCCGGCACGATGTTGCCGGCGCCGTGCAGGTAGCTCAGCGGATTGTCCGGCGAGGACTGGTCGATCACTTCACCCGCATCGTCGGTGAGGGTGTAGTGGATGGTGGCGACAAGCCCGTTGGCGATCTCCATGGGAAACCTCGTTCAGTGAGTAAGGGGGATACGCCGGCACAGTCACAGCGCGATTGAGAGGGGTGCTACCCGGCTACCCTAACGAAAAGCGGCGCGGGGCCGCAAGTCGCGCCGGCGCGCTGCCATTCAGGGCGCCGGCGGCCGGCGCAGCGCGGTGCGCCGGGCCAGCCAGGTCTCCGGGGTCTGCGGCTTGACGAACAGCGCCTGCAGTTCCGGATGCTCGGCGCGCGCGGCGGCCTCGATGCGCTCGATGCACGCTTCGATCTGCGCGGTGCTGCGCTGGTCCTCGAACTCGGCGCTGAGTGCGGCCACCACCTGGTCCGGCCCCATCTGCACGCTGAGCACGCCGTTGACCGCGCGCACGTCCGGATCGGCCGCGGCGATGCGCCGCAGTGCGTCGCCGAGCGGGCGCGCCGCCGGCTCGCCGATCAGCAGGCCCTTGGTCTCGCGTGCCAGCACGAACGCCGAGCAGGCCAGCACCGCGGCGATGCCGATGGAGGCCACGCCATCCAGTTCCGGCATCTCCAGCCACTGCGCGGCGAGCAGCCCGGCCAGCGCGATCAGCAGGCCGACCAGTGCCGCGCTGTCCTCCACCAGCACGGTGAACAGGCTCGGGTCCTTGCTCTCTCGGAACGCCTGCACGTAGCTCAGGCGGCCCTTGCGTGCGCGAAACTCGCGCAGCGAGATCCACCACGAGCCGCCTTCGAACAGCAGCGACAGCCCCAGCACGATGTAGTTGAGGGTGTGGTCGCTGGCCGGCTGCGGATCGCGGATATGGGCGATGCCCTCGTACAGCGATACCCCGGCGCCCAGCGCGAACACCAGCAGGGCGACGATGAAACTCCAGAAATACAGCTCGCGCCCATGGCCGAACGGATGGGTGGCATCGGCCGGGCGCGCGGCACGGCGCAGGCCGTACAGCAGCAACAGCTCGTTGACCGTGTCCACCAGCGAATGCACGCCTTCGCTGAGCATCGCCGAGCTGCCCGAGAGCGCCGCGGCGACGAACTTGGCGATGGCGATGGCCAGATTGCCGGCGAGCGCGGCATAGATCGCGAGACGGGACCCGGACGAGGCGGACATGGCATTCCTGCGGCTGGCACGGCCGCACGGCGGCACGGGGCGGGCGGCTACAATAGGCGGCTCGCCGTCGTCGCCGTATCAAGGACTCCCATGCCCGCCGCACCCGCCTGCCCGCAATGCACCCTGGAAAACACCTATGTCGACGGCGCCAACTGGGTGTGCGCGGACTGCGGGCACGAATGGCCGGCCGCGGCCGAGGCGGCCAACGACGCGGCGACGGTGGTGCGCGACAGCAACGGCAACGTGCTGCAGGCCGGCGATACGGTGGTGGTGATCAAGGACCTGAAGGTCAAGGGCTCGTCGATCCCGCTCAAGCAGGGCACGGTGATCCGTGGCATCCGCCTGGTCGAGGACGATGCCGAACACATCGAAGGCAACTCGGACAAGATCAAGGGCCTGGTGCTGAAGACCTGCTTCCTGCGCAAGGCCTGAGCCGCCGGCCCGATGCGCCGCCGCGCCGCAGAGCATGTCGGGCGCAGCGGCAGCGATCCGGCTCAGCCGCTGCGCGCCCAGGCGCGTGCCGGCTGCGCGAGGATCCAGGCCGCGCACAACAGCGCCAACGCGCTCCATGGCAGCGCAGCGACGCCGTAACGCTGCAACAGCACGCCGCCGAGTCCGCCGCCGACGGCGATCGCCAGGTTCCAGGCGGTGACGATCAGCGATTGCGCCAGATCGGCGGCAGCGCCGGCGCGGCGCGCCATCGCGGTCTGGAACAGCGTGGCGCAGCCGCCGAAGGCCAGTCCCCACACCGCCAGCGCCGCCGTCGCCAGGGGCGGCGCATGCGGCCACAGCGCCAGCGCCAGCGTCGCCAGTGCGAACAGCGCAATGCTCGCCAGCAGCAGCGGCCGCAGCCAGCGATCGATCCATACCCCGACCCCGGCGATGCCGAGCAGCGCGGCCAGCCCGAACAGCAGCAGGTAACGGTCCACTGCGGGATCGGTCTCGATCCGCGCCAGCAATGGCGCCACATAGGTGTAAAGCAGGTTGTGCGCCAGGACGAACGGCAGCAGCGTCGCCAGCACCTGGCCGACGCCGGGCAGCGCCAGCACCCGGCGCAGCGGCAGTTGCGCCTGCGTCGCCTGGCCGGCGAAGTCAGGTACCGCGGCGCGCACCCAGACGAGCAGTGCCAGGCTCAGCAGCGACATCGCGCCGAACGCCCAGCGCCAGCCAAGATGCTGGCCGAGCAGGGTTCCGGCCGGAATGCCCAAGGCCAGCGCCAGCGGCGTGCCGATCATTGCCACCGCGATCGCGCGGCCCTGCTGTGCCGGCGCCGCCATGCGGCTGGCGTGGCCGGCGAGCAAGGCCCACAGCAGGCCGCCGCTGACCCCGGCGAGCAGGCGTGCGGCCAGGATCGACGCGTAGTCGCCGGAGACCGCAGTGACCGTGTTGGCGACAGTGAAGCCGGCGATGGCCAGCAGCAACACCGGGCGCCGGCGCACAGGCCGGGTCGCGGCGGTCAGCGGGATTGCGGCCAGCAGCGAGCCCAATGCGTAGACGCTGACCAGTTGCCCGATCCATGCCGCCTCGACCTGTAGCCCAGCCGCCATCGCCGGCAACAGGCCGGCCGGCAGTGTTTCGGTGAGGATGGTGACGAACGCGGCGCAGGCCAGCGCGAGCAGGCCGCCCCAGGGCAGGCGCGGCGCGGCCTCCGGCAGCGCTGCGTCCAGACGCCGTGGCGGTGGCGCGCGGTTCATGCGCGCGCGCCGCGCAGCGCGGCATACACCGCGTCGCGCAGGTGTCCGACGAACGCACCGGACATGCCTTCGTAGAGCGTGTTGGTCATCGCCACCACGCTCAATTGCCGGGCCGGATCGACGAACCAGCTATGCCCGTAGGCGCCGCCCCAGCGCCAGCTACCGGGCGCTTCCGGGGTCGCGCTGGGCAGTGGGTCGCGCAGTACGGAAAAGCCCAGGCCGTAGCCCCAGCCCGGTGCGTCCGGCGGCCCGAGTTCGCCGACCTGGGCGCGGCCCATTTCCGCGACCAGCGCAGCCGGCAGCAGCGGCGCGCCACCGCTGCGCAGCGTCTCCAGCAGCCGCAGCACGTCGCCGGCATTGCCGACCATGCCGGCGCCAGCCGACGCGAACGCGTTGCGGTCCAGTGCGCGCGAGGGATGGAAGACGATCCCGGCGCCGTCGGGAAACGGCGCGACCACTTCGCCTTCGCCCAGCCGATGCGGCGAAGGCTGGTCGTTGACGTACGGCACCGCCAGGGTGGAAACGTCCTCGGCATGGAAGGACGTGGCTTGCATCCCCAGCGGGCCCGTGACCAGATCACGGACCAGTTGCGCCAGCGGCTGTCCACTGGCGGCCTGCAGTACCGCACCGGCGACGTCGATCGACAGGGAATAGCCCCAGCCGCTGCCCGGCGCGTACCGCAGCGGTACCTGAGCGAGACGGCGCAGGTTTTCCTCCAGGCTCAGGCCGCTGGCGTCCATGCCATCGGAAACGCCGGCGCGCGCGAGCGGGCCGGCGGCGGGTTCAAGAAAGCGGTAGCCCAGCCCGGCGCTGTGGCTGAGGAGCTGGCGCAGGCTGATGTCCGGCACCCGGCCGTCGGCGAGGGCGGGACGGAACCACGGCAGCCAGCGCGCGATCGGCGCATCCAGGCTCAGCCGGCCCTGCGCCACCAGCGCCAACGCCGCGGTGGCGACGATCGGTTTGCTGACCGAGGCCAGGCGAAAGCGCGTCTCCTCATGCATCGGCCGCTGCGTCTCGCGGTCGGCCCAGCCGGCGGCGCGGCGGTAGACGCAGGCGCCCTGATGGGCGACCAGCACCACCGCACCGACCAGGCGCTGCTGCTGCAGGGCGGCGTCGATCGCGGCATCCAGCGGCGCGGCCTGTTGGGGCGACAGGGGCGGCAGCGCAGCGGACGGAAAAGCGGAGGCGGCGGCAGAGGATGCGGGCATGGGGGCAGCGCTCGATGAAGGGAGCGACAGCGTGGACGCCTGCCGATTGCGGAAAAAGACGGGTAGAGTTCCTGGCTGCAAGGACACGAATGTCCGCAATGGGGCGCTGCGATGGACAGTCTGGGGAGCCTGCGTGGCTTCGTGCAGGTGGTGGAGAGCGGCGGCTTCGCCGAGGCCGGGCGCGTGCTGGGCCTGTCTGCATCGGCGATGGCCAAGAGTATGGCGCGGCTGGAACAGTCGCTGGGTGTGCGCCTGTTCCATCGCAGCACCCGCAGCCTGACCCTGACCGAAGAAGGCCGGCTGTTCCTGCCGCGCTGTCGGCGCATCCTGGCCGAGGTCGAAGCGGCGCGCGGCGAGCTGGGCAGTCTGGCGGCAACGCCGAAGGGGCGGCTGCGGATCAGTCTGCCGATGAACAACAACGTGCTGCTGCCGTTGCTGGGCGACTTCATGCGCGCCTATCCGCAGGTCCAACTGGACCTGGATTTCGACGATCGCCTGGTGGACGTGATCGAAGAGGGGTTCGATGCAGTGTTGCGCGTGGCCGAGCCGGACGATTCGCGGCTGGCCTCGCGCCGCCTCGGCAGTTTCCGCCGCTGCCTGGTTGCCGCGCCGGATTACCTGCAGCGCTGCGGCACGCCGTTGCGGCCGGCCGATCTGCTGACGCATCAGTGCCTGCACTACCGCTTCCGCAGCAGCGGGCGTCTGGAAACCTGGCCGCTGGGTGCGGCGGCCGCTGGCCTGGCGTTGCCGGTGTCGATGGTCTGCAACAACATCGAGACGCGGCTGAGCTTCGTCCTGCGCGGTTGCGGCATCGCCTTCCTGCCGGAGCACACGGTGCGCGCGGAACTGGCGGCCGGCACGTTGCGTACGCTGCTCGACGACTATGTCGACTCCACCGGCACCTTCCATCTGTTGTGGCCGTCGAGCCGGCACATGTTGCCGAAG
This sequence comes from Xanthomonas sp., assembly GCA_040509765.1. Taxonomy (GTDB): domain Bacteria; phylum Pseudomonadota; class Gammaproteobacteria; order Xanthomonadales; family Xanthomonadaceae; genus Xanthomonas_A. The sequence continues at coordinate 6,373 of JBEVKG010000210.1, forward strand.
CTGCGCGTGTTCGTCGATTTCCTCGGCGAGCGGTTGACGTTCTAGGCGCGTGGGCATCGAACCATGGCCTCGGGCAGCGGCATGGCCGGTCGCTGCACGCATCGCCGATGTCCGCGGCCTCGCGACTGCGGGCTGCGGCACGTGTGCCGTAGCCCGCAGCGGGTTCAGTCCAGCGTCGGGTAGTCGGTGTAGCCCTTGGCGCCGCCGCCGTACAGCGTGTCGGCGTCGACCTGGTTCAGGGGCGCGTCGCGGCGCAGCCGTTCCACCAGGTCCGGGTTGGCGATGAACGGGCGGCCGAACGCCACCGCGTCGGCGCGGCCGGAGGCCACGGTGGCGTCGGCCAGCGCCTTGTCGTAGCCGTTGTTGACCAGCCACGGGCCGTGGAACCTGGCGCGCAGCGCCGCGTAGTCGAAGGCGATGTTGTCGCGCGGGCCGCCGGTGGCGCCCTCGATCACGTGCACGAAGGCCAGGCCCAGCGGATCCAGGCGTTCCACCGCGCGCTCGAACAACGGCTGCGGGTCGCTGTCGCGCGCATCGTTGGCCGGGGTCACCGGCGACAGGCGCACGCCGGTGCGGTCGGCGCCGATTTCCTGCGCCACCGCCTGCACCACCTCGAACAGCAGGCGCGTGCGGTTCTCGATGCTGCCGCCGTAGGCGTCGTCGCGGTGGTTGCTGCCGTCGCGCAGGAACTGGTCGATCAGGTAGCCGTTGGCGGCATGCCCTTCCACGCCGTCGAAGCCGGCGGCGATGGCGTTGCGCGCGGCGCGGCGGAAGTCCTCGATCAGCCCGGGGATTTCGTCCAGGCGCAGCGCGCGCGGCGCGGAGACATCGGTGAAGCCCTCGGCGGTGAAGGTCTTGGCGTCGGCGCGCAGCGCGCTGGGCGCCACCGGCGCGGCGCCGTCCGGCAGCAGGCTGACGTGCGAGATGCGGCCGACGTGCCACAGCTGCAGCACGATCTTGCCGCCGCGGCGATGCACTGCCTCGGTAACCGTCTTCCAGGCCGCGACCTGCGCGTCGCTGTAGATCCCCGGGGTGTCCTTGTAGCCCTGGCCCATCGGGCTGATCTGGGTCGCCTCGGCGATGAGCAGGCCGGCGCTGGCGCGCTGGCCGTAGTACTCGGCGGCCAGCGGCGAGGGGATGCGGCCTTCGCCTTCGGCGCGATTGCGGGTCAGCGGCGCCATCACGATGCGGTTGGCCAGTGCGATCGCGCCCAGGCGCAGCGGCGTGAACAGCGGGGAAGCGGTATCGGTCATCGGTCGGTCTCTCGGAGGTGGGGGGGGGGCGACCCTGCAGCGGGGCGCTGCAAGGCGGTGTGCGTGCAAGACATGGGGACGCGCGCGGCGGTTTCGCGGCGGTGCGGTGGGACAGTGCGTTGCTGCGGCGCACCTTCCCGACGGCGTCGCCGCCAGCGTCATGCCGCAACGCGGCGTTGCGCACGTGGGGCTGCAGCACTTGCTGCGATGCACAATAATGGGCGGCCCTTTCTTCGGGACGTGCGCATGACCTCATCCGCCACGGCGCCGCTGTCGCGGCGCGGCTACGTGCTGATCCTGTTCGCGCTGGCGATGGGCGGTTTCGCGATCGGCACCAGCGAGTTCTCCACCATGGGGCTGATGCCGTACATCGGCCGTGGCCTGGACATCGATGCGCCGCAGGTCGGGCATCTGATCAGCGCCTATGCGCTGGGCGTGGTGGTCGGTGCGCCGCTGCTGGCGATCCTCGGCGCGCGCTGGTCGCGGCGGCACCTGCTGCTGGCGCTGATGGGCTTCTATGCGTTCGGCAATCTCGCCAGCGCCCTGGCGCCGGACTATCACAGCATGTTGCTGGCGCGGTTCGTCGCCGGTCTGCCGCACGGCGCGTACTTCGGCGTGGCGACCCTGGTGGCCGCATCGATCGGTCCGCCCGACCAGCGCGGCGCGGCGGTCAGCCGGGTGCTGCTGGGCCTGAACCTGGCGGTGCTGGTCGGCAATCCGCTGGCGACCTGGCTGGGCCAGGTGGCGCAATGGCGCTATGCCTACGCCCTGGTGGCGGTGATCGCGGTCCTGACGGTGGTGTTGGTGGCGCGCCTGCTGCCGGCCGATCCGCAGGAAGCGCGGCCTTCGCCGCTGCGCGAACTGCGCGCCTTCAACCGCACGCAGGTGTGGCTGGCGCTGGGCATCGGCGCGATCGGCTTCGCCGGCATGTTCTGCGTCTTCAGCTATCTGGCGCCGACCCTGATGGAGGTCACCGGCGTGTCCGAGCACTGGATCCCGGTGGCGATGGGCGCGTTCGGGCTGGGCGGATTGCTCGGCAATCTGGCCGGCGGCTGGCTGTTCGACCGGATGCAGTTCCGCGCGGTGCCGCTGGTGTTGCTGTGGTCGCTGGCGGTGCTGTTGGTGTTCCCGCTGGCGGCGACCTCGCCGTGGGCGGTGCTGCCGGCGGTGGTCGCGGTCGGCAGCATGGGCGCGCTGGCGCCGGTGCTGCAGACCCGTCTGATGGATGTGGCCAGCGACGCGCAGACCCTGGCCGCGGCCTCCAACCATGCCGCGTTCAACCTGGCCAACGCGCTGGGGCCGTGGCTGGGCGGGATCGCGATCGGCGCCGGCCTGGGCTGGACCTCCACCGGCTATGTCGGCGCGGCGATGGCGCTGGGCGGGCTGCTGATCTACCTGTGGGCGCGCCAGGCGGCACGCCGCAGCGCCTGCGCGCACGCGGCGGGCTAGGGTCGCCCGCTAGCGCGGCGGACGCGCGGTCGAGGACAGCCGCCGCAGCGCGTCCAGCTTGCCCTGGTAGCGCGGTTGGGTGGCCGGATCGGCGTGCGCCATGGCCTCGCGCAGCGCCACGGTGGCACGGCGGGTGTCGCCGCTGTACAGGTAGGCGCGCGCCAGGGCGAAGTACAGCAGGTGCGCGCCGTCGTACAGGTGCAGCGCATGCCGGTAGTAGGCGATCGCCGCGGCGTAGTCCTGGCGCCGCTCGGCTTCGTTGCCGAGCAGGTATTGCTGGAACGGATCGCGCTGGCGCACGTGCTCCATCTGCCGCTGCAGCGCGGCCTCGCGCGCGCTGTCGCCCAGGCGCCGGGCCAGGCCGGCGGCGTTGGACAGCGCCGGCAGGTGATCCGGATCGATCTCCAGCGCCTTGGCGTAGTCGTGTGCGGCAGCGCCGCTGTCGCCACCGCGCATCGCCAGCACGCCCTGATTGTTCCAGGCCCCGGCGAAGCGCGGGTCCATCTGCAGGGCCATCGCCAGATGCGCACGCGCGCCGTCCAGGTCGCCGTCGCCCATCAGTTCGGCGCCGCGATTGTTGTAGTAGTGGGCGAGGGCGCGGCGGTCGGAAATGGGCTGCGGCCCACGCCGGTCCATCAGCACGCTGTGGTCCAGGTCGATGCTGCCGCGGCCGCTGTCCACGCGCACGCCGGCGTTGACGTGGCCGACGTTGTACAGCGCATTGCCGTCCTCGTACCAGCTCAGCACGCGGTGCACTTCCTGGACCTGCGCCTGCAGCCCGACGTCGCGCGCCATCGCCACGAACAGCAGGGTGAAGGACAGGCAGTTGACGTGGCGGGTGGCGTAGCTCTCGGCGACGCTGTGGGTGGCCTTGGGGTCGTACTGCAGGTCCAGGCCCTTGGCGTCGAAGGCCAGCGCCACCAGTTGCTGCAGGCGGTGTTCGGCGTCGGCGCTCCGGTCGATGCGTTGCTGCAGCAGCGCGTGCAGCGCCGCTGGCAACTGCATGATCTGCTCCGGAGTCGGAGTCGGAGTCGGAGTCGGAGCGGCGGTGGCCGCGGTGGTCGTCGCAGGCGCTGGTGGTATCGCCTTTGCCGCTACCGCGGCTGCCGTGTGCGGTGGCGGCAGTGACGGCGTGGGCGACGACGATGGGGCGGCCGTGGCGGCGGCAAGCAGGGCGAACGCGGTCCAGGCGAACATGATGCACCTCGCGGTGCCCTGCAGTGGTGAGGGCTCGGCTGCACTATAGCCCCTGCCGCCGGGGCGGGGCGCTCGTCGCGGCCGTGCCGACGAGCGGTCCCCGGCCAGCGCGATCAAGGGCTGCGGTCATCCACAGGCGCTGTGGACGAGCATGCGGCAACGGTGTGGATAAGTCGCTGCCGAGCAGGCGCTGCAACGCGCGCAGACAGGATGGTGAAAACTTCACCACATGCCTGACTGCGCGCCGCGGCGATGAACGCGTGTTCACCGCGGGCAATGCGGCGTGACGAGCGAGCGCCGATGGCTCACGTGCGCTTTATGCGCGTCTGTCCAGCATGGCCGACACCACGCAACGCGGCAATCCTCTCGACCGCGCCGCGCGATATCCAGCTCCACCCACGCGTGCCCGTTGCGCGATATCGCCGGCTTTGCCACAGGAGTTTTCCATGAGCATCCAGAGCAAGACCACGCACAGCCTCAACGACCTCATCGCCATTTCCCGCGACGGCAAGGACTTCTACGAAGAAGCCGCGAAGAAGGTGGGCGACGCCGAGTTGTCCACGCTGTTCCTGCGCATCGCCGGCGTCAAGTCGGACATCGTCAGCAGCCTGAGCGCGGTGGTGCAGTCGGTCGGCGGCAAGCCGGAAGAACACGGCACCATGGTCGGCAGCATGCAGCAGATGTACGGCAAGGTCCGTGCAGCGCTGGGCGACACCAAGTACGGCTTCGTCGCCGAGCTGGAAGAGTCCGAGGACCGCCTGCTGAAGGCTTTCAACGAGACCATCGCCGACGCCGACACCCCGGTCGCCGCACGCGATGCCGCCACCCGCCTGCTGCCGGAAGTGCGCGCCTGCCACGATGTGATGCGCACCCGCAAGCATGCGATGAAGAACGCGGCGTAAGCGCCGTCCGCCGCCGGCCCGGCGCGCCGCCATCGCGGCGCTGGCCGAGCCGGCGTGCCGGGGATCTGCAGCGGTACGGCGCGCTTGCTACCATGCGCGCTCGACCGCTGCCCGATCCCATTGCGGCGTTTGCCGCTGCTGCCCATGTGTCCCGATGCCGCGCCCGCCGGCGCCCAGTTCTCGCTTGGCTTCGACGCGCCCGCCGCGCGCGAAAGCCTGTTCTTTGCCCTGTTGCCGGACGCACAGACGGCGCAGGCGGTGTATCGCCTCGGCCAGCAGATCTGCCACGCGCACGGAGTGCGTGGACGCGCGCTGCCGCCGGAGCGGCTGCATGTGACCTTGCACTATCTCGGTGAGTACGCCGGAATTCCGCCACGCCTGTTGCAACAGGCCTGCGCCGCTGGACAGTCGCTTGCGGCCGCACCGTTCGCACTCGCATTCGATCAGGTGGCGACCTTCGACAGCCGCGCGCGCAGCCGACCGCTGGTCCTGCATGGCGACGGCGAACCTTCGCCGCTGCTGGCCCTGCGCCAGGCGCTGCAGCAGCAGTTGGTCCGACACGGCGTGGCCCCACGCGCCGACGGCGCCTACCTGCCGCACATGACGCTTGCCTATGTCGATGAAGCGTTGGCGCCGCAGCGGGTGTCGGCGCCGCGCTGGCAGGCGGCGTCGCTGAGCCTGATCCGCAGCGTGCAGGGGCAGGGCCGCTACCTGCACGAAGCGAGCTGGCCGTTGCGCGCCCACCCTGCGCAGAGCGGCGCATGAACGCGGCGCCGCTGACCCTGCCCGACGCGCAGTGGGCGCAACTGCGCGCGGCCTATGCCGACCCGCCGCGCGCGTATCACCATTTCGGTCACGTCGAGGCGGTGCTGGCGCACTACGCCGAGGTCGCCGCCGAGACTGGCTGGCAGCAGCCGCGCGAGGTGTACCTGGCCGTGCTCTATCACGATGCGGTGTACCGCGCCGGCCGCGGCGATAACGAAGCGCAGTCGGCGCGCCTGGCCGAGGCCGCGATCGCGCAATGGCTGCCGGACGCCGCGGTGGATGCGGCGCGGGTGGCCGCGCTGATCGAACTCACCGCGCGCCACGGGCAACTGACCGCCACGGCGGTGGATGCCGACGCGGCGCTGTTCCTGGATTGCGACATGGCGATCCTCGGCGCCGCGCCGGCGGCCTTCGCCGCCTACGATCGCGCCATCGCCGAGGAGTACCGCGGGGTGGTGCCGGGCTGGCTGTACCGGCGCAAGCGCCGCGCCTTTCTGCGCACCGTGCTGGCACAGCCGCGCATCTTCCTGAGCGAGCGCTTCCACGCGCGCTACGATGCGGCCGCGCGCGCCAACCTGCGCCAGGCCATCGGCTGACGGGGCGGTCCGGCGCTGCCGTCTTCCACACTGCCGCGCCGGTCCGTCCCGGCCGCCACGGAGCCTCATGTCCGACCCTGCCGCCACCCCCGATCCCCGCCCGCAGGCACCGCTGCCGCCGGGCCCCAGCGACTGCTGCGACAGCGGTTGCCCGCTGTGCGTCTACGACCTCTACCACGAGGAACTGGCGCGCTACCGCCAGGCGCTGGCGGCCTGGCGGCTGCGCCATCCCGGCGCCGACGCCGACGCCTGACAGGCCCGCCGGTGCAGGCGATGGCCCAGGTCCGGCGTACCCGGCATGAACCGCCGAGCGCGCCGTGCTTCGCGCCGTCGCCGTTCGGGATTATCTTTACACGCCTTTTCAGGATTGCCGGATGATGCAGAAGCGTGGCGGTTGGATGTGGGGATGTGCATTGGGCGGACTGCTCGCGGCCGGCGTCGCCGGCGCAGCACCGGGTGCTGCGGCCGCCGCCGCGCCGCGCACCGGCGCACCGGCCGCGGCGCCGGAAAAGCTCAGCCACGGCCGCTTCGAGCAGGTGCCGGTACTGTTGCCCAAGGGCAATGCGCAGCGCGTGGTGCTGTGGTTCGCCGGCGGCAGGCACGCCGACGCCGAGCGCATGCGCCAGATCGAGGCGCTGCGCGACGACGGCGCGATGGTCGCGGTGATCGACAGCGCGCACCTGCAGGCGGTGCTGGCCAAGATCGACGGCACCTGCGGTTTCTCCGCCGGCGACGTGGAGAACTTCTCGCGCTACGTGCAGGCCTATTTCCACGTGCCGACCTACCACCTGCCGTTGCTGGTGGGCGACGGCGACGGCGCCGCGCTGGCCTACGCGGTCGCCGCGCAGGCGCCCAAGCATCTGCTCGCTGGCCTGCTGACCGAGGATTTCTGCCCGGTGCAGGTGCTCGACGATCAGATCTGCGGCGCCGGCATCACCGCGCCGGCGCGTGCGCTGCAGCCGACCGCGCTGCCGGTGCCGTGGCTGGCGGCGCTCGACGTCAAGAGCCGGCGCGACCGCTGCACGCAGCAGAGCGACGTCTTCGTGCAGAAGGTGGCGCAGGCGCGGCAGTTCCGCCGCAGCGCCAGCGGCGATGCGCTGCCGGGCCTGCGCGCGGCGGTACGTTCGCTGGGCGACCGGCCCGGCGTCAGCCTGCCGCCGACCCCGGCCGACCTGGCCGGTCTGCCGGTGGTCGAAGTGCCCGCCGCGGCGGCGGCGGGCGATGCCGACAACGGCAATGTGTTTGCGATCTTCGTCTCCGGCGACGGCGGCTGGGCCGGGCTCGACCAGCAGGTCGCCGGCGCCCTGGCCAAGGCCGGCATCCCGGTGGTGGGCGTGGATTCGCTGCGCTACTTCTGGAGCGAGCGCACGCCGCAGGGCTTCGCCACCGACCTGGACCGCATCTACCGCCATTACAGCCACCTGTGGCAGCGCGGGCGGGTGGTGCTGATCGGCTTCTCGCAGGGCGCCGACGTGCTGCCCGCGGCCTACAACCAGTTGCCGGAAGCGATGCGCGACCAGGTGCAGCTCACCGCCTTGCTGTCGGTGGGCAAGACCGCCGACTACGAGTTCCACGTGTCCAACTGGATCAGCTCCGGCGACGACGGCCTGCCGATCGCCCCGGAAGTGGCGAAGATGCCGCCGGCGCAGACCCTGTGCGTCTATGGCGAGGACGACGACGACGCGCTGTGCCCGGACCTGCCCAAGGGCGGGGCGCAACTGGTCAAGCTGCCAGGCGACCATCATTTCCAGGGCGACTACGCGACGCTGGCCAAGCAGATCCTGCAGCGGATTCAGTAGAGGCGGGGATTGGGGAGTCGGGATTGGGGATTGGTGGGGTGGTCGCGCGTGCAGGCTTGTCCGCTCGTGCCGTCGTAGGAGCGGCTTCAGTCGCGACGCTGATCGCTGAAACGCCGGTTCTGCGCGGGACAAGCGCCCGTTCGGTGTCGCCGGACTCCATGGCGGTCGTACCCTCACCCCAACCCCTCTCCCGGGGGGAGAGGGGCTAGCCGCTTTTCCTTCTCCCTGCGGGACCACGGCCCCCTTTTCGGGGGAAGGTGCCCCGAAGGGGCGGATGAGGGTACGGCGCAAAGCCTCGCAATGTCCCGGCAAAGGGATAGCCAGGCCAATCCCCAATCCCGACTCCCCAATCCCGGCTACTCCGGCTTGCGCGGATCCAGCGAGATCAGCCGGGTCACGTCCAGCAGGGCGGCGGGCAGGTGCATGCCGCCGGGGGCGGCGAGGTAACGGGTGCGCCAGGTGGGGGCGAACTTGGACTTGAAGCGGCGCAGGCCGGTGAAGCCGTAGAAGCGTTCGCCGTGGCGCACGATCAGGTTGCCGAAGCGGTTCCAGCGCCCGGCCAGGCGGTGCTGGGCCAGGCCCGACAGCGGCGCCATGCCCAGCGAGAAGCGCTTGTAGCCCTGGTCGCGGCCCCACAGGAACAGTTCGATGAACAGGAAGTCCATGGTGCCCTTGGGCGCATCGGCGATGTGCCGCATCAGGTCCACCGACAGCTCGTGGCCGGCCGGGGCCTGCCACAGGTTGGCGAAGGCCACGACCTTGCCTTCGAACTCCACCACCGCGATCGGGAAGCGGCGTAGGTAGGCCGGATCGAAGCTGCCCAGCGAGAAGCCCTTTTCGGCGCCGGCCTTGTCTTCCAGCCATTGCTGCGAGACCTCGGCCAGTACCGGCATCAGCGCGTCCACCGCGTCGGCTTCGACGATGCGGAAGCTCAGCCCGCTGCGCTTGCCGCGGTTCCAGGCCTGGCGCAGGTCGGCGCGGTCGCGGCCCTCCAGGTGGAAGCCCTCCAGCGACACCATCGCTTCCTCGCCCAGCTTGACCAGGGTCAGGCCCAGGTCCAGGTAGGTCTGCCAGTGCTGCTCGCCGACCTGGTAGAACACCGGGCGCAGGCCCATGCGGTCGGCTTCCTCGCGGAAGCGCCAGATCAGCGCGCGGGCCACCTCCGGCGCGCCGACCGGGTCGCCCATCGCCACCAGCGAGCCGCCGTAGCGCTGCATCATCACGAAACCGGGGCCGTCCTCGGCCTGCAGCAGCGCCTTGTCGCCGGTCAGCACCAGGCAGGCCTGGGTGTCGGTGGCCTCGGCCAGCACCGGCGCCAGTGCGTCCAACTGCGTGCCATCGGCCGGCGGCAACGGCGAGCGGGTGCTGTGCAGCAGCCGCGCCAGCCCGAACACCACCACCGCCACGCTCACCAGCAGCACCGCGCGCAGCGCGCGCGGCGCGTTGGCCGAGGTGGCGAACTCCCACCACAGCTCGTTCTGGTACTCGACGTGGCTGTAGACGAAGAACAGCAGCCAGATCGTGGCGATCAGCACCAGGCCGAGATTGCGCAGCCACGGCCACGACCAGGCCTCGTCGAGCAGCGCGCCCTCGCGGTAGAACTCGCGGCGCGCGCCCCACAGGCCGACCGCCACCACCAGCGAGGACAGCGCCACCGAGACGTGGCCGCCGCGCAGCCAGGCCGGCAGCGGCAGCAGCACGCAGATGCCGATCGCCAGCATCCAGGCCGCGTGGCTGCGCCGCTGCAGGCCTTGCCCGATCAGCAGCAGCACCACGCCGCCGAGGCTGGCCAGCAGGTGCGAGGTCTCCATGATCGACAGCGGCGCCATGTCCTGGCGGCGCTTGGGCGTGGGCAAGGTGCCGTCGATGACCAGCGCCGCGCCGACCGCGAACACCGCCAGGGCGATGATCTGCGGCAGCCACGGGCGCAGCGTGCGCCAGGCCACGCGCACGCCGCCGGCACCGGCGACCAGCGGCCGGCGCAGGCCGGACAGCGACGCCATCAGCACCGACAGCAGCAGCGGCACCACGTAGTAGGTGATGCGGTAGATCAGCGCCGCCGCCAGCACCGCCGCGGGCGCCACGCCGGGCAGCAGCTTGAGCAGGCTCCACTCGAACACGCCCAGCCCGGCCGGCACGGTCGAGACCAGGCCGGCCACCACCGCGACCAGGTACAGGCCGACGAAGCCGATGTACTCGATGCCCGATTCGTTGGGCAGCAGCACGTAGAACGCGGCGCTGGCCAGGCCCAGCTCGACCACGCTCAGCGCGGTCACGCCCAGGGTGGTGCGTCGGTCCGGCAGCCACAGTTCGTGGCTGCGCCAGCGCAGGGTCCGGCCGTCGCGGCCGGCCAGCAGCAGCATCGTGGCGAAGCCCGCCAGCAGGGCGATGCCGATCACCCGCACCGCCGTGGCGCCGACCGGCAGCGCCAGCGCCGCCGCGGCCGGCTCCAGGGTCAGGGCCAGCGCCAGCAGCAGCCAGGCGCCGAACACGAAGCCGAGCGTGCTCATCAGCACCACCTGGCCGATCTCGGCCAGGCTCAGCCCGACCCGGCCATAGCCGCGCAGGCGTACCGCGCCGCCGGTGAGCGCGGCGAAGCCCAGGGTCTGCCCGACCGCATGCGCCAGGAACGCGGTGATGCTGATCCGCATCGGGTGCAGCTTGCGCCCGCTGCGGCGCAGGCCGACGGCATCGAAGCCGATCAGGCAGGCGTAGCTGCTCAGGCCCAGCACCAGGGTCAGCACGATCTGGCTGAGGCTCAGCTGGCTGAAGGCGTGACGGATCGCACTGTAGCCGTGGGTGCTGAACTCCGTGGCCAGCGCATGCAGCGCCAGGGCCAGGATCGCCAGGCTGGCCAGCACCGGCAGCGCGCGGCGCCAGCCGGGGGTGGACGCGGGAGCGGAGGGTGCGGCGTCGGTCATTGCGGGCGGGCAGCGGCGAGGCGCCAAGGCGCGCGGCGCGCGGCGCGCGACGGGGCCGGAGCGGAACTGCAGGTGGAACGAAGACGGGCCATCGCGATACCGGTTGGAGAAAAGCGTGTGACGAACATGGAGGGGGCGAAGCGCGGGTTACGACACGGTGTGTGGCACGCCGGAGCCAGGCCGGTTGCCCCGGCACGTCGCGCAACCACCCCGGGCACGCAACAGGCTACGTGCCGACAGGGCGGCGATCAGCGGCGCGAAGTGGGCCCTGCGCCGGCTGGCGTGGCGCCATCGCGGGCCGCACCTCGCGGCGCACGCCGATCCTCCATCCTCCATGCCGTTCCTCTCACCGTGCATCACACGCTCTAGGCTATACCGGCCGCGCCGGCGACGCGCATGATAGTGGAATCGTACGTCGGCACGGCGTCTGGACTGCGGCGGGGCTGCGGCCGGCGGTGGCGGCGATGGTCTGTGCCGAGTCCGGAGCCTGTCGATGCCGCTGTCCGCCTCTCCCTTTCCCGCGCCGCCGCGCTGGACGCGCCTGGCCGGTGCCGTGGCGCTGCTGCTGGCGCTGCTGTTCCTCGGCGTGGCCGTGGCGTTGCAGGGCGTGCGCGCCGATCTGCACTGGCAGCAGGCCACGCTCAGCCAGTACCTGCATGGTCCCGGCGGCCTGCTGCTGCGCACCGTCTACGTGTTGCTCGCCGCCGGCGTGGTGGCGTTGGCCGCCGGGCTGTATGCGCAGGCGCCGCCGCATGCGCGCAGCGGCGCGCCGGTGTTGCTGTTCGGCGGCGCCGCGGTTGGCTTGTGCGGGGTGGCGATCGGCGACAGCTACCTGCCACAGTATTCACCGCTGCTGGCGCCGCTGGTGCACGGGCTCTGCGCGCAGACCGCGTTCGTGTGCGTGACTACGGCGATGCTGCTGCAAAGCGCCTGGCTGCGCCGGCAGGCGGCGTGGCGGCGCCGCGCCGGGCCGTTGTCGCTGCTGGCGGTGCTGGCGTTCGCGGCCTTGTGGGGGCAGGTGCTGTGGCGCGTGCCGCCGCGTGGGCTGACCCAGAAACTGACGATCGTGCTGATCCTGGCCTGGCTGGTGCCGGTGGCGTATCGGGTGTGGCGGCCGGCGCCTGCAGCCGCAGCGCAATCGCGCGACAATGGCGCGGTCTTCCCACTACAGGACAGCGCATCATGATCCAGCGTTTCGATACCGGCCCGCGGATGTCGGAGATGACCGTGCACAACGGCGTGGCCTACCTGGCCGGCCAGATCGCCGAGGACACCGGCGCCGATATCGCCGGCCAGACCCGCGAGGTGCTGGCGGCGATCGACCGGCTGCTGGCGCTGGCCGCCACCGACAAGAGCCGGATCCTGCGCGCCGAGATCTACATGACCGACCTGGCCGAGTTCGCCGAGATGAACAAGGTCTGGGAGGAATGGGTCAGCCCGGGCAACACCCCGGCCCGCGCCACCGTGCAGGCCAAGCTGGCCGACCCGGCCTGGAAGATCGAGATCGTGATCACCGCGGCCGCGTAAAAGCCGGGATTGGGGAGTCGGGAATCGGGAATGGCAAAGGCGGCAGTGCGTCGCCTGAGCGACCGCGTGAAGCAGTGGCTTCAGCCGCGACAGGCGTCTTTGGTAAAGCCCGTCGCGGCTGAGCGCAAGCTCCCTTGGATGCGCCGGCAATGCCGGGACGCGCGGGACCCCTATTCCCGTTTCCCCATTCTCCATTCCCGGCGCCCCAGCGCCTCAGCGCCTGACGAACCGGTAATGCGCCACGCCCCACTGCTGGCCCTGTTCGTAGCCGAACAGTTCCGCGCAGGCCATCCAGAACATGCGCCAGCGTTGCCACCAGATCTTGGCATCGGCGCCGTAGGTGGCCTGCAGCACCGGCATCAGCGTGTCGCGGTGGCGGTCCTGGTTGTGCAGCCAGGCGTTGGCGGTCTTTTCGTAGTGCTGGCCGGACAGCAGCCAGCGCCGTTCGATCGCCAGGTCGTCCTGGAACTGCAGCAGGGTATCGGCCGCCGGCATCAGGCCGCCGGTGAAGAAGTGCCGGCCCATCCAGTTGTCCTCGCCCTGCACCTCGAACGGGTAGGCCAGGTCGCGATGGCAGAAGATGTGCACGAACAGCCGACCGCCCGGCACCAGCCAGTGGCTGACCCGCTTGAGCAGTTCGCGGTAGTTACGCATGTGCTCGAACATCTCGATCGAGACCACGCGGTCGTAGCTCTCGGTCGGCAGGGTCAGGGTGTTGGCGTCGTGGGTGATGACCTTGACGTTGCTCAGCCCGCGCGCGCGGCATTGTGCTTCGATGTGTTCGCGCTGCGGCCGCGAGTTGGACACCGCGGTGATGCGCGCACCGGGGAAATGCTCGGCCATCCACAACGTCAGCGAGCCCCAGCCGCAGCCCAGTTCGAGGATGCGCTGGCCATCGCGCAGCTGCGCGCGCTCGCCGTACAGCCGCAGCATGCGCTCCTCGGCCGCGTCCAGGTCGGGCGTGGTCGCGTCCCAGTAGCAACTGCTGTACTTCAGGCGTTTGCCCAGGCACAGCTCGAAGAAACGCGGCGGCACTTCGTAGTGTTGGCGATTGGCCGCGTCGGTCTCGATCGCGATGGCGCTCTCGCGCAGCGACTCGATCAACAGGCGCTGGCGTTCCCAGGCCGCGTCGGCGCCGCCGTCGCGCTCGTCGCGCAGGCGCTGCGCGCACAGTCGACGCATCGCCGCACGCAGCACGGCATCGGGCAGCAGGCCGGCTTCGGCCAGGCGCGTGGCCAGCGGCTCGGCCGGCGCGGCGGGCGGGGAAGAGGTGGCGAAGGTGCTGGACATCGGCGGATCTCCTGGCGCGGCTCAGTGCCGCGGCGGCATGGGGAAGAAGGCGCTGGTGCTGCGCTGGTAGTCGGCGTAGTCGCGGCCGCGCGAGCGCAGGGCCTGCTGTTCGGTGTAGGGAATGCCGGTGACGCGGTACAGGAAGGCGAACATCAGCAGCGGTCCCAGCGCGGCCACGCCGACCCACAGCGCGCCGCTGCCCACCGCCAGGAACACGTAGGCGAACCAGTGCACGAATTCGAAGAAGTAGTTGGGGTGCCGCGAATAGCGCCACAGGCCGCGCCGGCAGGTCTTCCCCTTGTTCGCCGGGTCGGCGCGGAACGCGGCCAGTTGCCGGTCGGCCAGGCTTTCGCCGCCTACCGCGATCAGCCAGATCGCCACCGCCAGGGTGGTCCACACGCTCCACTGCGGTTGCGGATTGTGCGCGGCCACCGACAGCGGCACCGCGAACGCCAGCACCACCAGCGCCTGGCCGAGGAAGAACGCCAGGAACTTGCGCTGGTCGCCCTGCCAGTGCTCGCGCAGGGCACGGTAGCGGCCGTCCTCGTGCGCATCGCCGAACACGCGCACGCCCAGATGCCAGGCCAGGCGCGCGCCCCACAGCCCGCCCAACACCGCGGTCAGCACGCGCGGCAGCAGCGCGCCGTCGGCGCGCCAGGCGCAGTACACCGCGGTCAGCGCCATGCAGGCCGACCACAGCACATCCACCACGCCGGCATTGCGGGTATGCCGCTGCCAGGCCCAGCCGGCGAGCATGACCAGCACGGTGAACACGCCGACGTGCAGCAGCGGCCAGGCGTTCATCGCGCCGCTCCGGTCGCCGGCAGCGCCGGCGTGGCGGCGATCAGGCGCCGCGTCGCCAGGCTCAGCAGGGTCAGCGCCGCGGCCCAGCCCAGCGCCACGGCCAGCAACGCCTGCGCCAGCGGCGCGGTCAGGCTCACCGCCTGCCAGCCGCGCGCGGCCAGCACATAGCCCAGCGGGCCGGCGCTGGCGCCGAACAGCGCCGCGCGCCAGGGATGGCGCATCACCCAGGCCAGCGAGTGCTGGAAGGTCAGCGCGAAGCCGGCCCACAGCGCCAGGATCCACAGCGGCGGCCACGGCGCCGGTGGCGCGGCGGCGTAGCGCACCCAGTCGCCGGCGCGCAGCGCGGCATCCACCCCGGCGCCCAACGGCAACGCCAGCGCCATCAAGGTGGCGTCGCCGCGGGCACGGGCGCGCGGGCGCAACTGGTACAGCGCGAACAGCGCCAGCGCTGCGGGGCCGGCCCAGGCCAGGCCGTGCGCGGCGCCGACCACCGCGGCCAGCCACAGCCCCTGCAGGGCGAGGTAGTTGATCAGGTTGCTCATGCGTCGCCCGCCAGCGCCGGGGCGAACTGCGCCGGCCGCGCGCGCGGCTTGCTCAGCCACAGGTGCACGTCGCCGATCGAGCGCTCCAGGAAGCCGCCTTCGCAGTAGGCCAGGTAGAACTCCCACATGCGGATGAAGCGGTCGTCGTAGCCGAGCGCGCGCACCTGCGGCAGCCTGGCCATGAAGCGCTCGCGCCAGGCACGCAGGGTCAGCGCATAGCTGGGGCCGATGTCTTCCAGGTTGAACAGGCGCAGGTCGCTGGCGCGGCCGATCGCGCCGGTCATCGCCGCCACCGAAGGGATGAAGCTGCCCGGGAAGATGTGGCGCTTGATGAAGTCCACCGACTTCAGCGCCTGCGCGTAGCGGTGATCCTCGATGGTGATGGCCTGGATCAGCGCCTGGCCGTCGTCCTTGAGCAGGCTGCCGACCTTGCCGAAGTAGGTGTCCAGGTACTGGTGGCCGATCGCCTCGATCATTTCGATCGAGACCAGGCGGTCGTAGCGGCCGTCGAGATCGCGGTAGTCGCGCAGCAGCACCTCGACCCGGTCCGACAACCCGGCGGCGGCGATGCGCTGCCGGGCCAGTTCGTATTGCTCGCGCGAGATGGTGGTGGTGGTGACGCGGCAGCCGTGGTGCTTGGCCGCATGCAGCGCGAAGCCACCCCAGCCGGTGCCGATCTCGACCAGGTGGTGGTGCGGCTGCAGGTCGAGCTTGGCGCAGATGCGCTGCAGCTTGCGTTCGGCGGCGCGTTCCAGCGCGGCCTCGCCCAGTGCGGCGTCGGCGTCGCGGAAGATCGCCGAGGAGTACATCAGGTTGCGGTCCAGGAACAGTTCGAACAGCGGGTTGCCCAGGTCGTAGTGCGCGGCGATGTTGCGGCGGCTGCCGGCGCGGGTATTGCGCGCGAACGCGTGCAGGCCGCGCATCGCCAGGCCGCCGAGCCGGGCCAGGCCGGTCTCCATCGCGTCCAGGCGGTCGCGGTTGCGCACCAGCAGCCGCACCAGCGAGACGAGGTCGTCGCAATCCCAGCTGCCGTCGATGTAGGCCTCCCCGGCGCCGACCGAACCGCTGCCGGCGACCA
>JBEVKG010000211.1:0-16532 GCA_040509765.1 Xanthomonas sp.
CGCATCCAACCGAGCGCTCGATGCCGGCCGGCACCGAGCGCGTTCACGCCTCAATACAGCTTGCGCTCGGCCGCCGCAGGCGGCGTCCACTGGTACAGCCAGGTCTCGGTCAGCGGGCGCTCGCCGCTGCGCAGGTACAGGCGGAGATCGATCTGCTCGGTGCCGTCGTCCGGCGGCACCACGTCGAACATCGCGCGGTAGCCGGAGATCTCGTGCAACGGCCGGGCCGAGACGATCTCGGTGCGGCCGCGGTTGAGCTGCAGCACCACCTCGACCTTGGCGTCCTTTTCCTTGCCCAGCTTCGCCAGTTCGCCGCCGGCGAAATCCACCGCGAAGCGCCAGGAGAAGTAATGCCGCTTCTGCCCGACCACGCCGCCCAGGCCGGTGCGGGTGGCCACGCAATGCGCCAGCGGCGAGGACGCCGGCGGCTGCGCGCCCCAGTACAGGCGGTAGCCGAACAGCAGCTCCTGGCCCGGCTGCGGCTTGTCCTGCGGATTCCAGAACGCGACGATGTTGTCGAAGGTCTCGTCGACGGTGGGGATCTCCACCAGTTGCACCGAGCCCTTGCCCCAGCCCTGCTTCGGCTCCACCCACAGGCACGGACGCTTCTCGTAGAACACGCCGTCGTCCTGGTAGTGATCGAAGTTGCGGTCGCGCTGCAGCAGGCCGAAGCCGCGCGGGTTCTCGTCGACGAACATGTTGAAGCGCAGGTGCGGCGGATTGCACAGCGGCCGCCAGATCCACTCGCCGCCGCCGGTCCACATCGCCAGGCCGTCGGTGTCGTGGATCTCCGGGCGCCAGTCCCAATCCATGCGGCGATCGTTCTCGCCGACCTGGTACATGCTGGTGCACGGCCCCAGGCCCAGGCGCTCGATGGTCTTGCGCGGATACAGCGCGCTGTCGATGTCCATCAGCAGCACGTCGCCATTGGTGATCGCGAAGCGGTAGGCACCGGCCACGCTGGGCGAGTCCAGCAGCGCGTACACCACCACCGTGTCCGAGCCGGCCTTGGGCTGCTCCAGCCAATAGGCGATGAAGTCCGGGAACTCCTCCGGGCCGCCGGTGCCGGTGTCGATCGCCAGGCCGCGCGCCGACTGCCCGTACTGGCCCTCCTTGCCGACCGCACGGAAGTAACTGGCGCCCAGGAACGCGGCGAAGTCGCGCTCGGTGTCCTGCTTGGTGTTGAGGCGGAAGCCGGCGAAGCCCAGCTCCTTCGGCAGCGACTTGCCCTTCAGCCCGCTGCTGCCGTAATCGAACGCCGCGCTGTCGTAGGCCAGTTCCTGCGCCTGCCCGTCGACCAGGTCGAACATGTGCACCGGCGTCTTGAAATACAGCCCCAGGTGGAAGAACTTGGCCTGGAACTTCGGCCCCTGCTCGGCCGCCCACAGCGCGTGGTCCTGGCGATAGCGGATCGACTGGTACTGGTCCCAGGTCAAGCCCTCCACCGGCGCCGGCAGCACCCGCTTGTGGCTCTGGTACGGCGCATCGGCCATGGCCCGCGCGTGGCCCTTGAGCCAGGCGTAGTCGAACGGCTGCGGCGTGCCCAGGCGGCGCAGGCCCACCGCGGGGGCGGCCTGACCGAGCATCGGCATCGCCGGCAGGCCCATGGCGGCGAAGGCGGCGGCGGCGTTCTTGAGGAAATCGCGTCGTTGCATGGCCGGATCGAAACGGAAATGGAGGCCCATCATAGACAAGCGGCGCCGAATGCGTCGGTGAGGGTGCCCGCGCGGTGGATTCCAGGTGCCGACACCCCGCAGAAGCGGGTTACGGGGACTGCGACCGCGTTTACCGCTCCACGTCCGCATCCGCGAATCGGGGAGCAGGCAAGAGGTCTACGTCCGCCGAATCCGCCGCGTCACGTGCGATCCACGCACGGCGATCGCGGCCATCGCTCAGCGTTGGCAGTGGCCACACCAGACGCTGGCGCGCTGGCCGATGCTGGCGTGGCGCAAGGTGCGCCCGCAGCGCTTGCAGGCCTCGCCCTCGCGGCCGTAGACCGACAGCTCCTGCTCGAAATAGCCCGGCGCCCCATCCGGGCTGATGAAATCGCGCAGGGTGGTGCCGCCGCGCTGGATCGCATAGCCCAGGATCGCCTTGGCCGCCTCGGCCAGGCGCGCGTAGCGGGCACGCGAGACCTCGCCGGCTTCGCGCAGCGGACTGATGCCGGCCTGGAACAGACTCTCGGCGGCGTAGATGTTGCCGACCCCGACCACGATGCGCTGATCCATCAGGAACGTCTTGACCGGCGCGGTGCGGCCGCGGCTGAGCCGGAACAGATGATCGCCGTCGAACGCCTCCGACAGCGGCTCCGGCCCCAACTCGGCGAGCAGCGGATGGGTCTCGCCCGGCGCCTGCCACAGCAGGCAGCCGAACCGGCGCGGATCGTTGAAGCGCAGCACGCGGCCGTCTTCCAGGCTGATGTCGACGTGGTCGTGCGCCCGCGGCGGCGTGTCGCCGGGCAGCACCCGCAGACTGCCGGACATGCCCAGGTGCAGCAGCGCACTGCCGACCGCGGTATCCAGCAACAGATACTTGGCGCGCCGGCGAATGCCGTCGATGCGCTGCCCCGGCAACCGCTCCGCCACCTCCGGCGGAATCGGCCAGCGCAGATCCGGCCGCCGCAGGATCACCCCATGGATGCGCCGCCCCGACAGATGCGGCTCCAGGCCGCGCCGGGTGGTTTCGACTTCGGGGAGTTCGGGCATGATGGGACGGTCGCGGACAGCCGATGACGGGAAGTCGGAAATGTAACACCACGATGGTGTCGCTCTTGTCTGTGAGCGGGGACACACCGGCCGTGTTGCAGGCAGCCGGCGCCTCCGTCAGACGCGCCCCGCACGCCAGGTAAGGAAACGCAATTTTTCAGGGAGATCGACGCGATGCCCTAGATGAAGTTTCGCCTGTTGTCGGCGCTGCTGTGTTTCGCCGCGGCGACGGTTTCTGCGCTCGCCTGCGCCGAAGAGATCGAGGAACGCACCGCAGTCTACGACGGTGCAAAAGCCGCCATGAAGAAAGGCGACGTCGCGGCGCTCGAACGGCAAGCAGCGCTCTATCGAACGAAGCAGGCCAGAACCTCCAGTGGCGTCTGGAAGTTGAGCCTGTTGCATCGCGGCATCAGTCGCTATTTCGACACAGGATCCTACAGCGAGGCGACGTGGGCGGAAAAGGAGAGCGTGGCCAAACGTTGGATCGCGGCATATCCGACGTCTCCCAGCGCACGACTCGCCTATGCGGCATGGCTTTCCAGCCGCGCCTGGAGCCATCGTGGCAACGGCTATGCCAATACGGTTCGTCCGCAGGACTGGGCGCCGTTCAGAGCCGGCATTGAAGCGACCCGGCAGTATCTGGAAGAGAACAAGCAGATCGCGTCGTTGGATCCGGAGTGGTACTTCAAGATGGAAGCCGTCGCGAAGGCGCAGCAGTGGGACGATGACAGGTTCCAGGCCTTGATCGACGAGGCGATGACGCGGCACCCTGCGTATTACGAGATCTACTTTCAGGCGATCGAGTTCTATTCGCCGAAATGGGGCGGCAACGCGGCCGACATCGAACGCTTTGCCAGAGTGGCGATGGAACGGACGCGGGCACGTGAGGGCAAGGGACTGCACGCACGCATCTATTGGTACGCCTCGCAGTCGATCTACGACGAACGCTTGTTCACCGAGTCGCTGGCGCGCTGGTCGACCATGCGTGCGGGCATCGACGATGTGTTGAAGACCTATGCGGACGAATGGAATTTGCAGAACTTCGCCCACTTCGCCTGCCTGGCGCGTGATCGAGAGAAAGCCTTGGAACTGATCGGACGCGTGCGCGGCCCAACCTATACCGAGGTCTGGAAAGGGGAAGAGAATTTCCAGCACTGCAAGGCCTGGGTCTTGGAAGGCGTCACCTGATGCGCGAATGCGTTTGGATCCCGGATAGCGAGGCGGCGTGGCGCTGATGCGGATAAAAGCCTCCACGATGCTGCCGTCCATGCACCGCAAGCTTGCGGCGATGTATTGCTTGCTCGCCTGGGTGATGGTCTGTCTTCAGACGCATGCGACCGCCATTGCCTTTCTTTCGTTCGCGCTGCTGCACCTGGCTTCTGCACGCAGACTCGCCTCGGCGACGGACCCCACATTGCCAGCCACGGAACCGGATCAGGCGAGCACAACGCCCGCCGGATCGGCAACCCTTACTGCGGCGGCGCCGCCAACTCCCGGGCGCTGAGGTAGCCGTCGCCGTTGCTGTCCTGCTTGCGGAAGCGGGCGGTCAGGGTGGCGAGGTGCTGCGCGCGGGTGATCGGCGGGCCGCGGCCGCCGGGCAGTTCGGCCGGGCTGAGCACGCCGTCGTGGTCGAGGTCGCGCGCGTCGAAGGCGTAGCTCATCCAGGCCAGGTATTCGTCCAGGCTGACCCGGCCGTCGCCGTCGCGGTCCATGCGCTGCAGGTAGATGGCGGTGCTGTCGATCGCCTGCGCCTGGGCGTTGGCGATGCCGCCGGCGAACAGGGTGCAGGCGATGCTGAGCGTCCGCCAGGCCATCAACGACGAACGCCGCGCAAGGCGGCGTTCGTGCGGCGGAGTGCGCGATGCGCCGTGGCTCATGCCAGGGCGTAGCCCTTCAGCCGCGCCGCGTAGGCCTGCAGTGCGGCGATGCCGCTGGCTTCGGCGTCGTGGCACCAGGCCTGCAGGTGCTTGAGGCGTTCGCTGGCGTCATGGGTGCGCGCTTCCAGCAGGGCCGCCAGGCGTGCGCGGTGCTCGACCAGCGTGCGCATGCGCGGGCGCTGCGCCACCCAGTGCTGCAGCTGTTCGCGCGCGTCAGGCTTGAGCCAGCGGCCGTCGTCGACCAGGCCCTTGCGCAGACGCCGCGGCAGCAGCTTGCGCAGCTTGGCTCCGGCCTGCGCGGCTTCCTCCTTCAGCGCCGGCGCGAACACGTTGCGCTGGTAGTCGGTCATCGCCTGGAAGCGATGCGACAGCAGCGCGCGGAGGGTGTCGGCGTCGGGCACGGCGATGTTCGGGCGCACGTCCAGGGTCGGCGCCACGCGCAGGATCCTGGCCAGGCGCAGCGCGGCCAACGCGCGGATCGCGATCCAGCCGATGTCCAGTTCCCAGCGACGCATCGAGAAACGCGCCGAGCTCGGGAAGGCATGGTGGTTGTTGTGCAGCTCTTCGCCGCCGATCCACAGCGCCCACGGCGTCAGATTGGTCGAGGTGTCGGCGGACTCGAAGTTGCGGTAGCCCCACCAATGGCCCAGGCCGTTGATCACGCCAGCGGCCCAGAACGGGATCCAGGCCATCTGCAGCGCCCACAACGCGATGCCGGGCAGTCCGAACAGCGCGAAGTTGAACACGAACAGCGCCACCGGCCCCAGGTTCGCGTACGGGGTGTACAGGTGCCGCTCGATCCAGTCGTCCGGCGCGCCCTTGCCGTACTGCTCGATGTCGGCACGCTGGGTGCGCGCCTCGCGGTACAGCTCCACGCCGCGCCAGAACACGCGGGCGATGCCCTTGGTCTGCGGGCTGTGCGGGTCTTCCTCGGTCTCCACCTTGGCGTGGTGCTTGCGATGGATCGCCACCCATTCCTTGGTGATCATCGAGGTGGTGAACCAGGTCCAGAAGCGGAAGAAGTGCGACAGCAGCGGATGGAAATCCACGCCGCGGTGCGCCTGGCTGCGGTGCAGGTACAAGGTCACCGCGAAGATGGTGAGCTGGGTGAACAACAGCAGCACGGCCAGCATGCCCCACCAGCCGACGCCGAGCAGGCCGTTGCCGAGGAAGTCGAGGATCGCGTCGAACATTGCCAGAAGCTCCAAAGCGTAGGACGGCGTGGGGGTACGAACATGATGGGGGTTGCGACCGCAAACTTCACCCGGCGCTCGCGTATGGTATTCAGCCGCCAAGCGCTTCCGATCACAGAACGGTGTCCGTTCCATGTCAGCCGCCTCTTCACAAGCAACCCCCGTGCCAGCGGCCGCGCCGTTGATCGAACTGGACCGCGCCAGCGTCGTGCGTGGCCAGGTCCGCGTGCTGCATGCGCTGAGCCTGCGCATCGCGCTCGGCCAGCACACCGCGATCCTGGGCCCGAACGGTTGCGGCAAATCCTCGTTCATCAAGCTCATCACCCGCGAGCTGTATCCGCTGGCACGCGCCGGCGAGGAACCGGCGGTGCGGGTGCTCGGCCCGAGCCGCTGGCAGGTGGACCGGCTGCGCAGCCAGCTCGGCATCGTCACCGGCGACCTCAGCGTCAATCTCGCCGACATGCCCGGGTTGGACGTGGAGAGCGCGGTGCTGTCGGGGTTCTTCGCCAGCTATGTGGTGCCGCCGCACCGCGAGGTGAGCGACACGATGCGCGAACGCGCGCGCGAGGCGCTGCAGGCCGCGCACGCCTTGCCGCTGTTGCGGCGCCCCTACGCCGAACTCTCGGCCGGCGAGACCCGCCGCGTGCTGATCGCGCGCGCCCTGGTCAACCGGCCGCAGGCGCTGCTGCTGGACGAACCCAGCACCGGCCTGGACCTGGTCGCGCGCGAGCACCTGCTGGCGACGATGCGCGACCTCGCCCGCCAAGGCATCACCCTGGTGCTGGTCACCCACCACATCGAGGAGATCGTGCCGGAGATCGCCCGGGTGATCCTGCTGCGCGAGGGCCAGGTGTACGCCGACGGCAGGCGCGAGGAGCTGCTGGCCGACGCGCCGCTGTCGGCGGTGTTCGGCGGACCGGTGCGGGTGCAGCGCGACGGCGACCGCTACAGCGCGCGGGTCGTGGCGGAAGGCTGATCGGCGCGCCATGGAACGATCCGTCCGGATCCGGCCGCCGCCGCAGGCGCTCCACGCACGTTCGGGTTGCTGTGGCGTGCCTGTAAGAGCGACCTCCGTCGCGGCTGGCATCCTCGTTGGCGCGTGTCGCCACTGAAGTCGCTTGTGTCAAAAGAGGATCTTGCGGCGAGCTCGCCGGGTGCACCGTGGGAGGGACTTCAGTCCCGACGACGGAGGGTGTCCGTCGGCTTTCGGCTGCGCGTGTCGCGGCGGCATGACAGTCGACTCCCGCACGATGGCGCGTCTGTCACCGCAGCCGGCGCCCGCCTGCCGAAGATGCCGCCAGGAACACGCGGACCGCGCGATGGCGCACCGTCCTCAGCCAGACACGGCACTCGGCAGCGGCACCGGTGCATCGGCCTCGAACGCGGCGCGCGCGACACGGATCTGCGCGTGGTGGTCGGCAGCCCAGCGCACCAGCGGTGCCAGCACCACGCTCAACGACTGCCCCAGCGGAGTGAGCCGGTACTCCACCCCAGGCGGCACGGTCGGCAGCACCTCGCGCGCGACCAGGCCTTCGCGCTGCAGATCGCGCAGGGTTTGGGTCAGCATGCGCTGGGAGATGTCCGGCACGGCGCGGCGCAGTTCGCCGAAGCGGTGCGGGCGCTCGGCCAGCAGCATCACGAACAGGGTGCTCCACTTGTCGCCGATCTGCGCCAGCACGTCGCGCACCGGGCACTGGTCGATGGCCATGCCGGCACGCTGGTAGTCCTGCAGCTGCTGGCTCAGCAGCGCGTCGCAGGCGGTGGCCGGCGGTACGACGCTCTCCATGGTGGTTACCTCCAGGTAAGCAGGGGCGGAAAAAGTGCCGTCTTTACAGCCCGGCCCAGGTCTCTAGGATAGACCAGGTTCCTTTTCAAGACCATGGCGCCCTGCGACGCCTGCCTTCCCCAGGAGACCTCTCATGTCCGCATCTTCCGATTCGCTGCTCGTCACCGGCGCCGGTGGCCAGTTCGGCCAGCGCGTGCTCACCCATCTGCTCGACACCCTGCAGGTGGCGCCGTCACGGGTGGTGGCGATAACCCGCCAGCCCGAACGCCTGGCCGCCTGGGCCGCCCGCGGCGTGGACGTGCGCCACGGCGATTTCGACGACGCCGCCTCGCTCGACACCGCGTTCCGTGGCGCCGGCCGCGTGCTGCTGATCAGCACCGACGCGCTGGACCGCCCCGGCCACCGCCTGCAGCAACACCAGGCGGCGATCGCCGCGGCCGAGCGCGCCGGCGTCGGCCACTTGGTCTACACCTCCTGCCCGGAACCGCACGACTCGCCGCTGCTGCTGGCCAGCGACCATGCCGGCACCGAGGACGCCCTGGCCGCCAGCGCCCTGTCCGCCTGGACCGTGCTGCGCAACCACTGGTACTTCGAGAACCTGTTCATGAGCCTGCCGTCGGTGCTGGCGTCGGGCCACTGGTACAGCGCGGCCGGCGACGGCGGCATCGCCCACATCGCCCGCGACGACCTGGCCCGCGCCGCCGCGGTCGCCCTGGCCAGCGGCGACGGTAAGCACACGCTCACCCTGAGCGGCGCGCGCGCCTACACCACCGCCGAGATCGCCGCGCTGGTCGCGCAGACCCTGGGCGTGCAGATCCAGGTGGTGCCGGTCCCGGTCGAGGGCCTGGTGCAGGGCATGGTCGGCGCCGGCCTGCCCGAGCCGGTGGCGCGCGTCTATGCCTCGTTCGACACCAACACCGCGGCCGGCCGCGTCGCCACCGTCACCGGCGACTACCAGACGCTGACCGGGCAGGCGCCGCTGCCGTTCGAACAGTGGCTGCAGGAGCAGCGCGCGCAGTTGATCGCGCTGAAGCCGTAAGCGAATTCGGCGGCGCGCGGGTGCGTGCTATTTGCCGATGCAGAAGCTGGAGAAGATCCGCCCGAGCAGGTCGTCGGCGCTGAGCGTGCCGACGATCTCGCCGAGCGCGGCATGGGCCAGGCGCAGCTCCTCGGCGGCCAGTTCCAGGCGTTCGTGCTGCAGTTCGGCGGCGGCCGCGTCGGCGTGGATGGCGGCGCGCTGCAGCGCATCGACGTGGCGGGCGCGTGCGGAAAACTCGCCGTCGCTGCCCTCGCCGGCCGCGGCACCGGCGATCGCGCGCAATTGCGCATGCAACTGCTCCAGTCCGCTGCCGGTGGCGGCGGACACGTGGACGCGCTCGGCGCTGGCCGCCGGCACGGCGTCGAGCAGGTCGCTCTTGTTGTGGATCCACAGGCGCTGCGGCACGTCGGCGATGGCGTCGGCGATCGCCGCATGGCCGGCGTCGGCATCGCGCGCATCGAGCACGATCAGCGCCAGGTCGGCGCGCTGCAGTTCCTGGCGTGCGCGGCGCATGCCCTCGCGCTCGATCGCATCGCCGCCCTCGCGCAGGCCGGCGGTGTCGACCAGGGTCAGTTCCACGCCATCCAGGCGCACGGTCTCGTGCAAGGTGTCGCGGGTGGTGCCGGCGATGTCGGTGACGATGGCGCGGTCGCTGCCGGCCAGCGCGTTGAGCAGGGAACTCTTGCCGGCGTTCGGCGGGCCGACCAGCACCGCGTGCAGGCCATCGCGCAGGCGCCGTCCACGTTCGGCGTCGGCCCGCAGTTGCGCCAGATCCATGCGCGCCTGCGCCAGGCTCGCGCGCACCTGCGCACCACCCAGCGTGTCCAGCGCCTCGTCGGCGAAATCGATCGCCGCTTCGATGTGGATGCGCAGGCGGATCAGCTGTTCGGCCAGGTCGTCGACCCGCCGCGAGAACACCCCGTCCAGCGAGCGGCGTGCCGCGCGTGCCGCGCGCAGATCGCCGGCGGCGATCAGGTCGGCGATCGCCTCGGCCTGGGCCAGATCCACCTTGCGGTTGAGGAAGGCACGCTCGCTGAACTCGCCCGGGCGCGCCGGCCGCGCGCCGAGTTCGCAGCAGCGCATCACCAGATGCCGCAGCAGCACCGGGCTGCCATGCGCCTGCAGTTCCAGCACGTCCTCGCCGGTGAAACTACGCGGCGCCGGAAACCACAGCGCGATGCCGTCGTCCACGATCTCGCCCTGCGCGTCGCGAAAGCGCGCGTAGCGGGCGCTGCGCGGCACCAGTGCGCCCAGGCCGAGGCCGGCGGCGACTGCCGCCGCCGCCGGGCCGGACACGCGGACCACGCCGACGCCACCCGCACCGGGGGCGGTGGCGATGGCGGCGATGGTGTCGGTGGCGGAAGACGGCATGGCGAAGGCGGCGGGTCGGCGGTGAGAAGGACTACAGGGTCTGCAACTGACCGCGCACGTAGGCGGCCGACGCGCCGTTGGGTTGCAGCTCCAGGTAGGTCTGGAAGGCGCGCTTGGCCTTGGCGGCGTCGCCGAGCTGGCGGTAGGCGTCGCCCAGGTTGACGTAGGCCACCGCGCGCGAGGGATCGATCTTCAGCGTGTTCTCCAGCCAGCGCACGGCCTGCGCGTACTTGCCCTGGCGATAGTAGATGAAGCCCAGGTTGTTGGCCGCCAGCGCGAAGTCCGGACGCAGCTTGAGCGCCTCGGTGAACTGCGCCTCAGCCTCGTCGTAGCGTTTTTCCTTGTACAGCTGCAGGCCGCGGTCGTTGGCGCGCTGCGCACGCTGCCGGTCGGAGACCGGACCGGCCGCGGCCGGCACCGCCAACGGCCGCTCGCCGCCCTGCAGGTCCTTGACCACCACCGCCGGCTTGGACGCGGCGGCCGGCGCGTCGGCGTTGCCGCCAGCGGCGTTCGGCGTCGCGGTCGACGCAGGCGCAGCCGCATCGACGCGATCGTTCATCGCGATCGCCGCCGAGGACAGTTGCTGGGTGCTGGCGGTCAGGAATTCCTCGCCCTCCGGCACCTGCAGCACGAACTCGCCGCCCTGCGAACCGGGCAGGCTGCCAAACGCGGGCGTCTGCTGCGAGATGCTCGACACCGCCGGCGCCACGTAGGCGGCCAGCTCGGTGCCGGTGATCAGGCCATCGCCGTTGAGGTCGGCCTTGCCCGACAGCGCCTGCAGCAGCACCCAGGTGAACACCGAATGGCCGTTGGGGCCGCTGTCGGCGACCTGCTGGTCGGCGCCGCCGGCGGTGAGCATCTGCCGGGCGATGCGCCGCGCGTTCTCGCGCAGGTAGGCGCTGGTGCCGCCGCCGCGGGTCAGGCCCAGGCCGCTGTAGCACGCGTCCATCACGAACAGCACGTGCTTGGCTTCCAGGCTTTCGGCGATGTCCTGGATCTCGGTCATCGGAATCGCGTCGGTGGCGAACTGCGCCGGGTCCGAATCGGCGGGCACGATGTAGCCGAGGTCGCGTCCGGAGGCCAGCTTGCGGGTCGCGCCGTGGCCGGCGAAGAACACGAACACGCGGTCGTTCTTGCCGACGCCACCGTGGGCCAGACGATCGTGGAAGGCCGCCAGGATGTTGTTGCGGGTGGCCTCCTGGTTCTTCAGCACGATCACCTGCGAGGACGGAAAGCCGAAGCTGCCGGTCAGCGTCTGCGCGATGGCTTGCGCATCGTTGGCCCCGTACTGCAGCTTGGGCCAGTGCGCGTAGTCGTCGATGCCGATCACGATGGCCCACGACTTGTCGTAGCCGCTGGTCACCGCCGGTGCGGCGGCATTGCTGGCCGCGCGCGCGACGCTGAAGTCGCGCCCGTTCCAGGCGGCGAACTGGTAGCCGTCGGCGCTGAGCCGGTCCAGGATCTGCGGCAGCGCCTTGACCGTGCGTTCGTGGATGTCGTGGAACAAGAGGATGCCGCGCTGCTCGCGGCCGACCTGCTCGAGCACGCGCTGCACGATCGACTCCGGCACCGGGTCGGCCCAGTCCAGCGAATCGACGTTCCACATCACCGACTTCAACCCGGCCTCGCCGAGGATCTGCATGCCCTCGGCGTTGCGCGCGCCATAGGGGAAGCGGAATAGCGGTGCGCGCTTGGCGTCGACCGCGCGCAGCATGCGGTCGGTGTCGAGGATCTGGCTGCGCAGCGCGGCGCCGGTTTCCTTGGACAGTTGCGCATGGGTCAGGCTGTGGTTGCCGACGGTGTAGCCCTGCTCCATCAGGCTGCGGCTGACGCTGGCCAGCGGCGACAGGTCGACCTTGCCGTCCGCATCGAGCTTGCCCAGGTTGCGGCCGACTTCGAAGAATGTGGCCGGCACGTCGTAGCGCTTGAGGATGGCGACGATCTCGTCGGTGTACTCGCGATGCGGGCCGTCGTCGAAGCTCAGCACCACGGTCTTGGGCGGCAGGTCGCGGCCGAACACCTCGCGGTCGCTGTCCTTCATCGACATCGGGTACGGGGTGATCACCCCGTAGTCGCGCAGGATCGCCTCGCGCGTGTACAGCGTGCCCAGGTGGGCGACGTAGTCCTCCCACTTCTCGCGCTTCTGCACGATCGCGCGGGTGCGGTCGAAACGGCTGAAGATCGCGGTGATCTCGCGATTGTAGGTGCGCTCGATCTCGTCGAGCGCTTCCAGGTCCTCGCCGATGCGCTGGTGCAGCTTGATGGCCGGCAGCGAGGAATCCTTGCCGATGCGCACCTGCCAGTCGGCGAGGATCTCGCGGAACGCCAGGCGGTCGGCGTCGTACAGGTTCGGCGCCGATTCGACGTAGTCCAGCAAGCTGCCGACCGCGGCGAAGCGCTGCGGGTCCGGCAACGCCAGCAGCGCATCGAACTGCTTGGCCAGCGCCTCGCGGCGCTCCAGGCCCTCGTGGAACAACTGCTGGCCGACGCTGCTGGAGGTCTGCCGGTCGGCGGGCGCTTGCTTGGCCTCGTCGGCCAGCAACACGATGATCTTGCGCTGCGCCGCCAGCTGCGCCTGCAGGCCCTGCAGCAGCGCCGTCGCCTGGGTCTGCAATGCAGGAGAGCCTGGAATGGCGATCGCCGCCGCAGGTGCCGCGGGTTTGGCTGTCGCCGTCTCGCTGTCGGCGGGTGGGCGCTGGCAGGCGGCCAGGGCCAACACGAGCAGGCCGATCACGGCCACGGACGGCGACAACGGACGAGGAGGCTTGCGCATGACCACGGACTCGCGAGCAAGGCGATGCGGAAACGCACACGCCGGCGCCTTCCCCGGCCGCATGCGCAACGCCCGCCGGAGGGCGGGCGTTGTCGGGTTTACTTCTTCGCCTTGGCCGGCGGCTTGCCGCTGCCGCCACCGCCTGCCGTGGCCGGTTCGCCGTGGCGCTTGGTCATCCACCATTGCTGCAGCAGACCCAGCGAGCCGTTGGTGACCCAGTACAGCACCAGGCCCGACGGCACGAAGGCCATCATCACGCCGAACACCAGCGGCATGAACTGCATCATCTTGGCCTGCACCGGATCCATGCCCGGCGACGGCGTCAGCTTCTGCGTCAGCCACATCACCGCCACGTTGATCACCGGCAGGATGAAGTACGGATCGCGCGCGGTCAGATCCTGGATCCAGGCGAACCACGGCGCCTGGCGCAGTTCCACCGATTCCACCAGCACCCAGTACAGCGCGAAGAAGATCGGCATCTGGATCAGCACCGGCAGGCAGCCGCCCATCGGGTTGATCTTCTCCTTCTTGTACAGCTCCATCATCGCTGTCTGGAACTTCTGCTTGTCGTCGCCGTAGCGCTCCTTGAGCTGCTGGATGCGCGGCTGGAACTTGCGCATCTTGGCCATGCTCTTGTACTGCGCGGCCGACAGCGGATACAGCATCAGCTTCAGCAGCACCACCAGGCCGACGATCGACCAGCCCCAGTTGCCGAGCAGGCTGTGCAGGTGGCTGAGAATCCAGAACAGGCCCTGGCCCAGCAGCGCCATCAGCGAGAAGCGGCTGTAGTCGACCACGCGGTCGAGGCCGCGCACGTTCTCCTTGGCGATCTGGCTGACCAGCTTCGGGCCGACCCACAGCCGCGCCTCGGTGCTGGCGCTGGCGCCCGGCGCCACGGTGAAGCCCGGGCCGCGCGCTTCGATCACATGCCGCGGGCCGTCGTTGGACAGCACGTACAGCGCCTGCTGGTCGGCCTGCGGAATCCAGCCGGTGAAGAAGTGGTGCTGCAGCAGCGCGATCCAGCCGCCGGAGATGGTCTGGTTGAGCGGGCCGTCTTCCAGGTAGTCCTTGAACGCGCGACGCTGGTAGCCATCGGCCGGGCTGAACCAAGTGGCGCCGTTGAAGCTGAAGGAATCCGGGTTGGTCATGCCGCGGCTGACGATGGTCGGCACCCGGCTCAGCTTGCGGAACACATAGCCCTGCCACGGCTTGCTGCCGTGGTTGACGACCTCGTCGTGCACCTGCACGGCGTAGTGGCCGCGCTGCAGGGTGTAGACGCGGCGGATGGTCACCCCGTCCGGGCCATTCCACACGAACGGCACCTGCAGGCTGTCCTGGCCCTTGGCCAGCACGTAGTCCTTGCCCGGCTGCTCGGGGCGGAAGCCGCCCGGGCCCGGCGACGGCGAATTGCGCTCGCCGACCCAGCCGCTGGTGGCGGTATACGGATGCGCCGGGTCCTCGGTCAGCAATTGCACCGGCGGACTGCCGGGCTGCTTGGTCTGCGGGAACAGCAGCAGGTCGGCGTCGAACACGCTGCGGCCGTCCAGGGTCAGGCGCAGCACGTCGGTGGTGACGGTGACCCGCGGTGCGGCGCTGGCCGCGGCGGTCTCGGGCGTGGTGCTGGCCGGCGCGGCGCCGGGCACCGTGGCCTGCGGAACGGCCGGGGCATGCGTGGCGCCGGCATCGGCGTCCTGCGCCGGCGGCACGGTGGTCGCCGCGGCAACCGTCGCCGCATTGGCGTTCGGCGTGTGTTCCTTGTTCCACTCCATCCACAACAGGGCCGCGACCATCAGCCAGGCGAAAATCAGGAAAAGGCGGGTCTGGTTCATCGGACAGGCAAGCTCGGCTCAGCCAGAAGCGGGTTCTGACGTGGAGGTGGGGGAAGAAGGATGAAGAGGCGGCGGCATTGTGCCGTCCGCGGCCGGGGCCGGCAATGCGCCGGCGCGGCGCAGCAGGCGCTCGTAGGCCTGACGCAGCTGTACGCCGCTGGCCTGGGCGGCGGCACTGCGCGCCACCACGACGTAATCGCCGGGCGCCAGCCACGGCAACAGCTGCCGCGTGGCCTCGCGCAGCACGCGCTTGATGCGATTGCGTACGACGGCGCGCTTGTCGACCTTGCGCGACACCGCCAAGCCCAGCCGCGCCGGGTGCGGCGCACTGCGCCAGTGCAGGCTCATCAGCGGCTCGGAACAGCGGCGCGCGGCATCGAACACGACGCGGTATTCCGCAGACGTGCGAACCCGCGCAGAGCGAGGAAATCGCCTACGCGGGTCGGGGAGATTCACGGTCCGGATTGCAGGCGCCGCCTGGGGCGGCGAAGCAATCAAGCGCTCAGGCGCTTGCGGCCCTTGGCGCGGCGACGGGCCAGGATCTTGCGGCCGTCGGCGGTGGCCATACGGGCACGGAAGCCGTGGTCGCGCTTGCGCTTGAGGTTGCTGGGCTGGAAGGTGCGCTTGGTGGCCATCGGGGCGCTCTGATCTGAATGGGGCGGAAAGAACCGGAAATTCTATAGGACCACTCACGCCGCGGTCAACTGCCTGCAGTGACGGGAAGAGAGGACGGCGGCGCCGGGCCTGTGGATGGATCTGTGAATAGCCGTGGGAAAACCATTCCCGACCCTGCGCGCCGGTGGTAGTCTGATCCATCCGCTTTCCTCTCCCACCGGCCGAATGTGCCGCGCCCGTGCGCGCCCTTCATGCCCGGTCTTTCGACGAATTTAGATCTGATGGATGCTTGGCCCCGTTGCCTGGAACGTCTGGAAGCCGAATTTCCAGCCGAGGACGTTCACACTTGGTTGAAACCGCTGCAAGCCGAACAGCGCCATGACAACAGCATGGTGCTGTACGCCCCGAACGCCTTCATCGTCGAGCAGGTGCGCGAACGCTACCTGCCGCGGATCCGCGAGCTGTTGAATTATTTCGCCGGCGGCGGCGAGGTGTCGCTGCAGGTCGGCTCGCGCCCGCGCGCACCGGAACCGGCCGCCGCGCCGCCCAGCGAGAGCGCGGCCGCGCGCACGCCGGCGCCGCCGTTGCTGGAGCCGTTCGCCGGCAACCTCGATTCGCACTACACCTTCGCCAACTTCGTCGAAGGCCGCAGCAACCAGCTCGGCCTGGCCGCGGCGGTGCAGGCCGCGCAGAAGCCCGGCGACCGCGCGCACAACCCGCTGCTGCTGTACGGCGGCACCGGCCTGGGCAAGACCCACCTGATGTTCGCCGCCGGCAACGCGATGCGCGAGCAGAATCCGAACGCGCGGGTGATGTACCTGCGCTCGGAGCAGTTCTTCAGCGCGATGATCCGCGCGCTGCAGGACAAGACCATGGACCAGTTCAAGCGCCAGTTCCAGCAGGTGGACGCGCTGCTGATCGACGACATCCAGTTCTTCGCCGGCAAGGACCGCACCCAGGAAGAGTTCTTCCACACCTTCAACGCGCTGTTCGATGGCCGCCAGCAGATCATCCTGACCTGCGACCGCTATCCGCGCGAGGTCGAGGGCCTGGAGCCGCGGCTGAAGTCGCGCCTGGCCTGGGGCCTGTCGGTGGCGATCGATCCGCCCGATTTCGAGACCCGCGCGGCGATCGTGCTGGCCAAGGCGCGCGAGCGCGGCGCGGAGATCCCCGACGACGTGGCGTTCCTGATCGCCAAGAAGATGCGTTCGAACGTGCGCGACCTGGAAGGCGCGCTCAACACGCTGGCGGCGCGCGCCAACTTCACCGGCCGCGCGATCACCACCGAGTTCGCCCAGGAGACCCTGCGCGACCTGCTGCGCGCGCAGCAGCAGGCGATCGGCA
>JBEVKG010000212.1:0-4110 GCA_040509765.1 Xanthomonas sp.
CAGCCGGGGCGGTCAGAGCTCATGGTCATAGTCCACCGCGAAAGGTGCGTGGTCGGAGAAGCGCGGGCTCGGGAAAATCGCGCAGGCGCGCAGACGCTCCCGCATCGACGGCGTGACGAACTGGTAGTCGATGCGCCACCCCACGTTGTTGGCGCGCGCCGCGCCGCGGTTGCTCCACCAGGTGTAGTCCTGGCCGTCCGGATGCAGCGCGCGGTAGGCATCCACCCAGCCGCGGCCGCTGGCCGGGTCGGCGTCCTCGGCACGGTCGGCGCACAGGCCGTTGAGCCAGTCGCGCTCGGCCGGCAGGCAGCCGGAGTTCTTCTGGTTCGACTTCCAGTTCTTGATGTCCAGCGCCGAGCGGACGATGTTCCAGTCCCCGCACAGCACGTAGTCGCGGCCGCTGTGCAGCCACTCCGCCAGGATCGGCCGCAGCCAGTCCATGACCTGGAACTTGTAGCCCTGGCGCAGCTCGCCGGAGGACCCGGAGGGAATGTAGAAGGACACCACGCTCAGGTTGCCGAAGCGCGCCTCGATGTAGCGGCCTTCCTCGTCGAATTCGGGCCAGCCCAGCGCGGTGCGCACCTCGTCGGGCTCCCGCTTGCTGTAGATCGCCACGCCGCTGTAGCCCTTCTTGGTGCTGGCGTCGCGGAACCAGACCCGGTAGCCCTCCGGCAGGAACGCCGGCCCGGCCAGTTGATGCTCCTGCGCCTTGGTCTCCTGCACGCACAGCACATCCGCCTGCTGGGTGGCGAACCACTCGAAAAAGCCCTTGGTGGCGGCCGAACGCAGGCCGTTGGCGTTGAAGCTGATGATGCGCATGAAAGAGCCGGGAATGGGGAAAGGGGGAACAGGGAATCGGCAAAGCGTACCCCAGGCAGACCGCGAAGACGGAACAACCGCTATGCTTTTCACCATTCCCTAGTCCCCTTTCCCCATTCCCGGCCCCAATGACCGACTACCGGCAACGTTTCCTGCAACTGGCCCTGGACGCGGAGGCGCTGCGCTTCGGCGAGTTCACGCTGAAGTCCGGGCGCCTCAGCCCCTATTTCTTCAACGCCGGGCGCTTCGACTCCGGCGCCAGCATGGCGCGGCTGGCGGCGTGCTACGCCGACGCGGCCGATGCCGCCGGGCTCGACTTCGACCTGCTGTTCGGCCCGGCCTACAAGGGCATTCCGCTGGCGACGGCGGTGGCCTGCGAGTACGCGCGGCGCGGGCGCGACCTGCCGCTTGCGTTCAACCGCAAGGAGGCCAAGGCGCACGGCGAAGGCGGCAGCCTGATCGGCGCCCCGCTGGCCGGCCGTCGGGTGCTGATCGTGGACGACGTGATCACCGCCGGCACCGCGATCCGCGAGGCGCTGGGCATCATCCGCGCCGCCGGCGGCGTGCCGGCCGCGATCCTGGTCGCGCTGGACCGCCAGGAGATCGCCGCCGAGGACGACCGCCGCTCGGCGGCGCAGGCGGTGGCCGCCGAGGCCGGCGTTCCTGTGGTCTCGGTCGCGCATCTGGGCGACCTGCTTGCATTCATCGACGGAAACGCAGACCTTGTCGGCTTCCGCGAACCGCTGCTGGCCTACCGGGCCCGCTACGGTTGCGCTTCGTCTGGCTGACAGCAGGGGGCTGCCACGATGCCGATCCCACCACGCAACCGCGTCCTGCCGGCGCTGCTGGCGCTGCTGGCCTTGCCGGCCGCGGCGCAACAGGCGTCGGCACCGTCCAAGAAGCTGTATTGCTGGAACCAGGGCGGGCAACGTACCTGCAGCGATGCGCTGCCGCCGGAAGCGGTGAACCAGGCACGCGACGAGTTCAACGCCACCAGCGGCATGCGCAGCGCCGAGGTCGGGCGTGCGCTGAGCGCCGAGGAACGCGCCGCGGCTGCGGCCGACGCCGCGCAGCAGCGCGCCGACCGGGCCGCGCTGGAGACGCGCAAGCGCACCGACCAGGCGATGCTGCTCTCGTATCAGACCGAGGACGAACTGCGCCGGGTGTTCGCCGAGCGCATCGGCATCGTCGACAACAAC
This sequence comes from Xanthomonas sp., assembly GCA_040509765.1. Taxonomy (GTDB): domain Bacteria; phylum Pseudomonadota; class Gammaproteobacteria; order Xanthomonadales; family Xanthomonadaceae; genus Xanthomonas_A. The sequence goes on from JBEVKG010000212.1 coordinate 2,019, forward strand.
ATCCAGACCGCGCGCTACAACGTGCAGAGCCTGCGCCAGGGCCTGATCGGCCTGCTGTCCGGCGCCGGCGCGCGCGAACTGGCCGGGCAGAGCGTGGCGGCCAAGACCGCCGACGACGTGCAGCAGCGGCACCGCGCCCTGCTGTGGCAACTGCGCATGCAGAAGAACTTCGAACAGCAGCGGCTCGGCCTGGATCAGGAAATCGAGGACGTGCTGCAGCGCTATCGCGCGGCCAGGGGCAACGGCGCGCAGGCCGCGGCGGCCACGGCGACCACCGCCGGCGGCTGAGCCGGAACCCGCAGCCCGGCGCCCGGACGAGGCCGGGCGTGGGCGAGCGCCTCAGAAGGTCGGTGTCAGCGCCGGCAGCAGCGCCTGCAGCTGGGCGCGGAACAGCGCCTTGATCCGCTCCAGCGCCGCCGCGTTGTCGGCTTCGAAGCGCAGCACCAGCACCGGCGTGGTGTTGGAGGCGCGCACCAGGCCCCAGCCATCGGGAAAATCGGCGCGCAAGCCGTCGATGGTCAGCAGCCGCGCGCCGGCGAACGGCGAGCCCTCCTGCTGCGCCTGCGCGACCAGGTCGGCGACCAGCGCATGCGCGTCCTGCCCGTCCACCGGCAGCTTGATCTCCGGCGTGGCCACACTGTCGGGCAGTTCGGCCAGCACCTCCGACGGCGACTCCTCGCGCTGGGCGAGGATCTCCAGCAGCCGCGCCGCCGCGTACAGGCCGTCGTCGAAACCGTACCAGCGCTCCTTGAAGAAGAAGTGGCCGCTCATCTCGCCGGCCAGTTCGGCGTCGGTCTCGCGCATCTTCGCCTTGATCAGCGAATGGCCGGTCTTCCACACCATCGGGCTGCCGCCGTTGCGCAGCACGTAGTCGGACAGCTTGCCGGTGCACTTGACGTCGTAGATCACCAGCGCGCCGGGATTGCGTTGCAGCACGTCGGCGGCGAACAGCATCAGCAGGCGGTCCGGGTAGATCACCGTGCCTTCCTTGGTGACCACGCCGAGGCGATCGGCGTCGCCGTCGAAGGCCACGCCCAGGTCGGCGTCGAAGCGCCGCACGGTCTGCACCAGGTCCTCCAGGTTGCGCGGCTCGCTGGGGTCGGGATGGTGGTTGGGGAAGGTGCCGTCGACGTCGCAGTACAGCGGCACGACTTCGGCGCCGATCGCCTCCAGCAGCCGCGGCGCCAGCTCGCCGCCGACGCCGTTGCCGGCATCGGCCACGACCTTGAGCGGGCGATCCAGTTGCACGTCGTCGGCGATGCGCTGGATGTAGTCGTCGCCGACGTCGCGCTGCTGCAGCCGGCCCGGTTCGTCGGCCACCGGCAGGCGCCCGGCGCTGATCCGTGCGTGCAGGTCGGCGATGGCGGCGCCGGACAGGGTCTCGCCGCCGACCACGATCTTGAAGCCGTTGTAGTCGGCCGGGTTGTGGCTGCCGGTCACCGCCACGCAGCTGCCGGCGCGCAGGTGGTAGGCGGCGAAGTACACCACCGGGGTCGGCGCCAGGCCGATGTCGGTGACATGGCAGCCGGCGCGGCGCAGGCCTTCGATCAGCGCGGCCGACAGCTCCGGCCCGGACAGGCGGCCATCGCGGCCGACCACCACCTCGTTGAGCCCCTGCTCCTGCATCACCGCGCCGATCGCCTGGCCGATCAGCGCCGCGACCTGCGGGCTGAGGTCGCGGCCGACCACGCCACGGATGTCATAGGCACGGAAGATCTCCGGCGCCACCGTGAACGCCGGCACCGGCTTGGACGGCGCAGCCTCTTCGGCGGCGGACGGCGGCGGCGGGGGCGGCTCCTGGCGTTGCAGACTCTGCTGCAGGGTGTGTTCTTCGGCGGCCGCCGCACCGGCGCGGCGCACCCGCGGCTGCGGCAGACGCCCGCGCGCGGCCAGCAACAGCAGCCCCCCCAGCACCACGCACAGCCCGGCCACCAGCAGGCAGGGCAACGCGCCCAGCCCCAGCGGACCGGCTTCGGTGTCCGGCAGCGAGGCGACCATGCGCAGGCCGCTGTCGCCGACCGGGCGCGACAGCGCGTCGGCGCGATCGTGCAGCGCAGCGTCGCCGGCGGCGATCACGTCGTAGCTGCCCTGG
>JBEVKG010000213.1:0-4626 GCA_040509765.1 Xanthomonas sp.
GCCGCGCCGCGCCCGACGGTCGCGGCAACCCAGGGCGGCATCGCCGAGGGCGCACTGGCGCAAGCGCTGGCGCAGCAGCTGTCCGGCCAGACCGAGGGCGGCGTCCGCATCGGCCTGAGCTTCCGCGATCGCGACGGCCAGTACTGCCGCACCTTCCTGTTGTCGCGTGCCAGCGCCGGCCTGGCCTGCCAGCGCGACGGCGCATGGCGAGTGGAACTGCTGGTCCCCGCCGGCGAAGGCAACGACGGCGGCGGCATGCGCATGGCGGCCAGCCCGATGCCGGCCGCGGTGCTGCAGGCGGTGGATGCGCGCATCGCCGGCGAGGCGCTGGATGCCGACGGCGAGCAGCGCGCGCGTGCGCAGGGCTGGCGCTAGGGATCGCGCCACCCACATTGCCTCCCGCGGAATGGGGAACGCGCGGCCTACGGCAGCGCGGCTCAGGTCATCGAGGCGGTGGCAGCGTCGAGGCCGTCGATGCCGGCCAGCATCTTCTTCAGCAGCGTCTCCAACTGCTGCTGCTCGCCAGCATCCAGCGCCGCGGTCTCCGTGTCCAGGAACGCGCAGACGTCGGGCAGCAGCCGTTCGATCAAGGCAATCCCGGCCGGCTGCAGGGTCAGCGCGACCTTGCGCCGGTCGTCCGGACTGGCGGTGCGCGTCAGCAGCCCCTTGCTGCACAGGCTGTCGGTGAGACGGGTGATGTTGGCCGGCTTCTCGCTGGCGGCCTCGGCCACCTCGGTGGGGGTGATGCACTGCTCCGGCGTGCCGTACAGCATCATCAGGATCTCGTACTCCGGCGGACTGATGCCGTATTCCTTGAGCATGCCGCTGGCATTGGTATGCACGCGCTTGTACAGATGCTTGACCAGCCGCACCAGGACGGCGGGCTCGCGCGGGAAGGCCGGGTAGCGCGCGCAGGTGTGCGCCACACGCCGCTCGGTCTGATCGAAACTGCTCATAAGAAATCGATTGCAAGTGGGGTAGCGGCCCATGCTACCGATTGCGCATCGTCCCGACGAGGACATGCGTTGCGTTCCCGCGCGCTGTCGACGCGCTGCACCAGGCGCGGTCGCGTTCGCCGACGCGCGGCAGCGCGCCGGCGAACGCTCAGGCGGCGAACAGCGGCGCGTATTCCGGCGCCACCAGCTCGCGCAGCACGCTGGCCGGCACGTCCACGGTCTGCGTGCCATCGGCATACGGCCCCACCTGATACGGCGGGAACACGAAGCGCAAGGCGGTGATCTTGCCCGCCGCATCGACCAGCGGCTGGAACTGGCTGAAGTTGCTTGGCTGCGGCTCGGTGCCTTCGGCGATCATCTTGCTGGCGCTGCGCACCTGCTGCTCCTGATCCTCCGGCGGCACCTGCTCGGCCTCGACCCGCGTCTGCACCGCCTGGCGCAGCTGCGCGGCGACATAGCCGGCCACCTGCTTCCAGTGCGCCGCATCCGGGATCAGGGTCTCGGCCGTAAGCATGCGCTGCTGCTGCGGCAGCCACACCCAGCGCGCCACCAGCGGTTCGCCGTGCGCACCGCCGGTATAGCGGCTACCGTCGGCACTCAGCGCGACCAGGTCCGGACGCTCCAGCAGCATCTCGAACTGCAGCGAGAGTTCGTAGGGCGCGCGCGGGCGGTCGTTGCCGAGGCCATCGACCGCTTCCATCAGCTCGCTGCGCGCGCTCTGCGCATAGCGATTGGCCGCGTCGGCCAACCCGGGATAGCGGTTGATCGACGGCGGGAAGGTGATGCCGACCACATAGCTGGGGCTGTGTTCGACGATGTCCTTCAATTCCGGCGGCGTGGCCTGCACCTGCTCCGGCGCCGCAGGCGCGGCGGCCTCGCTCTGCACCGGTGCCGCGGCGGGCGCCGGTGCGGCGGCCGGTTCCTCGCGTTTGCAGCCGGCCACGGCCAGCGCCGCCGCGACCGCCAGTGCCGTCCATGCCATCCGCCCGTTGCCCATCGTTTCTGCCCTGCTCACGTCGACTGCCCCTGTTCCTGCCATGCCTGTGGATTGGCGCGCATTATCGCGCCGTTGCGATGCCGCGCGCTCACGCGAGCAGCGCGGCGTACTGCGGATGCCGTTGCATGAATACCGCCGCGTACGAACACGCCGGCACCACTTTCCAGCCTTGCGCCTGCGCATGCTCCAGCGCGGCGGTGACCAGTTGCGCAGCCAGGCCGCGCCCGCCGATCGGCGCCGGCACCCCGGTATGGGTGATGACCATGCGCTCCTGCTCCAGCACGTAATCGAGTTCGGCGCGGTGGCCGTCGACGTGCAGGGTGAAGCGCCGCTGTTGCGGGTCGTGCGCGATGGGGGTGGTCGGTGCGGACATGGAGAGTGCGGTGTGTCGCGGAGCACACAGTGTCCGCTGCGGCTTGCCGCGGCCATGTGAAACGCCTGCCCCACCGCGTCACGCCGCCGACGTGGCGCGTCAGCCGTGCGCCGCTCAAGTCGCGCCGCGCGCGGCCGATATCGCCAGGACAGACCGAAAACCTGGCATGGGAGTTGCACCTCCCATCAGGCAGCGATCCAACAGGGAGCCACGCGCATGAGCGAGAACGAGAACAAATACAACCAGGGCGACCACAACGCCTCCCTGCTGGAAGGGCTGTTCCAACTGTCGGTCAGCGGCGACCAGCACGGCGGCGAGTTCCAGCAGCTCGACGACGAGGTCTACCAGCGCCTCAAGCGCACCTACGAGAACGCCGCCATCGGCAGCGCCAAGGTGCAGTTGCGCGGCCAGCAGACCCGCTGAGCACCGACGGCGGCCGAACGCGCCGCTGCAGCCAGCCAATGCGCGGTGCGGTCGACCACGGCCGCGCTGACGCCTCCGTGTCTACCCAACGCACCGATCCGGGCACGCGCCGCCGCGCGGCGCGGCAGCCGCATGCAGGCGCCGCCGCGTCAGGAATCACCCCCGCCCGAAGCGCGGGTTCGCCAGCTCACCCAGGAAGTGCTGCAGCACCGACGGCTCCATGATCAGCAGGAACATGACGCCGAACGCCGCGCCGGCCAGGTGCGCGCTGTGGTTGACGTTGTCGCCGCCGCGGCGGTCCATCCAGATGCTGTAGCCGACATAGAACACGGCATACAGGATGGCGGGGATCGGAATCGGGATGAAGAAGAAGAAGATCCCGGTCCACGGCGCCATCAGGATGAAGGCGAACAGCACCGCCGACACCGCGCCGGACGCGCCCAGGCTCATGTAGTTGGGATTCTTCTGGTTCTTCAGGTAACTGGGCAGGATCGAGACCACCAGCGCCGACAGGTAGAACAGCGGATACACCAGCATGTTGCCGGTCAGCCGCTCCATCAGCACCTCGATCGGGCCGCCGAAGAAGTACAGCGTGACCATGTTGAACAGCAGGTGCGGGAAATCGGCATGGATGAAGCCGTAGGTCACCAGCCGGTCGTACTGCTTGTGGCGATCGACCGCCGGCGGCCACAGGATCAGCCGGTCGAGCAGCCGGCGGTTGTTGAACGCCGCCCACGACACCAGCACGGTAAGGACGATCAGGATCAGGTTGACGGGGGTGACGGAGGGCATGCGGGGTCTCAGGCGGGGCGGTAGTGGTCGACCATGCGGTAGCGGCGCGCGTACAGCCCGAACAGCAGTGCGGCGACGAAGGCGAAGGCGGCGAAGAAGAACATCAGGAACGCGGTCTCGCTGAGTCCGGTGCTGCCGATGTGCGCGGTGACGCGCTCGTTGCGCACGGCGGCGTTGGACAGCAGCACCCACAGGTTGCCGACGGTCGTGGTGAGGTTCCAGAAACTCATCACCACGCCCTTCATCGACTGCGGCGCCTGGCTGTAGGCGAACTCCAGGCCGGTCGCCGAGACCAGCACTTCGCCGAAGGTCAGCAGCGCATACGGCAGGATCTGCCAGGCGATGGACAAGGCGTCGCCGCCGTCCATCATCACCTGCAGGCTGCCGACCACGATCCAGGCCAGGCCGCTGAAGGCGATGCCGGCGGTCATCCGCCGCAGCGCGGTCGGCTCGTAGCCGCGCCGGCGCAGCAGCGGGTACAGCACCAGGTTGTTGAACGGGATCAGCAGCATCACCAGCGCCGGATTGAGCGCCTGCATCTGCGAGGCGCTGAACCACGCCGGCATCTGCATCTGCTGGCCCTGCAGTACCCAGGTCGAGGCCTTCTGGTCGAACAGCGAGAAGAACGGGGTGACCAGCGCGAACACCACCAGCACCCGCAGCACCGCGCGCACGCCATCCACGGCGGCGTCCGGATGCACCGCGCGGGCGCGCTCCAGTTGCCACCAGGTGCCGCCGCCGATGCCGGCCAGCAGCAGCACCAGCGCCAGGCACAGGCAGATCACCAGGCCCAGCGTCGGCACCAGCGCGAAGGTCGCCAACGCCAGCAGCACCGCCACGCCGGCCAGCGCCAGCCCGGGACGCCCCTGCCCCGGCGCCTGCCGCAGCAGCGCGGTGCGCACCACCTGGGCGAAGCCGTGCGGGTCCTTGGGCGGCAGCGGCACGCGCACGTAGCGGTGGCGCCCGGCCCAGAACACCAGGGTCGCCACCAGCATCAGGATGCCGGGAATGCCGAACGCCCACGCCGGGCCGAGATGCTTCAGCGCCAGCGGGATCAACAAGGAGGCAAACAACGAGCCGAAGTT
>JBEVKG010000214.1:0-10269 GCA_040509765.1 Xanthomonas sp.
ACGACAGCTCGCTGATTGCCGGCTACGGCAGTACGCAGACTGCCGGCAGCGACAGTTCGCTGACGGCGGGTTACGGCAGAACGCAGACGGCGCGGCAAGGCAGCGATGTCACCGCCGGCTACGGCAGTACCGGCACTGCCGGCGCGGACAGCTCGTTGATCGCCGGTTATGGCAGTACGCAGACGGCAGGCCGCGACAGTTCGCTGACGGCCGGTTACGGCAGTACGCAGACGGCGCGGCAGGGCAGCGACATCACTGCCGGCTATGGAAGTACCGGGACTGCGGGTTCCGACAGTTCGCTGACCGCCGGCTACGGCAGCACCCAGACGGCCGGCTACGACAGCAGCCTCACCGCCGGCTATGGCAGTACCCAGACCGCGCGGGAGGACAGCACGCTCACCGCCGGCTATGGCAGCACTTCCACCGCCGGTCATGACAGTTCGCTGATCGCCGGCTACGGCAGCACCCAGACCGCGGGCTACAACAGCATCCTGACCACAGGCTACGGCAGCACCCAGACCGCACAGGAGAGCAGTTCTCTCACTGCCGGCTACGGTAGTACCTCGACGGCCGGCTACGACAGCACGTTGACCGCGGGCTATGGAAGCACGCAAACCGCCGGCTACAAGAGTACGCTGACTGCGGGCTATGGCAGCAATTCGACCGCCGGTCACGAAAGTGTGTTGATCGCCGGTTATGGCAGTACCCAGACCGCCGGATATGAGAGCGCGTTGACCGCTGGATACGGCAGTTCGCTGACTGCGCAGCAGAACAGTTCGCTGACCGCCGGCTACGGGAGTACCGAGATCGCCGGCTATGCCAGCACGCTGATCGCCGGCTACGGCAGTTCCCAGACCGCCGGGTACGAGAGCACACTGACCGCCGGCTATGGCAGTACCCAGATGGCCGAACACAGCAGTTCACTGACGGCGGGCTATGGGAGCACCGGCATCGCCGGGCAGGACAGCTCGCTGATCGCCGGCTACGGCAGCAGCCTGACCAGCGGCGTGCGCAGCTTTCTGACGGCGGGCTACGGCAGCAATCTGATCGCCAGCTACGGAAGCTCGCTGATTGCCGGCCATGACTGTATCCAGATCGCTGGTCACAAGAGCATGTTGATCGCGGGCAAGGGTAGCTCTCAGACTGCGGGGTCTCGCAGCACCCTGATTGCCGGTGCCGAAAGCGTGCAGACCGCTGGCGATCGCAGCAAGCTGATCGCAGGTGCCGACAGTACCCAAACCGCCGGCGATCGCAGCAAATTGTTGGCCGGACGTAACAGTTATCTCACCGCCGGCGACAGAAGCAAGCTCACCGCCGGGGACGACAGTACGCTGATGGCCGGCGACCGCAGCAAACTGACAGCTGGCAAGAACAGCGTCCTGACCGCCGGCGCGCGCAGCAGGCTCATCGGCAGCCTGGGGTCGACGCTGACCGGCGGGGAGCATTCGACGCTCATTTTCCGGTGTTGGGACGGCGAGCGCTATACCAATCTCGTGGTCACGACTGGCGAGCAAGGGGTGGAAGCCGATATGCCGTACCAGGTCGACGAGCAAGGCAACCTCGTCGGCAAGGCCGATGCCGACGAGGTATTGGAGCTGGCGCCGTGCGTGCCCTTGGATTGCGATCCAGGCGCTCTCGATGACATGCGCAATGTCTGAGGTGTGAGGTGACGGCGCAGGCCGTTGTTGCAACGGGGCCGCGGATGCCTTCTAGGCCGCGCGGTCGCGCGGGTAGCCCGCTTGCCTGATTTTCCGGCAGCTTCTGGATGTGCTCGTGCGAGGCGCGCACGGGCACATCCTGGTTGATCGCCGCGGTGCCCTGGGTGTCGGGTGACACGCGCTTGCGGTGTGGCCTTGGCCCTTTGTAACGGTAGCGACCGCCACCCGTTGCCGGAAAGCTGGGTTTCGCGTGCGGTATGGTGCGTCAGGGGGAAGCCGTTGGCGGTGCGGCGCCGAGCCGCTGCGCTACGCTGCGAAAGGGAAAGCGATCTGCCAGAATCGACCGGTTGCCCGTCGATGCCGCCTCCATGACCGCTGCCGCGTCTCCCGTTCCGCCCGTCAACTCGCCGCGTCGCGTGCTGCTGGCCAGCCTGGTCGGCACCACCATCGAGTTTTTCGATTTCTACATCTACGCCACCGCCGCGGTGCTGGTGTTCCCCACGCTGTTCTTCCCCAAGGGCGACGCCGATGCGGCGCAGTTGCAGTCGCTGGCGACCTTTGCCGTGGCCTTCGTCGCGCGGCCGTTGGGATCGGCGCTGTTCGGCCATTTCGGCGACCGGGTCGGACGCAAGGCCACCCTGGTGGCGGCGCTGCTGACCATGGGCCTGTCCACCGTGCTGATCGGCCTGCTGCCCAGTTACGACCGGATCGGCCTGTGGGCGCCCGCGCTGCTGGTGCTGTGCCGCTTCGGCCAGGGCCTGGGCCTGGGCGGGGAGTGGGGCGGGGCGGTGCTGCTGGCCACCGAGAACGCGCCGCCGGGCAAGCGCGCCTGGTACGGCATGTTCCCGCAACTGGGCGCGCCGCTGGGCTTCCTGTTGTGCTCGGGCATCTTCCTGCTGCTCGGCGCGCTGCTGGACGAGGCGCAGTTCCTGCGCTGGGGCTGGCGTATCCCGTTCGTCGCCAGCGCTCTGCTGGTGATCACCGGGCTGTGGGTGCGCCTGCGCATCCACGAGACCCCGGACTTCCAGCGCGCGCTGGACCGCAACGAGCGCGTGCGCATGCCGATGCAGACGGTGCTGTCGCAGCACGCCGGGGCGACGGTGCTGGGCACGTTCGCGGTGCTGGCGACCTTCGTGCTGTTCTACCTGATGACGGTGTTCGCCCTGGGCTACGGCACCACCACGCTGCACTACAGCCGCGAGCAGTTCCTGTTGCTGCAGATGGTCGGGATCCTGTTCTTCGCCGCGGGCATCCCGCTGTCGGCGTGGTACGGCGACCGCCGCGGCACGCGCCCGGCGATGCTCGTGGCCAGCGTGGTCATCATCGCCTTCGGGCTGCTGTTCGCGCCGCTGTTCCAGGCCGGGCAGCCCTGGCAGGTGCTGGGGTTCCTGGCGCTGGGGTTCTTCTTCATGGGCCTGACCTACGGCCCCTGCGGCACGCTGCTGGCCGAGCTGTATCCGGTGCCGGTGCGCTACACCGGCGCCTCGCTGGCGTTCAACCTGGCCGGCATCGTCGGCGCGGCGCCGGCGCCGTACGTGGCGGTGTGGCTGGCCACGCACTACGGCCTGCCGTGGGTGGGTTACTACCTCAGCGCGGCGGCGCTGCTGACCGTGCTGGCGCTGCTGGCGATCAGGCGGCCGCGTCGCTGAGCGCCGGCTTCGCCGGCGGCGCGTATTCCACCCGGTTGCGGCCGCCGGCCTTGGCCAGGTAGAGGTACTTGTCGGCCTCGGTCAGCAGCGGATGCAGGGTCTGGCGCTGCGGGCCGCTGCCGCTGACGCCGATGCTGATGGTCAGCCGCAGGGTCTGCGCGCCCAGCGGGATCGTGAGGTCGGCGATGCGCGCGCGCAGGGTTTCGAAGTAGCCGGCGCTCGCGGCGGCGTCCAGGCCCGGCACCAGCATGCAGAATTCCTCGCCGCCGAAGCGCGCCACCATGTCCTGCGGCCGCGCGTGCGCGGCCAGGGTCGCGGCGACCGCGCGCAGCGCTTCGTCGCCGGCCTCGTGGCCGAAGGTGTCGTTGATGTGCTTGAAGTGGTCGATGTCGAGCATCGCCACGGCAACCGGCTCCTGCCGCGCCAGCCACTTCGCCAGCACGCGTTGGCTCTGTTCGAGGAAGTGCCGACGGTTGGGCAGGCTGGTGAGGAAGTCGCGCGTCGCCAGGTCCTGCAGGGTGCCGATCAGTTCCAACTGGTCCACGTTCTGCGAGACCCGGCAGAAGAATTCCTCGCGCGAAAAGGGCTTGCGCAGGAAGTCGTTGGCGCCGTTCTTGAGGAAGCGCGGGATCAGCGACGGGTCGTTGTTGCCGGACAGGCCGATCACCGCCAGCATGTCGCGTGCGCGCAACGCGCGCAGCCGGCGGGTGAATTCCACGCCTTCCATGCCCGGCATCTCCTGGTCCACCACCGCCAGGCGGATGGACGGATTGGCCTCGATCGCGCGCAGCCCGGCGGCGCCGTCGGCGGCCTCGACCACGCGGTAGCCGTACATCGACAGCAAGGAGGCGGCATAGGCGCGCGCCGACGGCGAGTCGTCCACCACCAGCGCGGTGATGGCGCGGTTGCGCGCCAGCCGCTGCACCAGCCAGGCCAGATAGTCGATGCTGTCCGGCGCGTTCTTCAGCACGAAGTCGATGATCTGCTGGGTCAGGATGCGCTTGCGCAGGCTTTCGTCGTAGACCCCGCTGACCACGACCGTCGGCAGCCCGCGCGCGACGAAGAAGTCCACCACCGTGTCGCGGTCGCCGTCGGCCAGCACCAGCCCGGTCAGCGCCAGGAACCAGGGGCCGCCGTCGTCCAGGGCGGCGGCGGCCTCGGCCAGGGTCGAGACCACGACGACCGGCAGTTCGACCCGTTGCTCGATCGCCGCGCGCAGCAGGTCGGTGAAGGTGCGCGAGTTTTCCACCAGCAGGATGCGCTGCTGTGCAGGGCTGCCGTCGGGGGCGATCGGGGAGATCGGCAACGGGTGCGACATGCCTGCCCCGCGGGCGGGAATCCAGGGGTGGAACCCGGTTAGCGGCCGTGCGCGGGTGAACTTGAGGGCGGCGTGGGCATGCCGGCCGCTACCACAGCGCGTCGCGCAGCTTGTACCAGGACATCGCCGCCACCAGCAGCGGCGTGCGCAGCAGGCGGCCGCCCGGGAACGGTGCGTGCGGAATCCGCGCGAACACGTCCAGCCGCTGCGCCTGTCCGGCGATCGCCGCGGCGATGACCGCCCCGGCCAGACCGGTGGCGGCCACGCCGTGGCCGGAGAAGCCCTGCGCGAAGTACACGTTCGGGGTCAGCCGGCCCCAGTGCGGGGCGCGGTTGCGGGTGATGTCGACGTAGCCGCCCCATACCGACGCCATCTCGACCTGGCGCAGTTGCGGGAACACCCGGCGCATGCGCCGGGTCATCACCCCGCGCAGGCCTGGCGGCGGCAGCGACGAGTAGCTGGCACGGCCGCCGAACAGCAGCCGGTGGTCGCGGCTGAGGCGGAAGTAGTCCAGCGCCCAATTGACGTCGGCCACCGCCATGTCGTTGCCGATCAGCTCGCGCGCCAGCGTCTCGCCCAGCGGCGCGCTGGCGCCGATGTAGGTGCCGACCGGCATGATCCGCGATTCCAGTTCCGGGGCGATGCCGCGCAGCCAGGCATTGCCGGCGAGGATGGCGAACGCGCCCTCGACCTCGCCGTGCGCGCTGCGCAGGATCGGCCGCGTGCCGCGCACCAGCTGCGTGACCGGCGTCTGTTCGTGGATGCGCACGCCGGCGGCCAGCGCCGCACGCGCCAGGCCGCGTGCGTAGTCCAGCGGATGCAGGTGGCCGCTGGCCGCGTCGTACATCGCCCCCAGGTAGCGCGGGCTGCGCAGCTGCGACTGCAACTGCGCGCGGTCCCACCATTGCAGCGGATAGTCGTAGCGTTGCGCCATTTCGATGATGCCGGCGCGCAGCGCGCGTTCCTGGCGCGGCTTGATCGCCACGTGCGCATGCCCGTCGCGCCAGTCGCAGGCGATGCCATGGCGGGCGATGCGGGTGCGCAGCAACTGCATGCCGTCGCGGGAGAAGTCGAACAGCAGCCGCGCATCGTCCTGCCCGAGCAGCATTTCCAGGGTGTGCTGCTCGCAGCCGTAGCCGACGATGGCCTGGCCGCCGTTGCGCCCCGACGCGCCCCAGCCGACCCGCTGCGCTTCCAGCACCACCACCCGATACCCGGCCTCGGCCAGGGCCAGCGCCGCACTCAGCCCGGTATAGCCGGCGCCGAGGATGCACACGTCGGCGCGTACCTGACCTCGTAATGGTTCCTGTTTCGGGAACGGCGCGGCGCTGTCGAGGTACCAGGACGCGCCGGGAATGGGGACTCGGGAATGGGGAGTGGGAGAAGCGCCGGTCATGGCGGCGAACTGCTGTGATGGCGCAGGCGCACCATGGCCTGGGCTCCAGACGCCTTCGCTCTCGCTGCTTTCGATTCCCGTTTCTCCATTCCCGATTCCCGGCCTTCAAACCGTGCGCAGATACCAGCGATAGTCCACATCGCTGACCTGCGCCTGGAAATCCAGCAGCTCGCGGCGCTTCTGCTGGCCGTAGACATGCCGGAAGCGCGTGCCGAAGTGGGCGGCGGCGAAGTCGCTGGCGAGGAAGCCGGCGACCGCGCCGCGCCAGTCCGGTTCGCGTGCGGCGTGCTGCGCGTAGGCATTGCCCTGGGTTGGCGGGCCCGGATCGAGCGCCTGCGCCAGGCCGTGTTCGATGCCGGCCAGCACCGCCGCGGCGACCAGGTAGGGATTGGCGTCGGCGCCGGCGATGCGGTGCTCGATGCGGGTGTTGGCCGGGTCGCTGTGCGGCACCCGCATGGCCACGGTGCGGTTGTTGAAGCCCCAGCTGTCGTTGAGCGGGACGAAGGCATTGGCGACGAAGCGCCGGTAGCTGTTGGCGTGCGGGGCGAACAGCAGCAGGCAGTCCTCGGCGCTGCGCTGCAACCCGCCGATGGCATGGCGCAAGGCCGCGGCCGGCGCCTGCGGGGTGCCGGCGAACACGTTGTGGCCGGCGCCGTCGAGCAGGCTCACGTGCAGGTGCAGGCCGCTGCCCGACTGGGCGGCGAACGGCTTGGCCATGAAGCTGGCGAGCAGCCCTTGCTGCTGCGCGATCGCCTTGATCGCGCGCTTGAGCAGCACCGCATCGTCGCAGGCGGCCAGCGCATCGGCGCGGTGCTTGAGGTTGATCTCGAACTGGCCGGGCGCGTATTCGGCGACGGCGGTGTCGGCCGGAATGCCCTGTGCGCGGCAGGCCTGCGCGACCGCATCGGTGAAGCCGCGCTGGTCGTCCAGGTCCTGCATGTAATAGACCTGGGTGCTGTCGTTGCGCAGCCCGCTGTGCGCGTGCAGCGGCGGCTGCGGGCGGCCGTGCGCGTCGGCGTGCGGGTCGAACAGGTAGAACTCCAGCTCGACGGCGATGACCGGTGTCAGCCCGCGTGCCTGCAGGCGCGCCAGCACCTGCGCCAGCACCTGGCGCGGGGCGAAGTCGAGCGCGCCGCCGGCGCCGTCCTGCATCGCCAGCAGCAGTTGCGCCGACGGCACCGGCGCCCACGGCACCGGCCGCAGGCTGCCCGGCACCGGGAAGCACAGCCGGTCCTCGTCGCCGATGTCGTAGCCCAGGCCGGTTTCCTCGACGGTGTTGCCGGTGATGTCGGTGGCGATCAGCGACATCGGCAGGCACACGCCGTCGCGGTAGATCTTGTCCAGTGCATCGCGGGCGATGCGCTTGCCGCGCAGCAGGCCGTTGCAGTCCGGCAGCAGCAGATCGATCTGCTCGCAGCCGGCGATGCGCTGCAGGGTCTGGGCGTCGTCCGGGAGCAGCAGCGGGGCATCGTGCATGCGGGTCTTCGCGGCGGACAGCGGGAGTGCTTCGAGCTTAGCAGAGCGCGATGGCGTCAAGAATACTCAACAGGTGCCGGCCGCACGGCGCGCACGTCCGCGCGCGGCGGTTGCACGGTTTTGCGGAAGCGCAGGCGCAATTCACCCATCGCGCAGGTCCGACAACGGCGTCATTGGCGCGCTCTGTGCTGCGCTCCGCAGTGCGTCGTGTTGTAAAAATAAAACGCCCGCGGTAACTTGCCGCCACGCCGCACGAGTTCTTCGCATGGCCGTATCGCCCCTGGTCGGCGTGCCGACCGACCGCAAGCTCATCGGACACCATCCGTTCCTGGCGGCCGGCGAAAAGTATCTGCGTGCTGCCGTCGATGGCGCGGGGGTGACCCCGGTGCTGTTGCCGTCGCTGCAGCCGCCGGTCGATGCCCGCGCCTGGCTGACGCGGCTCGACGGGCTGCTGCTGACCGGCGCGGTCAGCAACATCGAGCCGCACCACTACAGCGACGAGCCGAGCTGGCTCGGCAATCTGCATGACCCGGCGCGCGACGCCAACACCCTGGACCTGATTCCGCAGGCGATTTCGCTGGGCCTGCCGATCCTGGCGATCTGCCGCGGGTTCCAGGAGGTCAACGTGGCCCTCGGCGGCACCCTGCACCAGAAGGTGCATGCGCAGCCGGGGTTGTCCGATCACCGCGAGGATCCGCAGGCGACGCTGGAAGCGCAGTACGCGCCGGCGCACGAGGTGGCGCTGAGCGAGGGCGGCTGGCTGGAGGAGATCGCCGGCCGCGGGCGGGTGCGGGTCAACTCGCTGCACGGCCAGGGCGTGGCCCGGCTCGGCGGCGACCTGATCGTCGAGGCGCTGGCGCCGGACGGGCTGATCGAGGCGTTCCGCGGCATCGGCCCTGGCTTCCTGCTCGGGGTGCAATGGCATCCGGAGTGGCGGGTACTCGACGACCCGTTCTATCTCGGTATCTTCCAATCCTTCGGCGACGCCTGTCGCCACTATGCGGCCACCCGCAGGCACTGATTCCCATGGCCAGTCGACCCCGATCGCGCAAGCACACGCCGGAGCAGCAGGAGAGTTCGCTGCGCCGCTGGCTCAAGGAACGCCACATCACCGAGGTCGAGTGCCTGGTGCCGGACATCACCGGCAACGCCCGCGGCAAGATCATTCCCGCCGCCAAGTTCTCGCACGACTACGGCACGCGCCTGCCCGAGGGCATCTTCGCCACCACCGTCACCGGCGACTACCCGGACGACTACTACGACCTGACCTCGCCGTCGGATTCGGACATGCAGTTGCGTCCGGACCCGGACACGGTGCGCATGGTGCCGTGGGCGGCCGATCCCACCGCGCAGGTGATCCATGACTGCTACACCAAGGAAGGCCAGCCGCACGAACTGGCGCCGCGCAACGTGCTGCGCGGGGTGCTGGCGGCCTACGCGGCGATCGGCTGCAAGCCGGTGGTGGCGCCGGAGCTGGAGTTCTTCCTGGTGCAGAAGAACACCGACCCGGACTTCCCGCTGCTGCCGCCGGCCGGCCGCTCGGGCCGGCCGGAGACGGCGCGGCAGTCGTATTCGATCGACGCGGTCAACGAGTTCGACCCGATCCTGGACCTGATGTACGACTATTGCGACGCGATGGAGCTGGACGTGGACACGCTGATCCACGAATCCGGCGCGGCGCAGCTGGAGGTCAACTTCACCCACGCCGACGCGTTGTCGCGCGCCGACCAGGTGTTCCTGTTCAAGCGCACCATGCGCGAGGCGGCGCTGCGCCATGGCGTCTACGCCACTTTCCTGGCCAAGCCGATGGAGAACGAGCCGGGCAGTGCGATGCACATCCACCAGAGCCTGGTGGACAAGCACGGCAAGAACGTCTTCAGCGGCCGTCGCGCCGGCGAATACAGTCGCACCTTCGCCCATTACCTCGCGGGCCTGCAGAAGTATGTGCCGATGGCGATGGCGTTCTTCGCGCCCAACGTCAATTCCTACCGCCGGCTGATGTTCGGCGAGGTGTCGCCGAGCAATGTGCTGTGGGGGTTTGACAACCGCACCTGCGGCCTGCGCGTGCCGATCGACACGATCGAGAACATGCGGGTGGAGAGCCGTTTCGCCGGTTCCGACGCCAATCCCTATCTGGCGATGGCGGCGACGCTGGCCTGCGGCCTGCTCGGCATCCGCGAAAAGCTGGAGCCGACCGCGCCGACCACCGGCAGTGGCAAGGAGATGGGCTATCAGTTGCCGCGCTCGCTCGGCGAGGCGCTTGACGAGCTGGAGCGGTGCGCGCCGTTGCAGGAGTTGCTGGGGCCGCGGTTCGTGCGGGCGTACATTTCGGTCAAGCGCAAGGAGTACGAGACGTTCTTCCGGGTGATCAGTTCGTGGGAGCGGGAGTTTTTGTTGTTGAACGTGTAGGCGGCGGTTCGTGCTAGCGAGCCAGAACATCGTCGTTGCCGTTGCCTCTGCCTTTGCTGTCGCTTTTGCTGTTGCTGTTGCTGTTGCTCCTGACGTTGCTCTTGCTTCGGACGTTGATGTTGCTTTTGCCTTACCGGGTTCCCTTCCGTAGCGGCGGCCATCGCGGGGAAACACCCGAAGGGCGGCGTACATGGATGTACGCCGTCCGCGGCAGGGGCATGATGCCCCTTCCGCGGATCCCCGTGATGGACGCGGACCCGGAGCGCGTAGCGCGGAGGGCGCGGAGGCAGGGCGCGCTTTCTTTTGGTTACCTTTTCTTTGCGCGAGCAAAGAAAAGTAACTCGCCCGCAAGGGCGAAAGCTC
>JBEVKG010000215.1:0-13128 GCA_040509765.1 Xanthomonas sp.
GAAGAAGCGGCGGCCGTGGCAGGCGCAGCGGATCGACCACAGGGTGCTGGCGTCGTTGCGCGCGCGCTGCTCCAGCGTATCGAAGTCCAGTTGCATCACCTGGGCGATGTCGCGCCCGATCAGCGGGGAGCGGTCGGGCTTGCCCAACTGTTCCAGTGTCGCCTCGTTGACCGCGAGCACGCGGCCGTCGCCGCCCACCGCGATCAGCGCCTCGTGCAGCAATCCGGCGAACTCCGGGCGGCTGTGGAAGCGCAGGATCCAGGCATGCCGGTACTGCTCCAGGAAGTACGCGCGGGCGATCTGCGCCGCCGACATGCGCACCAGCGCGCCGGTATGACGTTGCACCAGCTTGGTGTCGCGCGCGTCGGGCGTGGAGGCGTCCAGCACCGCCAGCAGGCAGCCCTGCGGATCCAGGATCGGCGCGCCGCTGCACGACAGCGGCAGATGCCGCTGCAGGTAGTGTTCGCCGCGGTGCACGCTCAGCGCGCTGCCTTCCACCGCGCAGGTGCCGATGCCGTTGGTGCCCTGGTAGCGTTCAGCCCAGCTGGCGCCGCAGAACAGCCCGGTCTCGCGGAACGCGCGCAGCAGGGCCGGATCCTGCACGCTGTGCAGCACGGTGGCCTCGGTGTCGGCGAACACCACCGCGTAGCTGCCGCCGGCGATCTGCTCGTAGAGATTCTCCATCTCCACCTTGGCGATGCGCAGCAGCGCCTCCAGCCGCTGCTGGCGCTCGCGCAACTCGCCGTTGTCGTGAACCATCGGCGAGGGATGGGTGTCCGGGTCCAGGCCGTACTCGTCGAGGCAGCGCCGCCACGAGCGCGCCAGCGCCGGCGGCAAGGAGTCGATCTGGCGGAAATGGCGCATGCGCGCCAGCGGCGCGCAGTCAGCCTCGGTGGCGGATGGTGCGACGACCTTGGCTTGCGCGAGGCTTGCGACAGTCGACTCGGACATGGGCGCGCTCTCGTCCCCCCAGGGGGCCCGTGGCGCAAGTGACGCACAAACCGGACCAGCGCTCAACCCGCAGTGCAGCAAAGCGATGGCCGTGGCCGCCAGCGCTTGGCCGGTTCTGCCGGGGGCACCGCTCCGCCACGCCGGTCGTCGATGCAGGACGCGCCGCGGTCCGGCAGTGCCGCGGCGCAGGGCATGGGGATCGCCCGTCGCGTGCAGGAGCAGCGGCGCGGCGAACCGATCGATGCCCTTCGTCGCGCGTGGTGCGAAGGCGGCGCGAGACACGCCCCTGTGCGCCGGCCGACGCTGCGCCTATGCCAGCGCCGGACCGTTGCGGCCCGGTGCCTCCCGCTCGCGCGCCAATTCCTGCTGTTGCGTGAGCTGTCGCTCGCGGTCGATCGCCTGGTTCGCGGCCTGCAGTCGCTGGTCGGACTGTTCCACCGGCGTGGCGAGGGCCACCTGCACATCCACGCTGGCGCGCTTTTGCGCCGGATCGCGCTGTTCGCCCTCGACCACCACCAGATGGCCTTTCTCGGTCAGCGCAACGCGATCGGCGCGCTGCAACGCGTTCGACGCCAGCGGCGCGTTGCCGGGGCCGCCATTGTCCCGGCAAGCGGCCAGGGCAGCGCGGCTCAGGCGCTCGCTGGCCGCATCGTACGGTTTGCCCAGATCCTGGTCGATCCTTCTGACGCCCTCGCGGATCTGTTCGAGCAGCGCATGATTCGGGTGATCGGCGTCGTTCGGGCTGGGCGCACCCGTGCGAGTGCGATCCGGCGCAGGTGCTTGCGGCTGCTGCTGCTCGCTGCGTTCGCGCAACTGCGCCGGGGTCGGGACGTGCAGCAGCGTTTCGCTCTTGCCGTCCTTGCGCAGTTGCAGGTCCACGCTCTGATCGGCGTTGCCGATGCGCTTGACCTCGTCGCGTTGCACCGCGCTCCACTTGCCGCCGACGAAGGCGGTGCCGTGGCCGTTGCCGTCGAAGACCACGACATCGTTGTCCGCCCCGAACAGGCTCGACGACTGTGCGACCGTCTTGCCGTTCCGGCCTTTGAGGTTGTAGCCGAACGAACTGTCCTGGTCGAGCGCGGCGATCAGTTTCGGCGACTGGGCGTTCTGCAGGAACAGGGTCTTGGTCGCGTCGTACTGATGCAGCGCATCGGCGTTGGCGGTATCGCGCTTCAGATCGACCGGGCTGCGCAGTGGGTCGGCGGAGACCGCCGCGAACGCGTCATGCAGCGGATTTCCCGGCTGCGCCGCACGCAGCTTGTTGAACACCTCGGTGCCGGCGAGCGCGTGGTGGACGCCGCTCTCGATGTAATCGGGCACCACCTGGCCTTTCTTGTTGGTCCTGTTTGGCAGCAGCGCGTCGACCTTGTTCACCACGTCCTCGACGCTGTCGAGGCTGCCGTCGTTGATGCCCTTGATGATTTTCGGATACTGGCCCTTGCCCGCCTGGTTTTCCAGCTTCATGAGCACGGTGGCGTACTTGGCCTGGTCGTCCAGGCTCGCGTTCTTGTACAGGTCGGTCTGGCGCAACTGGTGCAGCGCGCCGCCCGGATCCTTCTTGCCGTCGCCTTCGCGCAGCAGATGGTCGATCTGCGTGCGGTCGCGCTCGTGCACGAATTGCACGCCTGCGTCGGAGGCCAGGAAGGTGTTGAGGTTCTTGAGCACGGTTGCATCGGGTGCGCGGCCGTGGTCCGCGCGGATGGCATCGCCATTGCGCTGCAGGTCGGAGATCGCCTGGGTTCTCTGGGTGTCCGACAGCGCCAGGCTCGGGGTCTGCCTGGCAGCCCATGTCTGGTAGGCATCCACCAGCGGCGGAACGACTTCCGGATGTGCGCCCAGGTCGGTCTGCAGCGTGCCGAGGCTGAAGCCGCTGTTGGCGACCGGCGTCAGCGTGTTGCCCTCGACCGATCCGGCGAACGACAGCGTGTAGGCGACGTTCTTGGAGCCCAGGCTGCCTTCCGAGGCCACGCCGATGGCGAAATAGCCCAAGGTCTTGAGTTGCGCGTCGCTGAGTTGCGGCTGCGCCGCGGTGGCAGTGGGTGCGTTGGTCGGATCGGACATGTCGCTGTTCCCTGATGGTGTGTCGTCCCTGGGGGCGCTAGCGTCAGCCTCTGCCTTCTCCGCAGAGCTTGAGGTTGGTGCGTGCGGCGTCGATCACGCGCAGGTAATCGTCGACGAGCGCCGGCGTCATGCCCTCGCTGATGGCGTCGTCGCTGCGCTTGGCGTCGTCCCGGTAGGGCGCCAGTGTCTGCCGGCATCCGGCATCGTCGCCGCGTTTGTGCTGGGTCAGCGCGTAGTCGTTGCGGATCGCGCCGGCCTCGCTGAAGCTCAGGCCCGCCACGCAGTGGCGGTAGAGCGGCGCAAGCGCCGCCTCGGCAGCCGCGTAGTCCTTGCGATCGTAAGCAGCCTGGAAGGCCTTGCGCGTGCCCTGCATGGCCTGCGGCGTACAGGCGGCATCCTGTTCCAGGTAGTCGCCTTCGAAGCTGCCGTTGCCGCCGCAGTACTCCCGGCACGCGCTCTCCGCACCGGCCGCGGCGGTCACCGCCAGGCCGTGCCCGTTGGGGGCGATCTGCAGCGTGCAGGTCCCCTCGTCCACCGCGGCCCGGGTGCCGTGCAGCGTGCCGCTGAAGCTGCAGCCGGCATCGACATTCTGCGTTTCCAGGGTGAAGCGCGCATCCGGCTGCACGGTCAACTGGCCCCAGCCGGGCTGGGTGGCGTAGTAGCCGGCGGGCACCTGCGCCGCTGTCGCATCGTGCGTCACGGCAGGCGCCGTCGGGCCGTTCGCGGCGGACGCGGGTGCGGGGGCGGTCGAGGGCGCGGAAGGCGCGGCGGCGCCCGCGGGTGCCTGGGCGGCATTGCTGCAGGCGCACAGGGTGGCTGCGCAGCACAGGGGGAGCAGCAGTCCACGCAGGGGCGTTGCAGCGGCCAGGACCCTGGCGGTCCAGCGAGGCGTGGTGTCCATCCGATCATTCCGTCGACGCGGGCGGCCGAGTCTAGCCCCGCCCGGATCGGCGTTACAAGCCTGGGTCCGCGTCACCGCCGGGTGTGGAACGGCGGTCGGCCGGGTCGGTGCAGGAGGGGGCGATGGCCGGGTGCCGCCGCCGCCCGGTCGCCCGGGCGACCGGCAGTGTTCCCGGCTTACAGCGCGTAGCCGAACTGCTGTTTGAATTGGTCGTTGAATTCGTCGAAGTCGAAGCGCTGGTTCTGGGTGCCGGGATGTTCGACCTTCAGCGCGCCCATCAGGTTGCCCATCCGCCCGATCGTCAGCCAGTCGCAGCCGCGCTCGATGCCGAAGATCAGGCCGGCGCGGAAGGCGTCGCCGCAGCCGGTGGGATCGACCACGCGGCGCTCGTGCGCCGGCGGGATGTCATAGGTCTTCTCGGGGGTATGCACCAGCGCGCCCTTCGGGCCCTGGGTGGTGATGTAGGCCTGCACCCGCGAGACGATGTCCTTCTCGTCCCAGCCGGTGCGCTCCTGCAGCAGGTTGGACTCGTAGTCGTTGACCACCACGTAGTCGGCCTGCTCGATGAACTGACGCAGCTCCGGGCCGTTGAACAGGGGCATGGCCTGGCCGGGGTCGAAAATGAACGGCACGCCGCCGGCGCTGAACTCCTCGGCGTTCTGGATCATGCCCTCGCGCCCGTCCGGGCCGACCAGGCCCAGGGTCACGCCCGGCACGTCCTTCACGTGGTTCTCGTAGCTGCGCATCATCGCCCCGGGGTGGAAGGCGGTGATCTGGTTGTTGTCGTGGTCGGTGGTGATGAACGCCTGTGGGGTGAACAGCTCATCGATCACCTTGACCCGCGACAGGTCGATGCCCAGCGCCTGGAAATGCTCGCGGTACGGGCCGAAGTCCTGGCCCACGGTGCCCATCGGGATCGGATCGCCGCCCAGCAGGTGCAGGTTGTAGGCGATGTTGCCGGCGCATCCGCCGAACTCGCGGCGCATCCGCGGCACCAGGAACGACACGTTGAGGATGTGCACCTTGTCCGGCAGGATGTGGTTCTTGAACTGGTCCGGGAACACCATGATGGTGTCGTAAGCGAGAGAACCACAGATCAGTGCAGACATCGGGCAGGCCTTGGCGGAGGGATGAGCCCGCATTCAGGCGGGCGAGGGGCGGGGTCGCCGCGGCGCAAAGGGTAACGGCTGCGGCCCGACAGGGCCAGAACCGCGATCCGCGACGGTCCCGGCAATGCCGCGCAACGCGCGGTTTTAGCGAGAATTTTCCTTGCCCGCACCCAGGCGGATTGCTAGGCTAGCGGACTTCGTTTTCTGCCCATTTTTTCGCCATTCTGGCGACGGCGCCCCCCAGGACCCAATCCCCCGATGTTCAAGAAACTCCGCGGCATGTTCTCCAACGACCTGTCCATCGATCTGGGCACGGCCAACACCCTCATCTATGTGCGTGGCCAGGGCATCGTGCTGAACGAACCGTCGGTGGTGGCGGTGCGCCAGGACCGGGCGATCGGCGGTACCCGCTCGGTGGCCGCGGTCGGCGCCGAGGCCAAGCAGATGCTCGGCCGTACCCCAGGCCACATCACCACCATCCGCCCGATGAAGGATGGCGTCATCGCCGACTTCACCTATACCGAGGCGATGCTGAAGCACTTCATCAAGAAGGTGCACAAGTCGCGCTTCCTGCGCCCCAGCCCGCGCGTGCTGGTCTGCGTGCCGGCCGGCTCGACCCAGGAGGAGCGCCGCGCGATCAAGGAATCGGCCGAGGAGGCCGGGGCGCGCGCCGTGTACCTGATCGAGGAGCCGATGGCCGCGGCGATCGGCGCCGGCATGCCGGTCACCGAGGCGCGCGGCTCGATGGTCATCGACATCGGCGGCGGTACCACCGAAGTCGCGGTCATTTCGCTGAACGGCATCGTCTATTCGCAGTCGGTGCGCATCGGCGGCGACCGCTTCGACGAGTCGATCACCAACTACGTGCGCCGCAACCACGGCATGCTGATCGGCGAGGCCACCGCCGAGCGGATCAAGCTGGAGATCGGCTGCGCCTACCCGCAGGCGGTGGTGCAGGAGATGGAGATCTCCGGCCGCAACCTCGCCGAGGGCGTGCCGAAGATGATCAAGATCAACTCCAACGAAGTGCTGGAAGCGCTGCACGAGCCGCTGTCGGGCATCGTCTCGGCGGTCAAGCTGGCGCTGGAGCAGACCCCGCCGGAACTGTGCGCCGACGTCGCCGAGCGCGGCATCGTGCTGACCGGCGGCGGCGCGCTGCTGCGCGACCTGGACCGGTTGATCTCCGAGGAAACCGGCCTGCACGTGCAGGTCGCCGACGATCCGCTGACCTGCGTGGCCCGCGGCGGCGGCCGTGCGCTGGAGCTGGTGGACATGCACGGCAACGAGTTCTTCGCGCCGGAGTGAGTGTGAAGCCGGGAATGGGGAATCGGGAATGGGGAATACAATGTCCCTTCCGCGTTCGCCCTGCCGGCTCCGTCTCCATCGCACCGCCTGCGCCCCGGCCTGATTGCGCCGGGAGCGCGCCGTTGCTTTCCGATTTCCCACTCGCGATTCCCCACTCCCGGCTTTAACCGTGCCTCCTTACGCCGGTCCTCCCGTCACCGCCCGCCCCGGCGAATCCGCCAGCACGCCGCGCCTGCTGGCCTACCTGGCGTTGGCGCTGGTGCTGATCGTGCTCGACGCGCAGGCCGACTGGCTGGCCCGCCTGCGCAGCCAGGCCACGGTGCTGGTGCAGCCGATCTGGGCGCTGGCCGGCCTGCCCGGGCGGCTGGGTACCCAGGTGCAGGAGAACGCGGCCAGCCACGCCCAGCTGGTCAAGGAAAACCGCGCGTTGCGCAACGAGCTGCTGATCGCCAAGGCGCGCCTGACCCGGCTGCAGACCGCGGCGCTGGACAACGCGCAGCTGCGCGAACTGCTGGGCGTGGCCGAGCGTCGCGGCCTGGACGTGCAGCTGGCGCCGATCCTGGACATCGACCTGGACCCGACCCGGCAGCGGCTGGTGCTCGACGCCGGCAGCCGCGACGGCGTGCACGTCGGCCAGGCGGTGATCGACGCCGGCGGCCTGATGGGGCAGGTGATCGCGGTGACCGCGCTGCACTCCACCGTGCTGCTGCTGACCGACCCCGACCATGCGGTGCCGGTGACGGTGGCGCGCAACGGCGTGCGCCTGATCGTCTACGGCCGCGGCGGCAGCCTGGAACTGCGCGACATCCCGCTCAGCGCCGGGGTCGAGGTGGGCGACGAGATCGTCACCTCCGGCCTGGGCGGTCGTTTCCCGGCCGGCTTCCCGGTCGGCACCATCTCCGCCCTGCGCCCCGACGACACCCACGCCTTCCTGGTCGGCCAACTGAAGCCGGCGGCGAAGCTGGACCGGGGACGGGATGTGTTGTTGCTGAAGAGCCGGGAGTGGGGAATCGGGAATCGAGATGTGGCGAAGCCGGCGTCCGCGGCAGCGGAAGGATCCTCGCCCGCGGCCGGCGCAACGCAAGGCCATGACGTCAAGGCAGCGCAGGGCGCGGCTCCTGTCGCTGCGCCTGAGGCGGCTGCCGCGGCGACGCCGGGCACGCGCCGGTCCGCTACCGCGGCCACCGCGCCGCCGACCAAGCCGGCACGCGCGACATCCGATTCCCGACTCCCCATTCCCGATTCCCGCCCGGCGCCGAAGGAGACGGGCCAATGAGCCGCCTGCGCAGCAAGGGCTGGGTGTTGCCGGTCAGCGTGATCGTGGCGCTGTTGCTGGGGTTGATGCCGTTGCCGCTGGTGGTGCAGCCGCTGCGGCCGTACTGGCTGGCGCTGGTGGTGGCGTACTGGGTGATCGAGACCCCGGACAAGGTCGGGCTGGGCTTCGCCTTCGCGGTCGGTGTGCTGGCCGATCTGCTCTACGGCGGGGTGCTGGGCGAGCAGGCGCTGCGCCTGGTGATCCTGAGTTTCATCCTGCAGCGCTTCCGCGCGCGCATCCGCTTCTTCCCGATGTCGCAGCAGGCGCTGGCGATCGGCGGCCTGCTGGTCAACGACCGCATCGTCGCCGCGGCGGTGCACCTGGCGGTCGGCGAGCCGACGCTGCCGTGGAACTACTGGTGGGCGCCGCTGCTGGGCATGGCGCTGTGGCCGCCGCTGTTCGTGCTGCTGGACGCGCTGCGGCTGGGCCGGCGGAGCAAGTAGCATGGCCCTGCACCCGCGCCGCGCGCAGAAGAACCCGCACGCCGAGGCCGAGCAGTTCCGGCGCCGCGCGGCGCTGGGCTTTCTCGGCGTGCTGCTGGCGCTGCTGGGCCTGGGTGGCTGGTACTTCAAGCTGCAGGTGCTGGACCACGACGTCTACGCCACCCGCTCCGACGCCAACCGCATCAAGCCGCGGCCGGTGGTGCCCGGGCGCGGCATGATCTACGACCGCAACGGCCGCCTGCTGGCCGAGAACGTGCCCGCGTTCCGGCTCGACGTGACCCCGGACAAGGTCGCCGACATGGACGCGCTGCTCGCCGACCTGGGTAAGGTCATCGCGCTGTCGCCGGAAGACATCGAACGCTTCCAGGCCGCGCGCAAGGCCAGCCGCAGCTTCCGCCCGATCACCCTGAAGCTGCGCGTCAGCGAGGAGGAGCGGGCGCGCTTCGCGGTGGACCGCTGGCGCTTCCCGGGCGTGGAACTGGAACCCTACCTGACCCGGCACTACCCCTACGGCGACCTGTTCGCGCACATCATCGGCTACGTCGGCCGCATCGACGAGAAGGACCTGGAGACGCTGGGCGAGGGCAACGCCGCGCTGACCCACATCGGCAAGTCCGGGCTGGAGCGTTATTACGAAGAGGAACTGCGCGGCAAGGTCGGCTACGAGCAGGTCGAGACCAACGTGCAGGGCCGCGCGATCCGCACCGTCGGCCGGGTGCCGGCGCAGTCCGGCGCCGACCTGCGCCTGTCCATCGACGCCGACCTGCAGCGCGCCATGGTCGCCGCGTTCGGCGACTACCAGGGTTCGGCGATCGCCATCGATCCGCGCACCGGCGAGATCCTGGCCATGGTCAGCCTGCCGTCCTACGACCCCAACCTGTTCGTCAACGGCATCTCCCACGCCGATTTCCAGGCGCTCAACAGCGATCCGTCGCGGCCGCAGTTCAATCGCCTGGTGCTGGGCGGCGTGGCGCCCGGCTCCACGATCAAGCCGTTCATGGGCCTGGCCGGCCTGGACAGCGGCACCCGCCGCCCGGAGGACAAGATCCTCTCCACCGGCATGTTCTACCTGCCCGGCGTCAGCCGCGGCTGGGGCGACTCGCACCGCGGCGGCCACGGCTGGACCGACCTGCGCAAGTCGATCGCGCAGTCGGTGAACACCTACTACTACAAGCTGGCCATCGACATGGGCATCAGCAAGGTCGACCAGTACATGAGCCGCTACGGCTTCGGCGTGCCCACCGGCATCGACCTGGTCGGCGAGACCGGCGGCATCGTGCCGTCGCCAGCGTACAAGGCCAAGAGCCGCAAGGAAGCCTGGTACCCCGGCGACACGGTCAACATCGCCATCGGCCAGGGCGACTGGAAGGTGACGCCGCTGCAACTGGTGCGCGGCGTCGCCGGCCTCGCCGATGGGCAGCTGCGCACGCCGCACCTGGTGATGGCCACGCGGCAGGCCTTCGACCAGCCGTGGGCGCCGGTGCAGCCGGGCACGAGCAAGCCGATCAGCGACAACCCCGGCAATCTGCAGGCGGTGCGCGAAGGCATGATGGACACCATGCGCCCGGGCGGCAGCGGCTATTCCATCACCGTCGGCGCGCCGTACCAGATGGCCGGCAAGACCGGCACCGCGCAGGTGGTCAGCCGCAAGGGGCTGGCCGCGGTCGATCCGCGCAGCCTGCCGATGCATCTGCGCCACCGCTCGCTGTTCGAGGGCTTCGCACCGGCCGAGCGGCCGACCATCGCCCTGGCGATCGCGGTGGAAGGCGGCGGCTACGGCGCCAGTACCGCCGCGCCGATCGCGCGCAAGATCTTCGATGCCTGGCTGCTCGGCCGGCTGCCGCCCGGGGTCGAGCCGCTGGACAGCCTGCGCGGCGCCACCGCGTTCGGCAGCCGGCTGTACTACGCCGAGGATCCGGGCTCGCGCGCTTCCGCCGATGCGGTCGCGCTGGCCGCCGGCGAACGCCCGGTGCTGGTCGGTCAGGCCGAGGTGGACGCCGCGGCGGTGCCGCTGCCGGCTGCGCCGCCGCCGATTCCCGACGAGATTCCGGACGAGCGATGAAGGATTTCCTGCGCTGGCTGGCCGAGATCGGCGGCCGCTTCACCCGGACCCTGGACTGGCCGCTGTGCCTGGCGCTGGGCGCGCTGATGGCGATGGGGCTGGCGGTGCTCAAGAGCGCCGGCGGCATGCACCTGGTGATGGCGCAGGGCGTGCGCTTCGCCATCGGCGCGGCGGCGATGTGGAGCCTGTCGCGCGTCTCGGCGCTGCGCCTGCGCGCCTGGACTCCGATGATCTACGCGCTGTCGATGCTGCCGCTGCTGGCCGTGTTCGTGCTGGGCACCGGCAAGTACGGGCGGCAGTGGCTGGACCTGAAGGTGTTCTACCTGCAGCCGGCCGAGCTGCTGAAGATCAGCATGCCGATGATGGTGGCCTGGTACCTGCACCGCATGCCGCTGCCGCCGCGCATTCCGACCGTGCTGGTCAGCGCGGTGATCATCGGCATTCCCACCGCCTTGATCATGCTGCAGCCGGACTTCGGCACCGGCGTGCTGATCGCCGCCAGCGGCGGCTTCGTGCTGCTGCTGGCCGGCCTGCCGTGGTGGTGGGTGGGCATCGCCGTCGGCGGCGTTGCCGCGGCCGCGCCGGTGGCCTGGCTGTGGCTGCTGCGGCCGTACCAAAAGGACCGCATCATGATGTTCCTCAACCCGGAGAACGACGCGCTCGGGGCCGGCTGGAACATCATCCAGTCCAAGATCGCGATCGGCTCCGGCGGCCTGCACGGCAAGGGCTGGGGCCTGGGTTCGCAGTCGCACCTGAACTTCATTCCCGAGCAGACCACCGATTTCGCCTTCTCCGTGCTCAGCGAGGAGTTCGGCTGGATCGGCGTGGCCACGGTGCTGACCCTGTACCTGATCGTGATCGGGCGCTGCCTGTGGATCGCCTCGCAGGCGCGCGACACCTTCTCGCGGCTGCTGGCCGGCGCCACCGGCCTGGCGTTCTTCGTCTACGTGCTGGTCAACGGCGGCATGATCTCCGGGCTGCTGCCGGTGGTCGGCGTGCCGATGCCGCTGATGAGCTACGGCGGCACCTCGGCGGTATCGCTGCTGGCCGGGCTGGGCCTGGTGATGGCGGTGAAGGCGCACCGTCCGGTGCACGGCTACTGAGCGCGCGGCAGCGCGGCCGGCGCGCGCTGGCTTAACCGCGCCCTTGCAGGCAGGTGACCGCATTATTGCAGCGCGTGTCGCGCATCCGCACAATGCGCGTCGATGCCACGTGACGCGCGCCGCTCCCCCCGGCCCACACGCGTGCAGGAACTTCCGGGCAGGCAGGTGCGACCCCGCGCATCCATCCCAGCCCACATCGCCGAGGCACTCCACGCAGCGCATCCGCCGATCCGGGCCCTGGCCCGTCCGTCCGCGTCCTCCGCCGCGCCCTCGCCGTTCCCGTGGTTGTCCCGATGCTCGGCGTTGGCCGAGGTGGATGCGTGTTGATGAAATTCCTGCGCGTGTTGCTGTTGACGAGCGTGGTGCTGGGCCTGAGCGGCTACGCACTGCTGCGCTACTACTTCCCGCCGGGGGCGCTGCACGCCCGCGGCTATGGCCGCACGACCCTGGTGCATCCGCAGGGCGCACCGCAGGGCCTGGTGATCCTGCTGGCCAGCGGCAGCCCGGCGCAGCGGCAGGACGCCGCGCGGCGCATCGCCGCCAGCGGCGCGCTGGTCGCGGTGGTCGACGGCCAGCGCTACCTGAAGCACCTGCGCCGTGGCGGCCACGGCTGCGACAAGGCCTGGCACGACGCCGAACGGCTGAGCCGGCGGCTGCAACGGCAATTGCATGGCGACAGCTACTACCTGCCGGTGCTGGCCGGGACCGGCACCGCCGCGACCCTGGCTGCGCGCATCGTCGGCGCCGCCCCCACCGCGACGCTGGGCGGCGCCATCGGCGTGGCGCCGGCACCCACCGAGGTCTGCGCCGGCACCGCGGCCGCCACCGCGGCGCAGGGCTTCGTCGACACCGTGGCGACGCCGGCCGACGGCGGCGTGGATGCCGCGCTGGCGGCGCGGGTCGCCGCGCACCTGCATGCGCGCGGCCGTGGCGGCGCGCTGGACGACCTGCCGCTGACCGAACTGCCGTCGCCGACCCCGGGCGCGCCGCTGGCCATCGTGCTGTCCGGCGACGGCGGCTGGCGCGACATCGACAAGGGCATGGCCGAGGCCCTGCAGCGGCGCGGCATCGCCGTGGTCGGCTGGGACAGCCTGCGCTACTTCTGGCGGGCCAAGCCGCCGGCGCGGGCCAGCGCCGACCTGAGCCGGGTCATCGCCTACTACCAGCAGCGCTGGCATCCGCAGAAGATCCTGCTGGTCGGCTATTCCTTCGGCGCTACCACGCTGCCGTTCATGGTCAACCGGCTGCCGCCGGCGCAGCGCGAGCAGGTCGGCCTGGTGGCGTTGCTGGGCCTGGAGCACAAGGCCGATTTCCAGATCCGCGTGCGCGGCTGGCTCAACCTCGGCGACGCCGACGACGCGCTGCCGGTGCAGCCGGAACTGGCGCGCATCGCCCCGGCGCAATTGCTGTGCGTGTACGGCGACAAGGAAACCGATACGCTTTGCCCGCAATTGCGCGCGCGTGGTGCGGAGGTCGTGGTGTTGCACGGTGGCCATCATTTCGACCAACGTCCGGCCGGGCTGGCGACGATCGTCGACACCCGCTGGCAGCAGCTATCCGCGGGTGCGCAGCCCATCGCCGAACTGCGGGCGCCGCACCCCGCGCCGGCCGCGGCATCGCCTTCGGCCACACCGCAGCCACCGCGGGGCGCACTTCGGCAATGAACTGGCATGCGCGCGCGGCGCTGTTGCTCGGCGGCGTGCTCGCCGCCGCTGCGTTCGGCAGCGCGGCAGCGACCGGCGATGCCCGCCACGTCGTCGAGCCGCACCTGCCGCCGCTGTGCATGACCCTGGACGCGACCTTGCAGGCGCCGCAACGCCGCTTCGCCGACGCGCAGGAACGCCGCCCGCCGGACACCGCGCGCATCCAGGCCGCGCT
>JBEVKG010000216.1:0-28450 GCA_040509765.1 Xanthomonas sp.
ACGTCGTCGTTGCCGCGGCGGCTGCCGTAGCTGTTGAAGTCCACAGGCTGTACGCCACGTTGCTGCAGGAAGCGGCCCGCGGGCGAGTCCTTCTTGATGTTGCCGGCCGGCGAGATGTGGTCGGTGGTGATCGAATCGCCGAACAGCCCGAGCACGCGCGCCCCGTGGATGTCCTCGATCGTGCCGACGTGCATGGTCATGCCGTCGAAGTAGGGCGGGTTCTTGATGTAGGTGGAGGCGCCGTCCCAGGCGTACAGCTCGCCGTCGGGCGAGGCGATGGCGGCCCAGCGGCTGTCGCCCTTGAACACGTCGGCGTAGTTCTGCTTGAACATCTCCGGGCCGACCGTGGCGGCGATGGTGTCGCCGATCTCCTTGTTGCTCGGCCAGATGTCGCGCAGGTACACCGGCTGGCCATCGCTGCCGGTGCCCAGCGGGTCGCGGGTCAGGTCGATGTCGGTGGTGCCGGCGATGGCGTAGGCGACCACCAGCGGCGGCGAAGCCAGGTAGTTCATCTTCACTTCCGGATGCACGCGGCCTTCGAAGTTGCGGTTGCCCGACAGCACCGAGGCCACCACCAGGTCGTCCTGGGCGATGGCCGCCGACACGTCCTCCGGCAGCGGGCCGGAGTTGCCGATGCAGGTGGTGCAGCCGTAGCCCACCACGTAGAAGCCGAGTTGCTCCAGGTCGTCCATCACCCCGGCCTTCTTCAGGTAGTCGGTGACCACCAGCGAACCCGGCCCGAGCGAGGTCTTGACCCACGGCTGCGCCTTCAGGCCCTTGGCCACGGCGTTGCGCGCGAGCAGGCCGGCGCCGAGCATCACTGCCGGGTTGGAGGTGTTGGTGCAGGAGGTGATCGCCGCGATCACCACCGAGCCGTCGCGCAGCTGCCAGCCGGCGCCGCTGTCGGCGCTGGTCTCGGCCTGCGAGGCCTTGGCGCCGACCGCGGTACCGCCGCCGCCTTCGTTCTTGAGCCGGTCTTCCTGCTTCAGATCGCTGTGGCGCTTGTTGCGCGCCTCGGCGAAGGGCACCAGGCTGTCGCGGAAGTTGCGCTGCATGTCTTCCAGCAGCACGCGGTCCTGCGGGCGCTTGGGGCCGGCCAGCGAAGGCTTGACCTGGCCCATGTCCAGTTCCAGGGTGGCGCTGTACGCGGCATGTGCGCTGTCGGCGTCGTGCCACAGGCCCTGCGCCTTGGCGTAGGCCTCGACCAGCGCGATCTGCTCCTCGCTGCGCCCGGACAGGCGCAGGTAGGTCAGCGATTCGGCGTCGATCGGGAAGATGCCGCAGGTGGCGCCGTACTCGGGCGCCATGTTGCCGATGGTGGCGCGGTCGGCCAGCGGCAGGTGCTGCAGGCCGTCGCCGAAGAACTCGACGAACTTGCCGACCACGCCGTGCTTGCGCAGCATCTGCGTCACCGTCAGCACCAGGTCGGTGGCGGTGGCGCCTTCGGGCAGCCTGCCGGTGAGCTTGAAGCCCACCACCTGCGGGATCAGCATCGACGAGGGCTGGCCGAGCATCGCCGCTTCCGCCTCGATACCGCCCACGCCCCAGCCGAGCACGCCGATGCCGTTGATCATGGTGGTGTGGCTGTCGGTGCCGAACACGGTGTCCGGGTAGGCGATCGCCTCGCCGTCGCGCTCGCCGGTCATCACCACCCGTGCCAGATGCTCCAGGTTGACCTGATGCACGATGCCGGTGTTGGGCGGCACCACCTTGAAATTGTCGAACGCCTTCTGGCCCCAGCGCAGGAAGCCGTAGCGCTCCTTGTTGCGCTGGAATTCGATCTTGCCGTTGAGGTCCAGCGCGTCGGGCTTGCCGAACACGTCCACCTGCACCGAGTGGTCGATCACCAGCTCCGAGGGGATCAGCGGATTGATCTGCTCCGGGCGTCCGCCGAGCTTGACCACCGCGTCGCGCATCGCCGCCAGGTCGACCACGCAGGGCACGCCGGTGAAATCCTGCAGCACCACGCGCGCCGGCATGAACGCGATCTCGGTCTCCGGCTCGGCGGTCGGCTGCCACTGCGCCACCGCTTCGATGTGCTCCTTGCCGACGGTCGCGCCGCCGTCCTCGTGGCGCAGCAGATTCTCCAGCAGGATCTTCAGCGAGTAGGGCAGACGCGAGATGTCGAAGCGCTGGCCGAGCTTGGGCAGGCTGAAGTAACCGTAGGTCTTGCCGCCGACGTGCAGTTGGCTGCGGGTAGAGAACGAGTCGTTCATGCGGGGGAACTCCTGATTGCGGTTGGCTTGCAGTGGCCCGCCATTGCGAGCCTGCTTGCGAGTGCCGGGCCGTTGCGCAGCCGGCGCTGCGTCGCGGCAGCGGCGCGGCCGGCAGGCGTGGCGGCCCAAGGCGTCGGGCGGAAGCTTACACGCCCATATGTAGCGCCCGTGTCATGGCTTGCCGCGCCATTGGCTCATCAGCATGTGCAGGAAACGCTCGGCGCTGGGCGAGAGCAGCGCGCTGCGCCGGCGCACGATGCCGATGGTGCGCGAGACCACCGGATTGCCGATGGGCCGGGTCACCAGGATCGGATGCTCGCCGTCGGGCGTGGCCATCTTCGGCAGCACCGATACCCCGATGCCGGCTTCGACCATGCCCAGCGAGGTGGACAGATGGGTCACTTCGTAGTGCCAGCTCAGCTTGAGGTTCTCGCGCGCCAGCGCGCCGTCGAGCAGGGTGCGGTTGCCGCTGGTGCGATGCACGGTGATCAGTTGGTGCTGGGCGAGGTCGGCCCATTCGATCCGGCGCTTCTTCGCCAGCGGATGGTCGCGGCGGCAGGCCAGCACGAACGGGTCCTCGGCGAGCACGTCGAAATCCAGGTTCGGATCGTTGGCGCCCATGAAGTTGATGCCGAACTCGACCTCGCCGCGTTCCACCGCCTGCAGGCCCTCGGTGGCCGGGATGTCGAGAATGCGGAAGCGCACGTGCGGATGCGCCTCGCGGAAACGCGCCATCACGCTGGGCAGGAAGTAGAACGCGGCGGTCGGCAGGCAGGCGATGGTGACGGTGGCGCCGCGCGCATCGTCGTGGCCGCGCACCGAGAACAGCGAGCCGTCGAACTCCTCGATCATGCGCCGCACCAGCGGCAGCAGGTTCTCGCCGATGGCGGTGGTGGCGACGCTGCGGGTGGTGCGTTCCAGCAGCGGCGACCCGACCGCCTGCTCGAGCTTCTGAATGCGCCGGCTCAGGGCCGGTTGCGACATGTGCAGCGCCTCGGCCGCGCGGTGGAAGCTGCGCGTCTCGGCCACCAGCAGGAACGCGCGCAGGTCGAGGATTTCGCAATTGATGCTCATAGGTAATCAATCATTGAAAAATTAGCAATTCACAGATCAATTGGGGTCATGCCAGTATCGAATCAGACGAGGATATTCATCTTCATGGCGCATCAATCTACACCATGTCCAACGATCTGCTCGGCATTCCCTGCGTGCTCATGCGCGGCGGCACCTCCAAGGGGCCGTTCTTCTTCGCGCCGGACCTGCCGGCCGATCCGGCCCGGCGCGACCGCCTGCTGCTGGAGGTGATGGGGGCCGGCCATCCGTTGCAGATCGACGGCATCGGCGGCGGCAACGCGCTGACCAGCAAGGTCGCCATCGTCGACCGCTCCAGCCGCGCCGATGCGGACGTGGACTACCTGTTCGCGCAGGTGCGGGTCGATCAGCAGGTGGTGGACACCTCGCCCAACTGCGGCAACATGCTGGCGGCGGTGGCGCCGTATGCGCTCGAGCGCGGCCTGGTGCAGGCGCAGCATCCCCGTACCCAGGTACGCATCCACAACGTCAATACCGGCAAGCTGATCGTGGCCACGGTGGAAACCCCGCACGGGCGGGTGGCGTACCGCGGCGAGACGCGCATCGCCGGGGCGCCCGGCGCGGCGGCGCCGATCTGGCTGTCGTTCCTGGACGCGGCCGGCGCACGTACCGGCAAGCTGTTGCCGAGCGGGCGGGCGCAGGACACCATCGACGGTGTCGCGACGAGTCTGGTGGATTGCGCCATGCCGATGATGTTGCTGCGCGCCGCCGATCTCGGCGTACGCGGCGATGCCTCGCCTGCCGAGCTGAATGCCGATGTCGCGCTGCTGGCGCGGCTGGAGGCGCTGCGGATCGAGGCCGGCGCGCGCATGGGCATCGCCGATGCCGGCAGCAAGGTGATTCCCAAACCGGTGTTGCTGTCGGCGCCGCAGCACGGTGGCGACCTGCAGGTGCGCTATTTCATGCCGCAGCAGTGCCACACCGCGCTGGCCATCACCGGCGCGGTCGGCATCGCCACCGCGGCGGCCACGCCGGGCACGCTGGCCAACGCGATCGTCGGCGATGCGGCGCTGCCGCGCCATATCGTCCTGGAACATCCGAGCGGCGCCCTGGAGGTGGGACTGAGCCGCACCGCGGCCGATGCGCCGATCGTCGCCAGCGTGGTGCGTACCGCACGCCGGCTGTTCGAAGGGCGGGTCTTCGCGACCTCGCCCGTCTCCACCGAGGCCCGCCAATGGATCTCCGCGGCATGACATGACCTGAACCGGCCGGGCGCCTGCATGCCTGCAGGCGTCCGCGACCGACAACGCACACGCTTCAATCCTGGGAGGGATCGATGTTGTCCAGAACGTTCTTCACCGCGGCGCTCGCCGCGGCCGGCCTGCTGCTCCTCACCGCCTGCGGCAAGGGCGGCGGCGATGCGGCGACAGCCGACGCCACGCCCGTGCGCATCAGCGTCGGGTCCTACAATCTCAACAACCTGCCGTTCTTCATCGCCGACGCCAACGGCTACTTCGACCAGGTCGGGGTCAAGGTCAAGACCGAGAACTTCGCCCAGGGCGGCTCCAAGGTGCTGCAGGCGCTGGTGGCCAACTCCACCGACGTGGCGGTGGGCTTCTACGATCACACCATCCAGATGCAGTCCAAGCGCAAGGACGTGGTCGCCTTCGTGCTGCTCTCGCGCAATTCCGGGCTGGTGCTGGCCGGGCGCAACGACACCGTGTTCGATCCGGCCAGGCCGCAGACCATCCAGGGCCTGAAGGTCGGCATCACGGCGCCGGGGTCCTCGTCCGACTTCTTCGTGCGCCATTACCTCTCGCGCAACGGCATCGCCGAGAGCGCGGTGTCGCTGATCGGCGTGGGTTCCGGTGCGGCGGCGGTGGCGGCGCTGGAGCAGGGCAAGATCGACCTGCTGGTCAACTACGACCCGGCGGCGACCCTGATCAGCGAGCGCAAGATCGGCAGGATCCTGATCGACGCGCGCAGCGATGCCGGGGCGCGTCAGGTCTACGGCGGGCTGTACCCGACCTCGGTGATGTACGCCAATCGCAGCTTCCTGGAGCAGCGCCCGCAGGATGCGGAGAAGATCGTGCGAGCCGAGCAGATGGCGCTGCGCTTCATCGCCGACCACTCCGCCGACGAGATCGTCGCCGCCTTGCCCGATGCCTATGTCTCCGGCGACCGCGCCACCTATGCGCGGGCGGTGGAGAATGCCCGCGCCATCTTCACCCGCGACGGGCGCTTCGTCGCCGCCGACCTGGAAACGCCGTTGACCGTGCTGCGCGAGTTCAACAAGGACGTGGCGCGCGCGGACATCGACCTCTCCAGGAACTACACCAACGCCTTCGTCGACCGCGCCAGCGGTGCCGGCAAGGCGGCCCAACCGTGAGCGGAGGAACCATGGCACGCAACGCTACCGTGCAGCGCCTCAACGGCGCGCCGCACCTCGATCCGGCGCAGACGATGGTCGCGATCAACAACGTCACCATGTCCTTCGGCGATTTCACCGCCGTGCGCGACGTGGACATCCAGGTCGCCGACGGCGAGTTCCTGGCCATCGTCGGCCCCACCGGCTGCGGCAAGAGCACCATCCTCAATTCGGTGGCCGGCCTGCTGTCGCCGTCCGCCGGCCAGGTCGTCATCGACGGCCGCCCGGTGGCCGGCGTGCAGGAGGCGGTCGGCTACCTGTTCCAGCAGGATGCCTTGCTGCCGTGGAAGACCGCCTTCCAGAACGTGGAACTGGGCCTGCGCTTCCGCGGCGTGGCCGAGGCCGAGCGCAAGCAGCGCGCCAATGCCTGGCTGGCCAAGGTCGGCCTGGCCGGCTTCGAGCATCGCTATCCGCACCAGCTTTCCGGCGGTCAGCGCAAGCGCGTGCAGATGGCGCAGGCGCTGATCGTGGAGCCGAAGGTGATCCTGATGGACGAGCCGTTCTCGGCGCTGGACATCCACACCCGCCACCTGATGCAGAACGAACTGCTGCGGCTGTGGCAGGAGCAGCGCCGCTCGGTGATCCTGATCACCCACGACCTGGAGGAGGCGATCGCGCTGGGCGACCGCGTGGTGGTGCTGTCGTCCGGCCCGGCCAGCCGCGTGGTGCGCAGTTTCGATGTGGACCTGCCGCGCCCGCGCAACGTCGCCGAGATCAAGCTCGACGCGCGTTTCACCGACCTGTACCGCGACATCTGGGCCTGCCTGCGCGGCGAAGTGGAGAAGAGCTATGCACGCCAAGACTGACAAACTCATCCAGCTCGCGCTGATCGTGGCCGTGTTCGGCGGCTGGGAGGGCGGCATCGCCCTGGGCCTGATCGACCCGTTCTTCTTCCCGGCGCCGACCGCGATCGTGCAGCAGGCCTGGGCCTGGCTGTCCGATACCGGGTTCTACCAGCATGTCTACATCACCCTGACCGAGACCGCGCTCGGCTACGTCATCGGCACCGCCCTGGGCGTGGCCGGCGGCGTGTGGCTGGGGCTGAGCCGGCGCTCGGCGCGGATCCTGGACCCCTTCATCAAGGGCTTCAACGCGATCCCGCGCGTGGTGCTGGCGCCGATCTTCGTGCTGTGGCTGGGCCTGGGGCTGTGGTCGAAGGTGGCGCTGGCGGTGACCCTGGTGTTCTTCACCACGTTCTTCAACGCCATGCAGGGCGTGCGTGAGGTCAATCCGGTGGTGCTGGCCAATGCGCGCATCCTCGGCGCCGACCGCCGCGACCTGCTGCGCCACGTGTACTTCCCGGCGGCGGCGAGCTGGATCCTGTCGTCGCTGCGCACCTCGGTGGGCTTTGCCGTGGTCGGCGCGATCATCGGCGAATACCTCGGCGCCTCCGCCGGCCTGGGCTACCTGATCGCGCAGGCCGAGGGCAACTTCAATGCCGTGGGCGTGTTCGCCGGCATCCTCATCCTGGCCGCCTTCGTGCTGCTCATCGATGCGCTGCTGGACGTGATCGAGAACCGCCTGATCACTTGGCGCCCGAACGCGCAGAACCAGGCGACCAGCTGACCGGGACAGGCGTGCCGCCGGTCCGGCCGGCGGCGCACCGAGGACCGCTTCCTTCTTCTTCGCACCATCGCGACGGGCCAGCGCCAGGCCAGGTGGCCGGCTGGCCGGAGAGACCGCTCATGCATCCACATCCCGTGCTGCCCCGCGCAGCGCTGACGCTCGCGCTCGGCCTGCTGCTGGGCGGCGCCGCCGCTGCGCAGACCGTTTCCCCCGCACCGGCGACGCTGAGCCAGGCCGAACTGACCGCGCTGGTGCGGCAGCAGGCGCAGCAGATCCAGCAACTGCAGGCGCGTCTGGACGCGCTGCAGGCCCCTGCCGCACCGACCGCGGCGCCAGCCGCCGCTGCGCCGGCAACCGTCGCGCCGGCGCTGGAAGGCCGCGTGGCCGCGCTCGAATCGGCGCAGGCCAAGGCGCCGAAGGTGGCGTGGTCGAAGGGCGCGCCGGAGTTCGCCAGCGCCGACGGCAACGTGGTGTTCCGCCCGCGCGGGCGCCTGTTCGTCGACGCGTCCAGCACCGATGGCTCCGCCGCCAGCCAGCGCAACCTGTCCGGCACCGAGATCCGTTCGGTGCGCTTGGGTGCCGAAGGCCGCTACGGCTTGCTCGGCTGGGTGGTGGAGGGCGACTTTGCCGACAACGAGGTCGCCTGGAAATCGGTGTACGCCAGCATCGACCATCGCCTGTTCGGCCTGCCGGCCGAGCTGAGCGTGGGCAATCGCCTGAACGATCGCGGCATCGACGGCGCCAGCAGCACCTCCAACACGCCATTCCAGGACCGCAATGTGGTCGGCACGCTGATCCTGCCGCAGCGTGGCCTGTTCGGGGTCGGCCTGACCGAGCGCGTCTACGGGCGCGACTGGCACGCCAGCCTGTCGGTGGCGGGCAACGACCTCAACAATGCCGGCGACGACAACGACAGCCTGACCTGGGCGGCGCGTGCGCACTGGAATCCGCTGGCCGGCAAGGCCGCGACCGTGCACCTGGGCGCCTGGGCCTTCCACGAGGAGATCGCCGCCGGCGCCAGCGGGGTGCTGCGCAGCTCGGCGATCGCCGGGCACTTCAACGACCAGGTCCGGATCGCGCCGGGAACGCTGCTGGGTGCGCAGCGCAGCGATGCCTACGGCGCTGAACTGGCAGGTCTCTTCGGTCCGGCCTGGGCCAGCGGCGAATGGGGCACGCGCCGCCTGCGCGGGCGCGGCGCGGCCGGCGGCTACGCTCTCGATCACCAGGCCTGGGCCGTGTCGGCCGGCTGGTTCCTGGCCGGGGCCTTGCCCGCGTATGCCGGTAAGACCGGGACCTGGGGCCGGGTCAAGGTCGCCGAACCGGTCACCGCCGGCGGCCGCGGCGTCTGGGAGCTGAAGCTGCGCTACGAGGACGTGGATTTCGCCGAACTGCCGAGCGGCGGCCGCGGCCATGCCTGGACGCTCGGGACCAATTGGTACC
Organism: Xanthomonas sp.; assembly: GCA_040509765.1. Classification (GTDB taxonomy): domain Bacteria; phylum Pseudomonadota; class Gammaproteobacteria; order Xanthomonadales; family Xanthomonadaceae; genus Xanthomonas_A. The sequence continues at coordinate 8,683 of JBEVKG010000216.1, forward strand.
TCAACGATCTCAGCCGGCTGATGCTCGACGTGATCCGCTGGCAGACCGACAACCGCAGCGGCGCGGTGCAGGGCAGGGACCAGGGCACGACCTTCAATACCCGCCTGCAAGTGGCGTTCTGAGCGGCTGCGCGAGGGCAGGGTGGCCGCGCGCACGGCCTGCCATCCCGCCGCGTGCCTGCGGTTGGCACGTGTGTCGCGGTGTCGTGCGTGCCCGGGCGCGGGCGCCCGGCGCCTGACCGCGCGCTGTGTGGCATGCGCGGCCAGGCGTCCGGCGCTGGCGGTATGGCGGCCCGGGTATGTATAATCCGTGCATACCGAACCGGGCCTACGCTGATGGAAGCCACTGTCGCCGAACGCGGTCAGATCACCTTGCCCAAGGCCGTGCGCGATGCGCTGGGCCTGACCAAGGGCACCACCTTGAAGGTGGAACTGGATGGCGGCCGCATCATCCTGCGCAAGGACGTCAGCGAGGCGCTGCGCAAGGTCCGTGGCAAGTTCAAGCTCGTCGACGGGCTGAAGACCACCGACGAGGCGATGCGCGCGATCCGCGGCCGCGCGCCCGGGGATCCGCTGGAATCATGATCGCCCTGGATTCCTCGGTCCTGCTGGACCTGCTGATCGGCGACCCGCACTACGGCGAGGCGTCGGAGACCTGCATCGCCGATGCGCTGGCGCGCGAGGACGTGGTGGTCTGCGATGCGGTGGTGGCCGAGGTCCAGTCCATGCTCGACACCTCGGTCAGCCTGATCGACACGCTTGCGGTGCTCGGCATCCGCTACGAGACCACGCACGAGGCCGCGGCGATGCGCGCGGGGCACATGAACAAGCGTTTCCGTGCCCGCGGCGGGCGTCGCGAACGGGTGGTGGCCGATTTCCTGATCGGCGCCCACGCCATGCTCCAGTGCGAAGGGCTGATCACCCGCGACGAGGGGTTCTTCCGCGATTACTTCAAGGGTTTGAAGATCATCGTTCCCAAGCCCGCTGCCTGACCCGTCCATTCGCCGCCCCCTCTTTACCCCCGTTTTTTCCCGGAGAACCCGTATGTTGGAAGCCTACCGCCACCACGTCGCCGAGCGCGCCGCGCTCGGAATTCCGCCGCTGCCGCTGAGCGCGCAGCAGACCGCTGAGGTCATCGAACTGCTGAAGAACCCGCCGGCCGGCGAGGAGCAGTTCCTGGTCGAGCTGCTGAGCCACCGCGTGCCCGCCGGCGTCGACGACGCGGCCAAGGTCAAGGCCTCGTACCTGGCCGCGGTCGCCTTCGGCAGCGAGAAGACCCCGCTGATCTCGCCCACCCGCGCCACCGAACTGCTGGGCACCATGCTCGGCGGCTACAACATCCATCCGTTGATCGAACTGCTGGACAACGCCGAGCTGGGCGCGGTCGCCGCCGAAGGCCTCAAGCACACGCTGCTGATCTTCGACGCCTTCCACGACGTGCAGGAAAAGGCCGAGGCCGGCAATGCGCACGCCAAGGCGGTGCTGCAGAGCTGGGCCGAGGCTGAGTGGTTCACCAGCAAGCCGGAAGTGCCGCAGAGCCTGACCATCACCGTGTTCAAGGTGCCGGGCGAGACCAACACCGACGACCTGTCGCCGGCGCCCGACGCCACCACCCGTCCGGACATCCCGCTGCACGCGCTGGCGATGCTGAAGAACAAGCGCGACGGCGCGCCGTTCGAGCCGGAAGAAGACGGCAAGCGCGGCCCGATCCAGGCCATCGCCGACCTCAAGGCCAAGGGCCACCTGGTCGCCTACGTCGGCGACGTGGTCGGCACCGGCTCTTCGCGCAAGTCGGCGACCAACTCGGTGCTGTGGTGGACCGGCGAGGACATCCCTTACATCCCCAACAAGCGCTTCGGCGGCGTGTGCCTGGGTTCGAAGATCGCGCCGATCTTCTACAACACCATGGAAGACGCAGGCGCCTTGCCGATCGAGCTGGACGTGTCGCAGATGGAGCACGGCGACGTGGTCGAGCTGCGTCCGTACGAGGGCAAGGCACTGAAGAACGGGCAGGTGATCGCCGAGTTCGCGATGAAGTCGGACGTGCTGTTCGACGAAGTGCGCGCCGGCGGCCGCATCCCGCTGATCGTCGGCCGCGGCCTCACCGCCAAGGCGCGCGAGTTCCTGGGCCTGCCGGCCTCGACCCTGTTCCGCCTGCCGATGGACCCGCCGGACACCGGCAAGGGCTTCTCGCTGGCGCAGAAGATGGTCGGCCGCGCCTGCGGCTTGCCGGAAGGCCAGGGCATGCGCCCGGGCACCTATTGCGAACCGAAGATGACCTCGGTGGGCTCGCAGGACACCACCGGCCCGATGACCCGCGACGAGCTGAAGGACCTGGCCTGCCTGGGCTTCTCCGCCGACCTGGTGATGCAGTCGTTCTGCCACACCGCGGCATACCCGAAGCCGGTGGACGTCAAGACCCACCACACCCTGCCGGAGTTCATCTCCACCCGCGGCGGCGTGTCGCTGCGTCCGGGCGACGGCGTGATCCACAGCTGGCTCAACCGCATGCTGCTGCCCGACACCGTCGGCACCGGCGGCGACTCGCATACCCGCTTCCCGATCGGCATCTCGTTCCCGGCCGGCTCCGGCCTGGTGGCCTTCGCCGCCGCCACTGGCGTGATGCCGCTGGACATGCCCGAGAGCGTGTTGGTGCGCTTCAAGGGGCAGATGCAGCCCGGCGTGACCCTGCGCGATCTGGTCAACGCGATTCCGCTGTACGCGATCAAGGACGGCCTGCTGACCGTGGCCAAGCAGGGCAAGAAGAACATCTTCTCCGGCCGCATCCTCGAGATCGAGGGCCTGCCGGAGCTGAAGGTGGAGCAGGCGTTCGAACTGTCCGACGCTTCCGCCGAGCGTTCGGCCGCCGGGTGCACGGTGCGCCTGAACAAGGAACCGATCGTCGAGTACCTGACCAGCAACATCACCCTGCTGAAGTGGATGATCGCCGAAGGCTATGCCGATGCGCGTTCGCTGGCGCGGCGGATCAAGAAGATGGAAGAGTGGCTGGCCGACCCGCAGCTGCTCGAGCCCGATGCCGACGCCGAGTACGCGGCGGTGATCGAGATCGACCTGGCCGACATCCACGAGCCGATCGTGGCCTGCCCGAACGACCCGGACGACGTGAAGACCCTGTCCGACGTCGCCGGCGCGGCGATCGACGAAGTGTTCATCGGCTCGTGCATGACCAACATCGGGCACTTCCGTGCCGCGGCCAAGCTGCTGGAAGGCAAGCGCGACATCCCGACCCGCCTGTGGGTTGCGCCGCCGACCAAGATGGACGCCTCCGAGCTGACCAAGGAAGGCCATTACGGCACCTTCGGCGCCGCCGGCGCGCGCATGGAAATGCCGGGCTGCTCGCTGTGCATGGGCAACCAGGCGCAGGCGCGCGAGGGCGCCACGGTGTTCTCGACCTCCACCCGCAACTTCCCCAACCGTCTGGGCCGCAACACCAACGTGTACCTGGGCTCGGCGGAACTGGCGGCGATCTGTTCGCGCCTGGGCCGGATCCCGACCAAGGACGAGTACATGGCCGACGTGGGCGTGATCAAGACCAGTGGCGAGCAGATCTATCGCTACATGAACTTCGATCAGATCCAGGACTATCAGGACGTGGCCGCCACGGTCGCTGCCTGATCGCCTCGGCGATGCGCTGACGCGACGGTGCCGTAGATGCGGCACCGTCGCCACGAAGAAGCCCGGCATTGCCGGGCTTTTTCGTGGGTGTCGCCGGCGTTCCGTCGCGCTTGCCTGCGCTCACGCCGGCGGCGCGAGCGCATGTCCCTGCAGCCAGTGTTCCAGCGCCGCGGCCGGCAGCGCCGGGGCGAACAGGAAGCCCTGCAGCACGCGGCAGCCCAGCCGCGCCAGGAACGCGCGTTGCGCTTCGGTCTCCACGCCCTCGGCGACGGTATGCAGGCCCAGGGTCTCGCCGATGCGCAGCACCGAGGTGGTCAGCGCACGCGAGGTCTGGCAGTGCTCCAGGTCGCTGACGAAGCTCATGTCCAGTTTCAGCTCGTTGACCGGCAACTGGTGCAGATGGCTGAGGCTGGAATAGCCGGTGCCGAAGTCGTCCAGCGACAGCAGCACGCCGCTGGCCTGCAGCTGGCGCAGGTTGTCCAGCACCGCGCTGGCGTTGGTGAGCATGACGCTCTCGGTCATCTCCAGGGCCAGGTCCGCCGGTTGCAGGCCGGCGGCGGCGAGCAGGCCTGCCACCCGTGCGGGCAACTCCGGGTCGGCGAAGTTGTTCGCCGACAGGTTCACCGCCACGCGTGGGACCGTGATGCCGCGCAGGCGCCAGTCGGCCATCTGCCGGCAGGCCTCGCGCAGGACCCAGTGTCCGAGCTCGTCGATCAGTCCGCATTCCTCGGCCATCGGCACGAACCGGGCCGGCGAGATCGCGCCGAGGTTGGGATGGTCCCAGCGCAGCAACGCTTCCACGCCGTACAGCGCATACGGGGCCTGGCTGTGCAGTTGCGGCTGGTAGTGCAGTCGCAGCTTGTCGCGATGCAGGGCGTCGCGCAGCGCGGTCTCCATCGCCACCCGTTCCTGCGCCATGCGGTTCATGTCGGAACTGAAGTAGCACACGCTGTCGCCACCCTCGCGCTTGGCCCGGAACATGGCCAGGTCGGCATGGCGCAGCAGGGTCTCGATGTCGCGGCCGTCCTCGGGGAACATCGCCACGCCGATGCTGGCGCTGGGGTGCAGGGTCACCTGGCCGACCACCAGCGGTTCGGCCAGCGCCAGTAGCAGGCGCTCGGCGACGCCGGCGGCCTGCTCGACATTGCAGTTCGGCAGCATCAGCACGAATTCGTCGCCGGCCTGGCGGCCGACCAGGTCGGTCACGCCCAGGGCGTCGCCGATGCGCTGGGCGATGTCGCGCAACAAGCCGTCGCCGGCGGCATGGCCCTGGGTCTCGTTGACCCGCTTGAAGCGGTCGAGGTCCACGAACAGGATCGCCACCGGCGCGCCCTGGTGTTCGGCGGCGGCCAGCGCCTGTTCGGCGCGGGCGCTGAACATCACCCGGTTGGGCAGGCCGGTGAGAGAGTCGTAGAAGGCGAGCTGGTGCACGCGTGCTCTGGTCTGCTCGCGTTCCAGCGCCAATGCGCACAGATGCACGCAGAGTTCGATCAAGCGCAGGTGCCAGGCCAATGGCTCGCGCACCTGCCGGTAGCACAGGGCGAAGCTGCCGAGGACGCGGCCGCTGCTGGACTTGATCGGGGTGGCCACGCAGGTGCCCAACTGCACATGCTGCACCAGCCCCACGTAGTCGGCGAACAGCGGGTCGGTGCGCGGGTCGAGCACCAGCACCTGCTTGCTGCGCCAGATCGAGGTGGCGAGGGCGCCGGCACGCGGTCCCGCGCGCATGCTGGTCATGGTCTCGCCGAACTGCGCCGGCATGCTCGGCGCCGCCAGCGGCTGCAGGCAGCCGCTGCCGTCGACACTGACGATCGCGGCCATCAGTTCCGGCGCGATGCGCTCGACCTCCTTGCAGATCAGTGTGGCGACCTCGACCAGCGGCTGTTCGCGGACCAGCGCATCCAGCACGTTCTTGTGCAGCACCTCGTGCATCTTGCTCTGGGTGATGTCGGTGAACGAGAGGATGTAGTGCTGTTGGCTGCCGTCCTCGCCGGCGATGGGGGTGGCCACCAGGGTGGCCCACAGCGGGGTGCCGTCCTTGCGGTACGCCAGGATGTCGGCCTGGTGGCCGAAGCCGGCGCGCACGCGTTCGCGGATGTGCTGTACCGTCTGCAGGTCGGTGCCGGGGCCGGTCAGCACGCTGCTGGGCAGGTGTCCCAGCACATCGCTCTCGTTGTAGCCGAACACCTGGGTGAAGCCGGCGTTGGCATAGAGGATGTTCAGCTCCGGATCGCAGACGACGATCGCGTTGTCGCTGGAGTCCAGCGCCAGCGACAGCAACCGCATCCGCGCATCGCGGGCGCGTTCGGCGCTGATGTCGCGCACGAACAGCACCTGCAACTGGCTGGTGTTCTGCGGCACCCGGGCCGCGCTCACCGCCAGCCAGCGCGCCGTGCCGTCGTCGTCGCGCAACAGCAGTTCGTAGCTGCCGCTGCCGTCCTCATGCAGGCAACTGGCGAGGAAGTCGGGGCGCACCTCGGGGTCGACCAGGTCGCCGAGCGGATGCCCGAGCACCTGCGCGCGTGGGCGGTTCCACAGCGCTTCGGCGGTATGGTTGAAGGCGACCACGCGCGCCTTCGCATCGATCACCAGCACCCCTTGCGGGGCGTAGTGCAGGCAGTGCAGCAGATCGAGTTCGGAACAGGCAGCGGCGGCCCGCGCCGTTTCCACGCTGGGGTCGCTGGGCACGTTCGATGTGACGGCGCGGCGGCCCGGCATGGGCTCAGCGGGCCTGCACGGAGAGCGCGATCAGGCGCTCGGCGATCTTGTCCAGTGGCAGCACCTCCTGCGCCGCGCCGAGGCGGAAGGCGGTGCCGGGCATGCCCCAGACGACGCTGGTGGCCTCGTCCTGGACCAGGGTGCTGGCGCCGGCCTGCAGCATTTCCAGCAGGCCGCGCGCGCCGTCGTCGCCCATGCCGGTGAGGATCGCGCCGATGGCGTTGGCGCCGGCGTTGCGCGCCACCGACTGGAACAGCACGTCGACCGCCGGCTTGTGCCGGTTGACCGGCGGGCCGTCGTCGATCTTGCAGCGCCAGCGCGCGCCATCGCGGATCACCTGCAGGTGCTTGCCGCCGGGCGGCAGGTAGGCATGGCCGGGCAGGATCGCTTCCCCTTCGCTGGCCTCGCGCACGGCCATCGCCGAATGCCGGTTGAGGCGGTCGGCGAAGGCGGTGCTGAAGCCGGCCGGCAGGTGCTGGGTCATCACCACCGCCGGGGCATCGGCGGGCATGCCTTCCAGCACCACGCGCAGCGCCTCGGTGCCGCCGGCGGACGCGCCGATCGCGATCAGCCGGTCGGTGGTGCGGAACTTCAGCGAGGACACCGCGGCGGGCGTGACGGTGGCGCCGGCCGGTTTCGGCGCGGCCGGCCGATCCAGGGCCCGGACCTTGGCCTTGGCCGCGTTCTTGACCTTGGCGATGATCTCTTCGGCGTATTCCTCCAGGCCGCGGGCCACGTCGAGCTTGGGCTTGGAGACAAAGTCGACCGCGCCCAGCGACAGCGCCTGCAGCGTGGTGTCGGCGCCGCGTTCGGTGAGCGAGGAGATCATCACCACCGGCGTCGGCCGCAGCCGCATCAGGTTTTCCAGGAACGCCAGGCCGTCCATGCGCGGCATTTCCACGTCCAGGGTGATGACGTCCGGATTCAGGCGCTTGATCTTCTCGCGCGCCAGCAGCGGATCGGCGGCCGAGCCGACCACTTCCACGCCGGGCGCGCCCGACAGGATCTCGGTGAGGATCTGCCGCACGACGGCGGAGTCGTCGACGATCAGGACACGGCAAGGGGCTTCCAGGCTCATTCGAACAACTCCACGGCGCCGGTGACGGGGGCTTTGGCCAGACGGGCGCGCACCGCCGACTCGGCCGCGGCGATTTCGGCTTCCTCGTGCGCGTGCGGCAGGCGCTGCACGACCACGCGGCCGGTGCCGGGGAAGAACCAGATCTTGCGCGGATGGATGCCGCGCAGATCCTCGGCCACCACCGGGATCTGCTCGGCCTTGAGGTAGTTCAGCACGAAGTCGGCGTTGCGCGTGCCGACCGGATTGTTGGTGAAGCCCTTGAGCACGTTGCCGCCGCCGAACACCTTGGCTTCCAGGCGGTTGCGGGCGGCGCCGCGCTTGAGCAGGTCGTTGATCAGCACTTCCATCGCGTAGCTGCCGTAGCGCGCCGGCGCCCCGTCGCCGCTCTGGCCGTCGGGCAGCATGAAGTGGTTCATGCCGCCGATCTTCAGCAGCGGATCGCGGATGCAGGCGGCCACGCACGAACCCAGGATGGTGGTCAGCGCGGTGTCGTCGTCCACCACCAGGTACTGGGTCGGCAACAGCTTGGCGGCCGTCGTCTGGAAGCGCGTATCGTGATAGCGCATCACCTGGTCCACGGCCACGGCGGCGGGGCTCATGCGCGGTCCTTTTGCGCCCGGCGGTAGAGCGTGCGGCCGCAGGGTTGGATCAGGTCGGCCGCATGCAGATAGTTTTCCGAATGGCCGGTGTAGAGCATGCCGTCGTCGTCCAGGTGCGGGATCAGCCGCGACAGGATGCCGCGCTGGGTGGGCTTGTCGAAATAGATCATCACGTTGCGGCAGAACAGCGCCAGGTAGGGGCCGGCCACGTCGTAGCGGGGTTCCAGCAGGTTGAGCTGGCGGAACTCGAGCAGCTCGCGCAGCGCCGGCAGGACCCGGCACTGGCCCTCGTTGGCGCCGCTGCCGCGCTGGAAGTACTTGCGCCTGAGCGCCGGGTCCAGGCTGGCCACGCGCTCCAGCGCGTACACGCCGCGCGAGGCGGTCGCCAGCACCTGGGTGTCGACGTCGGTGGCCAGGATCCGCACCGGCGGGGTCAGCGTGCCGAACGCCTCGCAGGCGGTGATCGCCAGCGAGTAGGGTTCCTCGCCGGTGGACGAGGCGCAGGACCAGATCTTCAGCGGCGCCGCGCCGGAATGTTTCTGCAACTCTTCGCGCAGCCGCTCGAAATGGTGCGGCTCGCGGAAGAACGAGGTCAGGTTGGTGGTCAGGGCGTTGGTGAACGCCTCCCATTCGTCGCCGCCGTCGCGCTCCAGCCAGTCCAGGTAGTCGCGGAACGAGCGCAGGCCGAGCACGCGCAGGCGTCGCGACAGCCGGCCGTAGACCATGTCGCGCTTGGCCGGGGCCAGGGCGATGCCGGCCTTCTGGTAGATGAGGTCGCAGACCCGCTTGAAATCGCGGTCGCTGAAGTCGAAGTCGCGATTGTCGGAACCGGAGGAGGGCGAAGCAGGAGTCTGGATGGCCATGGTGCGCAGCGATGGTCGGTCACTCGGGTTATCGGCCGGGCGCGGCCGAAATTGACAGTCGGCGTTCAGCGACGGCCGTCGGCGGTGGTGTGCGTGTTCAGAACTCCTGCCATTGGGCCTCGCTGGCGGTGGAGGCGACCGCGGCGACGGGGCGTGGCCGCGGCGCCTGGCGGGCTCTGGCACGGGCCGGGGCGGGCGCGGCGCGCGCCGTGGGCGCGTTGGCGGCCACGCCGTGGTAGGTCTCCAGCTTGAAGGCGGCGATGGCCGCGCCGAGCTGCCCGGCCTGGTCCTCCATCGAGCGTGCCGCGGCGGTGGCTTCTTCGACCAGCGCGGCATTCTGCTGGGTGCTCTCGTCCATCTGGGTCACGGTCTGGTTGACCTGCTCGATGCCGGCCGACTGCTCCTGCGAGGCGGCGGCGATCTCGCCCATGATGTCGGTGACGCGACGCACCGAGGTCACGATCTCGCTCATGGTCCGGCCGGCCTGATCCACCAGCGCCGAGCCCTCGGCGACACGGCCGACCGAGTCGTCGATCAGGCCCTTGATCTCCTTGGCGGCGCTGGCCGAGCGTTGGGCGAGGGTGCGCACTTCGCTGGCGACCACGGCGAAGCCGCGGCCCTGCTCGCCGGCACGCGCGGCTTCCACCGCGGCATTGAGCGCCAGGATATTGGTCTGGAAGGCGATGCCGTCGATCACGCCGATGATGTCGGCGATCTTCTTCGAGGAGGCCTCGATGCCATTCATGGTGGTGACCACCTGGCCGACCACGTCGCCGCCCTGCGAGGCGACTGTCGCGGCGCCGGCGGCGAGCTGGTTGGCCTGGCGCGCATGCTCGGCGTTCTGTTTGACGGTGGCGGTCAGCTCCTCCATCGATGCGGCGGTGCGCTCCAGGCTGGCGGCCTGCTGTTCGGTGCGGCGCGACAGGTCATGGTTGCCGGCGGCGATCTCGGTCGAGGCGACGTTGATGTTGGCGGCGGCCGCCTGGATGCGGCCGACGATGGCGGCCAGCTGCGCGGCGGTGGCGTTGGCATCGTCGCGCATGCGTCCGAACACGCCGTGGTACTCGCCATGCATGCGCGCGGTCAGGTCGCCGGCGGCGATGGACTGCAGCAGCGTCGACAGCTCGCCCAGGTTGCGGTCGCTGACCCCCATCATCGCGTTGAGGTCTTGCACCATCGCCCGGAAGCCATGCTGGAAACGCTCGGGATCGCCGCGCGTGCCGAATGCGCCGGCCGCGGCCGCCTCCGCCAGTTGCTTGATCTGCTCGCTCATCGCGGTCAGGTTCTGCTTGGCCATGTCCATGGTTTCGGTGAGCACGGCCTTTTCGCCGGGCAGGCGGTCCATGTCCTCGGACAGGTCGCCGATCGCATAGCGCTGGATGATCTGCAGCAGGCGCATCTTCACCGCGATGTGCGAGGCGACCAGCTCGTTGGTGCCCTTGACCATCTGCCCGTACTCGCCGGGGAAGGCGTTCTCGTCGATGCGGTAGCTGATGGTGCCGCGCGCGTGCTGCTGCGCCATCTCGTCCTGTGCGCGGATCACCGCATGGATGCGCGTGCGCATGACCAGCAGGTCGTCCATCAGGTCGCCGATCTCGTCCTTCCCGTGCGGGTAGGTGGCGCCGTCCAGTTCGCCGCGGGCCACCGCCTGCGACAGGCGCTTGGCCGCGTGCAGCTGGCGGGCCATGCCGCGCGCGATCAACCAGGCGGTGACCCCGGCGAACAGCACGGCCAGCCCGAGCAGCACCAGGATCAGGGTCTTGGTACTGGCCATCTGGCCGTCGGCGCGATCCATCTCCCGGTTCAGTTCGGCGACGTTGTACTGGGTCAAGGCCACGATGCGCTCGAACAGGGTCCGGCGCAGCGCGCGCGAGCGGGTATCGGAGATCGCCTGCGCCGCCGCCACGTCGCCGGCGCGCAAGGCCGCGCCCATCTCGGTGTTGGCCTGCAGGTAGGCCGTCAGCGTTTCCTGGACACCGGCATACATCTGCACCTGCTTGGGGTCGCGCATCCTCGTCGCGATGACCTGCTGGTTCTTCGCCACTTCGGTGCGCACCTTCTGCATGCGCTTGAAGTAGTCGGCCTGGGCCTGTGGATCGTCGGCACGCGCCAGTTGCGCCAGTTCGTAGGTGCGGAACTCGCCCAGCTGCGCACGCACCTCGGACATGGCCTGCGTCGCCGGCACCCAGTCGTGCTCGATGTGCTTGAGTTCGGCGATCGACAGGTTGGTGCGGGAATAGGTGAACGCGCCCAGCACCAGCGTCAGCAGAGTGGTCACGACGAAGGCGCAGATCAGCTTGTCGCGGATTTTCAGATGCGAGAGCACGTTCATGGGCATTCCATGTGCGATAGCGGGGTGGAAGAGGGCGAGGGCCGCTGCGGCATCAGCCGGCGGAGGCGGCACGCCGCCAAGGCGACGCGCAGGCGCGCTGACGGTCGAGGCCGCCCCGCGCCATGCGTGCGCGGACGCGCCGCCGGGATGGCAGGTCGGGTGCGCCCGCGACGCCGGCGAGCGGGCGCGGCGTGCGCAGGACCTGCGCGCGTGCGGCGGCGCGGCGTGGCGGCACGCGCCTGGGCGATGGTGGCGGTGGACAGCAAGGCATCACGTGCTCCCTGAGCGGTCGCGGTCGTGACCCGGCGGTGTCATGCACGGGTCACGAGGCGTGATCCAGATATCGACTAGCGCGGCGATTGCTTGAACCGCGCCAGGGCGCAAATCGCCATGCCGTGCCTGATTGTTTCTATCGCAGCGGTACGTCCGCTCAATCGGCCTCGATCGCCGGGGTGGCCGTGCGCACCAGCCGCAGCGGGACCGGCCGCGCCGCGCCGCGAGCGGCGGGCGTGTGCGCCGCCGTGGCGTCCGGGCTGGCCGGCATCGCCTCCAGCCGGAACACCGCCGCGGCCTCGCCGAGCCGGCGACCCTGGTCTTCCAGCGCCCGCGCCGAGGCGCTGGCTTCCTCGACCACGGCGACGTTCTGCTGGATCGCCTGGTCCATCTGCGCCACGGTGAGACTGACCTGCTCGATGCCCATCGACTGCTCCTGCGAGGCCGCGGCGATCTCGCCGATGATGTCGGTGACGCGTTGCACCGAGGCCACGATCTCCTGCATGGTGCGGCCGGCCTGGTCGACCAGGGCCGAGCCTTCGGCGACGCGGCCGACCGAGTCGTCGATCAGCGTCTTGATCTCCTTGGCGGCACCGGCCGAACGCTGCGCCAGCGTGCGCACTTCGCTGGCGACCACGGCGAAGCCGCGGCCCTGTTCGCCGGCACGCGCGGCTTCGACCGCGGCGTTGAGCGCCAGGATGTTGGTCTGGAAGGCGATGCCGTCGATCACGCCGATGATGTCGGCGATCTTCTTCGACGAGGCTTCGATGCCGTTCATGGTCTCGACCACTCTGCCGACCACCTCGCCGCCCTGCGAGGCCACCGAGCCCGCGCCGGCCGCCAGTTGGTTGGCCTGGCGCGCGTGCTCGGCGTTCTGCTTGACCGTGGAGGTCAGCTCTTCCATCGAGGCGGCGGTCTCTTCCAGGTTGGCCGCCTGCTGTTCGGTGCGGCGCGACAGGTCCTCGTTGCCGACGGCCAGTTCGGTGGTGGCGCCGTGGATGCTGCGCGCCGCGGCCTGGATGCGGCCGACGATGTCGGCGAGCTGGTCGGCGGTGGTGTTGGCATCCTCGCGCATCCGCGCGAACACGCCATGGAAGTCGCCCTGCATGCGCGCGCTCAGGTCGCCGGCGGCGATGGCCTGCAGCAGCGTCGACAGCTTGCCCAGGTTGCGGTCGCTGACCTCCATCATCGCGTTGAGGTCCTGCACCATCAGCCGGAAGTCGTGCTGGAAACGCCCGGCGTCGCCGCGCACGCTGAAGTCGCCGGCGGCCGCGGCGGCGGCCAGGCGCTTGATTTCGGTATTGATCGCCAGCAGGCTGGCCTTGGCCGCGTCCATCGACTCGTGCAGCACCGCGCGGCTGCCGGGCAGGCGCCGTGCGTCGCGGCGCAGGTCGCCGTTGGCGTACTCGTTGAGCACGGCGATGGCGTCGACGATGGCATCCAGGTGCTCGAACATCATGCGGTTGATGCTGGTGGCCAGGTCGCCGTACACGCCGGGGAAATCCTCCGGCATGCGGTGGGACATGTCCTTGTCGGCATGCAGCACGGCCATCCGGGCGGTCTCGCTGGAGAAGCGCTCCAGCATCCGGATCATCTCCGCGGTGGCGCGCAGCATCTCGCCGGTCTCGTCGCGGCCGGGATTGTCGATGCGCACGCTGAGGTCGCCACGCGACACCGCGCGGATCGCCTCCAGGCTGCGCGACACCGGTCGCAACACCGAACTGCCGATCAGCCAGTTGATGCCGAAGGTGAGCAGCACCAGCACGCCGCCGGCCAGGGTCATCACCCCGGTGAAGATCAGCGCCTGCGCCTGCACGTCGTCCATGTACACGCCGGTGCCGATCACCCAGTGCCAGGGCGCGAAGGCGGCGTTGTAGGAGACCTTCTCCACCGGCTTTTCGTTGCCGGGCTTGGGCCACAGGTAGTCGACATAGCCGCCGCCGGCCTCTGCCGCCTTCACGAATTCGCGGAAGATCGGCTTGCCGTCGGCGCTGAGCACCTGGCCGATGTCCTTGCCGATCAGGTCCTTGCGGGTGGGGTGCATCAGCATGGTCGGGTGCAGGTCGTGCACGTAGAAGTAATCCACGCCGTCGCGGGCGCGCATCGACTCCAGGGTGCGCAGGGCGGTGCGCTGCGCCTCGGCCAGGGGCATGCTGCCCTTGTCCACCTCGGCCGCATAGGCGCGGACCACGCCCAGCGCCAGTTCGATCTGGCTCTTCAGTGCCTGCTCGCGCGTGTTGCGGATGTCCAGATACTGCATCCGCGCGGCGATCACCGCCAGCAGGACGATGCCGGCGCCCAACAACACGGTCTGCCAGAGGAACTTGCGGCGCAGCGGCAGATCCGAGAGGCGGGTGAGCAACGAGCGAGACGACATCGACCTGTTCCTTGGAAAGGTTCCCAAAGGGTTAGCGGCCCGGGGAACGGTGAAATTGAGCGCGCAGCGCGGCCGGTTCGTAGACAATCCAGCGCGCGCGGCGTGGCCATCAAAAAAATCCCCGGCGCGAAGGCCGGGGAGGGGGTGATGCAGCGACAGGCCGGGCCTGTCTCAGAACTCCTGCCAGTCCGAATCGGCCAGCACCGGCTCGACCTTGCGGGCACGCACCGCCGCCGGCTTGGCGGCGGCGACGGCGGCGGGCTTCTTCGCCGCCGCCGCTGCCGGCCGCGGCGCGGACACGGCTTGCGGCGCGTGCACCACGGCGGTCTGTGCCGAGTGATCGACACGGAAGATCGACACGGCCTCGATCAGCTGGCCGGCCTGTTCTTCCATCGAGCGCGCGGCGGCGGTGGCTTCTTCGACCAGGGCGGCGTTCTGCTGGGTGGTCTCGTCCATCTGGGTGACGGTCTGGTTGACCTGCTCGATGCCGGCCGACTGCTCCTGCGAGGCGGCGGCGATCTCGCCCATGATGTCGGTGACGCGCTGCACCGAGGCGACGATCTCGGTCATGGTCTGGCCCGCCTGGCGCACCAGGGTCGAACCGCTGGTCACCTGGCTCACCGAGGCGTCGATCAGGCCCTTGATTTCCTTGGCGGCGTTCGCCGAACGCTGGGCGAGGGTGCGCACTTCGCTGGCGACCACGGCGAAGCCGCGGCCCTGTTCGCCGGCGCGCGCGGCTTCGACCGCGGCATTGAGCGCCAGGATGTTGGTCTGGAAGGCGATGCCGTCGATGACCGAGATGATGTCGGCGATCTTCTTCGAGGAGGCTTCGATGCCGCTCATGGTCTGGACCACCTGACCGACCACGCTGCCGCCCTGCGAGGCGACCGTGGCGGCACCGCCGGCCAGTTGGTTGGCCTGGCGCGCGTGCTCGGCGTTCTGGCGCACGGTGGAGGTCAGTTCCTCCATCGAGGCGGCGGTTTCTTCCAGGTTGGCGGCCTGCTGCTCGGTGCGGCGCGACAGGTCGTCGTTGCCGGCGGCGATCTCGCCGGCGGCGGCGTTGATCGCGTTGGCCGCCTGCTGGATACGGCCGACGATGGCCGCCAGCTGTTCGGCGGTGGCGTTGGCGTCGTCGCGCATGGTCGCGAACACGCCCTGGAAATCGCCATGCATGCGCGCGGTCAGGTCGCCCTGCGACAGCGCGGTCAGCAGCTTGGACACTTCGCCGATGCTGTCGCCGTTGGCCTGCAGCAGGCCGTTGAGCTGCTGCGCCAGCATCAGGAAGAAGCCTTGCTTGCCTTCGACGCCGACACGCCCGCTGAGGTCGCCTGCGGCGGCCTCGCGCACGATCTTGGCCACTTCCTGCTCCACCTGCGCTTCCAGGGTGCGGTCGCGCGCTTCGCAGACGAAGCCGATGTGGTTGCCGTGCGCGTCGCGGATGGCGGTGATGGTCTGGGCGATGCGTGCGTCGGCGTAGGCCATCTCGCGTTCCATCACGCCCTTCTTTTCCAGCTCCGACAGCGTCTTGGGATCGTGCTGGTTGCCGTATTCCAGCACCGTCACCGGGGAGCCGACCAGCGGCAGGCTGGAATCGAAGGCCGGCGCCACCGAATGGATCTGCTCGGCGTACTTGTCGGTGAGGCCCTGCATCGACGGGTTGGCGTAGACGATGTTGTAGTCCAGGTCGACGATGAACATGCCGGTCGAGGAGTTGTCCAGCGCGGTACGGATGCGCAGGTTCTCGGAGGCGACCGCGGCGTCGCGCTCGATGCGCCCGCGCAGGTCCTGCTGCATGCGCTTGAGCGCCTGCATCAGTTCGCCGATCTCGTCCTTGCTGTTGGTATCGATATGCCCGTCCAGCTTGCCGGCGGCGACGTCGCTGGCGACCTTGACCGCGTCGCGCACGCTGTTGGCCAGCATCCGTCCGAACAGGAAGGCCATGCCGACCGCCGCGCCCAGGCCGATCAGCAGGCAGATCAACAGGGTCGCGGAGGCCTTGGTATAGGTGCCGCTGGCGGTGTCGGCCGCGGCCTTGGCCTGGCGGTCGTTCTCGGCGATCAGGGCGATGACGTCGTCCATCGCCTTGTTGTGCAGGGTGCGGGTCTCGCCGGTGAAGGTGTCGATGGCGTCGTCGTGCAGGTCAAGCTGCAGCATTTCGTTGACGGACTGGTAGGAGGCGCTGGCCTTCTTCCAGTCGGCGACCAGGCGGTCGTAGATCACCTTTTCCTGCGGGCTGCCGATCTTGGGTGGATAGTTGACCAGAATCTGGTCCATCTGCTTCTTCAGCGCGATCGCGCGTGCCGCCGATTCCTTCTTCAGCGCATCGCTGCTGCGGATCAGGCTCTGGTAGGCGGCGTTGCGGTACTCGCCCAGGATGCCGCGCATTTCGCCGCCGGTGCGCACGCTCGGAACCACCTGCGACGACACATTCTTGGTCACGCCGTCGAGCGAGTTCAGTCCGCGATAGGCGGCCACGCCCTGGATCAGCATCAACGTCAGCACGACGCCAAATGCCAGCATCAGCTTGGGCATCACCTTGAGATCTTTTATCCACTGCATGAGCGCGTTTCCCGTAATTCGGAGGGGGCGACAAGGGCAAAAACGACAAACGCCGCCGCGCCGGACCGCCTGCACGGGTCCAGCACGGCGGCGCAAAGGCTTACTTGATGGTCGCCAGCTTCAGGCTGGACGGCGCGCTGACCTGGATCTCGGCGCGCGAGCTGTCGCGCTCGATCTTGCCGATCACGCACACGTCCTTGCCTTCCAGGGTTTCCGGCGGGAAGCCGAACTTGCTGCGGTCGGCACCGGCGATGCGGGCCGAGAAGGTGTGGCGCGGGAACATGCCGCCCATGTACAGGAAGGTCGGCTCGCCTTCGGAGTTCTGCGCGTACTTGGCTTTTTCGACCTTGCCGCAGACCATGCCGTCCTTGCCGACGAAACGGGTCGCCATCTCCGGCGGGATCATCTGCTGGGACTGGGCGAAGGTGCTGGGGCTGGCGGCGAACAGCAGGACCAGCAGCATGGGAAAGCTCGGTTTCATGGACGACTCCTTGAGGACGGGGGATGGAAGTGAGGGCTGTGTGATAGCCAGCCACTTCTCAGCTATCGGCGTGAAACCGGTTAACTTGATTCTCACAAGTGATAAACAGTTCGCATTTCAATAAAAAACCCGCCGTGAGGCGGGTTTCGTCTACAGCCGGGCGGCGGCGGCCGCGTCAGGCGGCTTCGTCCACGTGGGCGTGCTGCTGGCCGAACTCGGCGCTGTCCAGCAGGGTCTCGATGTCCAACAGAATCAACATCTTGTCGTCCTGGGTGCCGATGCCGGAGATGAAGCGGGTGTCGACCGCGGCGCCGAACTCGGGGGTCGGGCGGATCTGCTCTTCGTTGAGCGGGATCACGTCGGAGACGCTGTCCACCACGATACCGACCACGCGGTTCTCGACGTTGAGCACGATCATCACGGTGAAGGCGTCGTAGCGCGCTTCCTTCAGGCGCAGCTTCAGGCGCAGGTCGATCACCGGCACGATGGTGCCGCGCAGGTTGATCACGCCCTTGATGTACTCGGGGGCGTCCGGGACCCGGGTGACCGAGTCGTAGCCGCGGATTTCCTGCACCTTGAGGATATCCACGCCGTAATGTTCTTCGCCGAGGGTGAAGCTGAGGAATTCGCCGCCGGTGGCGTCGGAGTTGGAGGTGGTCTTGTCGTTCATCGTGTGCTCCTGGTGCGCACGGGATTGCGGATGGTGGCGGAATGGGGAAAGCGCGACTCTGATGCTAGATCGGCGCGGGGCCGCCGAACTTTAGACCCGGGTCGGCTGGCCGCTCCCGGCATTCAGGAAAGCACGCCGCTCTTGCGGGCGCTGCGCTGGCGCTCGATGCGGAACACGTAGCGCTGGATCGCCGCATCGGCACCGCGCGGCAGGTCCTGGAAGCGCATGCCCACCCGCAGCGTGTCCTGGCCGTTGGCGAGCTTGTAGACATACATGTTGCAGACCTGCAGGGTCAGCCGGATGGCGTCGGCATCGGGCAGCTGCAGCACGCAGTTCGGGTAGCTCTCCTGCAGCTTCGGCAACGGCTGGCCCTGCACCAGCGCCACCGCCAGGCCGCCGCCGCTGATGTCCACCACGCGCAGCTTCAGGTCGACCTGGCCGGCGTCGTCGTCGATGCGCAGCACGCACAAGGGCGAGTCGGTGATCGGGGTCTCCAGGCGGAAATGCTCGCGCCGCTGCAGGTAGTAAAGCGATTCCGGCAGCGGTGCGCGGAAGCCGGGCTGGCCGTTGGCGTCGGTGCGCTGCGGGCTTTCGACCCGGAACCGCACCCGCACCTTGTCCAACTGGGCGAAGCACAGCAGGTACTCGGCGTTTTCGGCGGCGCGATTGGAGGCTTCGTTGACGCTCAGGTCCAGCAGCATGCTGTCGTCGTCCAGGTCCAGCAGCGCGGTCGAGAACGCCTGGTCGCGGCCGCCGACGTGGGCGCTGACCTGCGAACGCTGCTGGATCAGCGACTGCAGCAACTGGCGGATCTGTCGCGGCTTGGTCAGCAGGAAACGGTCGTCCTCCACTTCTTCTTCCGGCGAAGTCGGGACAGGGGAGTCGCTGGGAGTGCCTTCGGCCATGGTGGAGACTGGGTGCTGGAGGTGGGTAGGGCGGCGCCGTTGTGGACCGCCCCACGCATCCTATCGGCTGAACTGGGCTTTTTTGTAGACCGGGCGCACGTTGCCGCCGTGGGCGATGGCGCTCGACGGCGGGCGCTGCTCCAGGGTGAAGGATGCCACGGCCCTGGCCAGTTCGCCCGCTTCGTTTTCCATCGAACGGGCGCTGGCGCTGGCTTCCTCGACCAGGGCGGCATTCTGCTGGGTCGCCTCGTCCATCTGCACGACGGTCTGGTTGACCTGCTCGATGCCGGCCGACTGCTCCTGCGAGGCCGAGGCGATGTCGCGCATGATGTCGGTGACGCGCTGGACCGAGGTCACGATGTCCTGCATGGTGCGGCCGGCCTGGTCGACCAGGGCCGAGCCTTCGGCCACGCGGGTCACCGAATCGTCGATCAGGTCCTTGATCTCCTTGGCGGCGCTGGCCGAGCGCTGCGCCAGCACGCGCACCTCGCTGGCGACCACGGCGAAGCCGCGGCCCTGTTCGCCGGCGCGCGCGGCTTCCACGGCCGCGTTGAGCGCCAGGATATTGGTCTGGAAGGCGATGCCGTCGATCACGCCGATGATGTCGACCACCTTTTTCGAGCTGGCGGAGATTCCCTGCATGGTCTCCACGACCTGCCGCACAACCGTACCGCCGCGGTCGGCGGTCTCCGACGCTCCGGCGGCGAGCTGGTTCGCCTGGCGCGCGTTCTCGGCATTCTGCTTCACGGTCGAGGTGAGTTCTTCCATCGAACTCGCCGTCTGCTCGAGGCTGGAGGCCTGTTCTTCCGTGCGCTGGGACAGGTCGCCGTTGCCGGCCGCGATCTCCCGGCTGGCAATGCCGACACCGTCCACCACCTGCTTCAGCCCACCGACGATGGCGGTCAGTTCGGCCACCGTCTTGTTGGCGTCGGTCTTCATCTGTTCGAAAGTTCCCTGGAAGCGGGCGTCGATCGTCTGCGTAAGGTCGCCCCGGGACAACGCCCCCAGCACCCGGACCACTTCCGAAAGTCCCGCCTCGCACGTGGCGACCAGCGAGTTGATGCCGTTGGCGATTTCGAGCTGAAAGCCCGCCATGCCCGTGGCGTCCACCCGCCGCGTGAGGTCGCCACGACCGGCGGCATCGACCACGCTGCGCGTTTCACCGATCATGCGCGACAGGGTTTGCCGCATGTTGCGCATTGCTGTGAGCAGGCGAGCTGTCTCGTCGTTGCCGCGGCTCTCGATCTCGCTGCCGAGGTCACCTGCCGCGATGGATTG
>JBEVKG010000217.1:0-17556 GCA_040509765.1 Xanthomonas sp.
GTCGTGCACAAGGGCGAGGTGGTGTGGTCCCAGCCCGACATTGCCCGCGCGGGCGGTGTCGCTGTTGTCGAGGCCATGCGACGCGGCTACCGCGGCTACGACACCGGCGGCGTTGTCAGCGGCGGTGCGCGCATCCGCGTGCCGTCCCAGCAGGACGCCGCGCGCTACCACGGCGGCGGCCAGGGCAGGGTCGTGCAGCAGACCCTCAACGTGAAGATCGAAGGCCGCCCCGACGGCCGCACACCTGACCAGTTCGCGCGCGCGACTGCGCGAGAAACAGCAAGGGCACTGGCATAACCATGGACTACATCGACGCGAGGCTGTCGGACCTCGTCGCGTTCGGCTTCTCGGGCGGCCCGGAGTGGAGCACGCGCATCGTGCAGCTCAACAACGGCCAGGAGCAGCGCAACGCGCAGTGGCTCTACCCGAAAAGCCGCTTCAAGGCGCAGTACCTCAACCTGCTGGAAGCCGCCAGGGACGAGATCCAGGCGGCGTTCAATGCGGCGCGCGGCCGGCTCTACTCCTTCCGGTTTCGCGACTGGAACGACTTCCTGGCGCGCGGTGAGCGGATCTACCCGATCGCCGGCACCCGCGATCCGGTGCAGCTCATCAAGAGCTACACGATGGCCACGGCGACCACGATCCGGAAGATCCAGGCGCCGGTCGCCGAGACCGTCACGGTGCGCGACAACGTCTCCGGGGTCGTTGCCGGCACACTCGACGCGTCTCTCGGGCTGTTCACGCCGGCCGCGGCCTGGGGCAGCACGCCGTACACCTGGAGCGGCGAGTTCGACCTGTGGGTGCGCTTCGACAGCGACTACAACGCCTTCACCATCAACAATCGCAGCGGCGACGAGTTCGTGGCCACCGCCGACATCGAGTTGGTGGAGGTGCGCCGGTGAAGGAAATCCCGATCCAGCTGCGTGGCCACCTCGGGCAAGAGTGCACGACCACCTGCACGCTGCTCAAGGTCGTGTGCGCAGGTTCCTTCGCCGGCCGCGTGCTGGGGTTCACCAGCCTGGACGAGACGCTGGTCTACGACGACGGCCTGCACACCGTGAGCTATACGCGGGATAACGGCTTCGTGCCGTCGGCCTACGAATCGTCGTCGGAGCTGTCGCCGGACAACACCGACGTGGCCGGCTACGCGACCAACAGCGGCATCACCATCAAGGAGGTGCAGGCCGGCTTGCTGGACAGCGCCGAGGTGACGATCTACCGGGTCAACTACATGGACTTGTCCATGGGCCACGAGGTTGTCGGCTATGGCAAGACGGGCCGCGCCCAGGTCCGCGGGAAGGGCTGGAAGGTCGCGTTCAAGAGCCTGGTCCGGGTCATGGATCAGCCGATCAACCCGACGTGGTCGCTGACCTGTCGCGCGCAATACGGCGATGCGCAATGCGGCATGCCGCTGGAATGGTTCGAGGGCACGGTCGGGGCAGTCGGTGATGATCCAATGCGCATCTTCGTACCGGCGGGCCTTGCCCAGGATGCTGGCTACTTCGCGCCAGGCGTCGTGGAGTGGGTCTCAGGCTCGAACGCCGGCGCGGACATGGAAGTCGAGGCGTACTCGCAGGCGCGCGTGCAGCTTTCGCTCACGATGCCCTACGCGATCAAGCAGGGCGACCGCTTCCGCATCCGGCGGGACTGCGACAAGCTCGCGTCGACCTGCAAGGCCCGCGGCAACAAGCTGCGGTTTCGCGGCGAGGACTTCACGCCGGTGGCCCAGGCAGCGCTCATGGTGCCAGGCGCTTACGCCAAGGTGCAGTCGTGAGGCGGCCGGAGGAGGCGATCGCGGCGGCGCGCGGGCTGCTCAAGGTGCCGTGGCTGCACCAGGGCCGGAACCCGCGGGTAGGCATCGACTGCGCCGGCCTGCTCGTGCTGGCCTACGCCCTGGACTACGACCACACCAGCTATTCGACCCATCCACACCGCGGCCTCCTTGAAGAGCAACTGGAGCGCGCCCTGGGCGTCACCCATCGGCTGGAGCGCGCCGACGTCTCCGCGGCCGATCTGCGCCTCGGCGACGTGCTGGCGATGACGAGCCCCGGCGGCAGGACCGCGCGACATGTCGCCGTGGTCGGCGACTACGTGCATGGCGGTCCTTCAATCATCCACACCGACGCGGCGCTCGGCTGCGTCGTCGAGTGCGCGCTGGACAGCGGCACCGTTTCCCAAATCGACAAGGTCTATAGCCCATGGGCGGCTCTGCAAGGCAAATAGCTGGCGGTGTCGTCGGCGCCATCGTGGGCTACATCGCGACAGGCGGAAACCCGACCGGCGCGGCCTGGGGTTTCTCGATCGGCGCCGGCATCGGCGCGTCCACGATCACGACCAACGTCTCCACGCCGAGACTGACCGACGCCGTCAACCAGACCAGCACGGTGGGCGGCACGATTGCCCAGGGCTCCGGCGCGTTCCCCTGTAGCGGGAATCTCATCTGGGTCTCCGACCTCAAGGAGACCAAGGTCAAGAAGAAGTCGGGGGGCAAAGGCGGTGGCGGCACGTCCACGACGAGCTGGCGGTATTCGCGCAGCTACGCCATCGGCGTGTGCCTGCACGAGATCGATCAGTTCATCACGATCAAGCGCAACGGCAAGGTCGTGTACACGGTGGATCCTTCGGCGTCGGTGGACGACATCGCCTATTCGAAGCAGTGGGCGTCGAAGGTGCGCATGTACCTGGGCTCCGAGACGCAGATGCCGGATCCGACCATCGAGTCGATCGAAGGCGTCGGCAACGTGTCGGCCTACCGAGGCATGCCCTACATCGTGCTTAAGGACGACGACCTGAGCGACCTGCTCGGCGCGGTGCCGCAGTATGAGTTCGTCGTGAGCCGCACGATCCGCAAGGCCAACGATCCGGTCCTCAACGGCATCAAGGCGGTGACGCTGATCCCGGCGACCGGGGAATTCCTGTACGCGACGACCAAGCACAGCGCCGACCTCGGCGTGCAGTACACCGAGAAAATCAACTTCAATTTCCTGGCGAACAACGGCAAGTCCGACATCGAGAACTCGATGGACCTGCTGGCGCAGACGCTGCCCAACTGCGACACGGTGGCGATCGTGGCCTCGTGGTTCGGCACCGACCTGCGGGCCGATCAGTGCGAGATCCTGCCGGGCTGGGCGAAGGGCGACGCATGGGGGCGCATCCACTGGGATGGCGGCAACTCGACGCAGTGGATGGTCGACGGGTCGAAGTGGGACGGCGACGGCGGCCGGGTCTGGTACATCACCGGCGCCGGCCCCTACGGCACTGAACCGGTTTACGGCGCCACGCCGTCGGACAACTCCATCGTCGAGGCCATCGCGTTCCTCAAGTCGCGCGGCAAGCGGGTGATCTTCTACCCGTTCATCATGCTCGACATCCCGAGCTCGAACTCGAAGCCGAACCCGTACAACCCCAGCGCATCGCAACCGGCGAATCCTTGGCGCGGCCGCATCACCTGCCACCCAGCCTATGGCGTCGACGGCTCGCCAGACGGCACCAGTGCCGCCGGCGGCCAGGTCGATACCTTCTTCACCCGCGACTACGGCTTCAACCGCTTCATCAACCACTACATCGGCCTCTGCGCCCAAGCCGGTGGCGTCGACGTGTTCCTCATCGGGTCGGAGATGGTGGGCCTGACGAAGGTGCGCGACTCGCAGACCAACTGCCCGGCGGTCGCGCACCTGCGCATGCTGGCTGCCAACTGCAAGCAGGCAATGCCGAACTGCAAGGTGGGCTACGCCGCGGATTGGACGGAATACAAGGGCCACCAGTACGGCGACGATCTGATCTTCGGCCTGGATCCTCTGTGGGCGGACGCGAATATCGACTTCGTCGGCATCGACAACTACCTGCCGATCGCTGACGTGCGAAGCGAACAGAGCGGGAGCCTGATCTACGACATCGACTATCTCAAGCGCAACATCGAGGGTGGCGAGTACTTCGATTGGTACTACCTCGACAGGCCGAACAACATCAAGGTGCCGATCACCGATGGGGACTATGGCGAGCCGTGGGTGTTCAGGCAGAAAGACATCCGCAGCTTCTGGTCGAACGAGCACCACAACCGGCTCGCCGGCGTTCGGCAGTCCAGCCCCACGGCCTGGGTGGCGAAGTCCAAGCCTATCTGGTTCACCGAGTACGGCTGTCCAGCCATCAACCGAGGGCCGAACCAGCCGAACGTGTTCTATGACCGCAAGTCGTCCGAGTCGGCGCTGCCGTACTTCTCGACAGGCGTGCGGGACGACGGCGCGCAATACGCCTTCCTCCGCGCGCAGCTTGAGTATTGGGCGGCCTACGGCGGGGCCATGCTCTCGACGGCAAACATGGTGGCCTGGACCTGGGACGTGCGGCCGTTCCCGCACTTCCCCAACGACCAGCGCTGGGATGGGAAAAAGTCGCTCGGCTGGTACTGGGCCGACCATGACAACTACGCGCGCGGCCACTGGCTGCAGGGCCGCCTGGGCATATCGTCGGTGGCGGCGCAGATCCTGGAGCTCGCGGAGCAGGTTGGTCTCGACTCGCAGCAGCTCGACCTGTCGGCCCTGGCCAACACGCAGCTGCGTGGCTTCCGGCTGGCCTCCGAATCGACCGCACTGAAGGCGATCGAGCCGCTTCAGATGGCCTACCTGTTCGACGTGGCCGACTATGACAAGCGGATCCACTTCATCCCGCGCGGCCAGACGCCGGTCGCGGTCATTCCCTACGACGACCTGGTCGAGCCGGCCTCGGCCGACGACACGCCGCTCGACTGGGACCGCGTCGAGGAGACCACGCTGCTGCGCAAGCTGTCGCTCACCGCCTTCGACCCGACTATCGGCTATCAGACCAACACGCAGTTCGCCGAGCGCACGATCAGCACGATCCAGGCCACGGGCGAATCCAGCCAGGAATTGCCGCTGACGATGACGCCGGACGAACTGGCCACGACGGCGGCGCGGCGCATCAAGATCGCCTGGGGCGAGAAGGACAAGGCCGGGTTCCGGACGACGACGAAGTACTCGTGGCTCACGCCCACCGATGAGGTATGGGTCGAGGACGAGGACGGAGAGTTTCACCGGGTGCGCGTGACCCGGCTGGTCGAGGACTCCGGCATCCTGACGTTCGAGGCGCAGCGCACGGCGGCATACATCTACGACGCCGAGGGCACTGGCGTCCACGCGTACCCGCCGGCGAGCACCACGCCCGGCACCGTCGGCCCGACCACGGTCTACGTGCTGGACCTGCCGGTGATCAAGGACACGCAGGACGTCCTGGGCGCGTACGTCGCGCTGCTGGGCAACGGGGAGGGGTGGAGCGGCGCTTCAATCCAGATCTCGACCGACGGCGGCGCCTCGGTGTACCAGAGCGTGGACGCGCCGATCGACTCGTCTGTCGGCTTCACAGTGACGGACCTGCTGGCAGAGCAGAGGCCGACGTACCTGTCGAGCCAGGCGCTCACCATCACGATGAGCGACCCTCCCGAGTCGATCAGCGAGGCCGCGAAGCTCAACTACGGCAACCGCATGGCCGTGCGCACGCCCAGCGGCGCCTGGGAGATCATGCAGTTCGACCAGGTCACGACCAACGACGACGGTTCCTACACCCTCGGCGGCCTGGTCCGCGGCCGCTACAACAGCACCACTGGCGCGATCCCCGCCGGCGCGGTGTGCGTGCTGCTGAACGACTACACCTACTTCATGCCGATGGAATCGTGGATGGCCACGGCGACGCTGCACGTGCGCGCGATCAGCAACGGCCTGACCGACGACGACGTGGAGTGGGTGGGCTACAGCAACCTGCGCCGCTCGCAGACCGAGTGGCCGCCGGCGACGGTCAAGGCCGTGCGCGACAGTTCAAACGCGGTGGCCGTGTCGTGGATCGGCCGCGGCCGGATCGGCGCCGAGGTCTCCGCGCGCAACTCGCAGTACTTCGGCGGCTACAAGGTCGCCTGGAGCGACGGCGTGGTGGCCACCACCGCCGACACCTCGATCACCCGCGCATCGGTCCCGGCCGGCACGACCGTGCGCGTGTGCGGCATCAACATCCTCGTCGGCGACGGCGACTACTCCGACCCCGTGAGCACCTGATATGGCGAACACCCCGAACGTCGGCTTGCCGACGATGGACCCGAACGTCCTGCAACCCTCGATCCCATTCAACACGGCCATGCAGCTGCTGGACGCGGTCGCGCAGATCGTCGTCGTGGCCACCGCCAACACGCCGCCCAGCACCACGAACAGCGACGTGGGAAAGGTCTACCTCATCGACAGCGCGCCCACCGGCGCCTGGGCGGGCAGGGCGGGACAACTGGCACTGTGCACCGCGCCGTCGCTGTGGGCCTACCTGACGCCACGGGTGGGCTGGTACGCCGACATCGGCGGCGGCCTCAAGCGCCTGAGCAGCAGCGGCTGGGTGACTGTGGGCGGCGGCTCTGGCGACTACGTCAACAGGGCCGGCGACACGATGACCGGCCAACTCAATGCGCCCAAGGTCTACTCGTCCGGCGACCTGGTAGCGGTGCTCACCGCCTACGCCCAGCAGTTCCAGGCCCGTTTTGCCAAGGGACAGAGTGGCCAGGCCGACCAGACCGAGGGATGGCTGCTCCAGACCCTGGACGCTGACGGCAACAGCCTGGGCGGCATCTACGCCAATGCGTCCGGCCTCAGCCTCGTCAACAACAAGGGCGGCATCTGGAACCAAGTGCAACTGCTCAACAACGGGCAGATCCTGCTCAACGGCTGGGCCCCGCAGGGGCGCAACCTGCTGATCAACGCCGACATGCAGATAAACCAAAGGGCATTCGGCGGCGGCGCGCTCGCGGCGGGCGCCTATGGCTACGACCGATGGAAGGCCGGCAGCGGCGGCTGCAATGTGTCCGTCGACACTTCGGGGGTCATCACCCACACCAGCGGACCGCTGGTGCAGATCGTCGAGTCGCCGCCTGGCGTCTACGGCGGGAATGTGACCCTGTCGGTCCAGGATCCCAGTGGCTCCATCAACGTGTCTGTGGGCGGGGTGACAGGCACCATCGCCGCCGGCAGCGGCCGCCGCGGCGTCACCCTGGCGATCCCTTCCAACGGAAGCGGCAATCTGACGGTGCAGATGACGGCCACGAACGTGACTTACAGCCTGCCGCAGCTGGAGCGTGGCGGCGCGGCCAACGCGTTCGAGTATCGCCTGAAGTCGACAGAGCTGCAGCTCTGCCAGCGCTACTACGAGCGCCGCGGCCTGTTCTCCACGGCCTACAATCAGGCCAATCAGACCATCGACACCGACGTGCCCTTTGCCGTCCCGAAGCGCACTTCGCCGGCCATCACCTGGGCCAGCGCGTCGTATGTGAACTGCAGCGGGGTCACCACTGTGGCGATAGAGGCGGCTCGCTTCATTCCGCGCTACACGGTCACCAGTACCGGCAGCGCGACATTCAACGGCGCCTGGACGGCGGACGCGGAGATCTGACATGGGCTACCAGCAAACCAACTTTCCTGACCTGGTCGTGCGTTTGTCCGACGGGGCCTGCATTCCGCGGGGTCACCGCTGGTGGGCCGAGTACGAGGAATGGCTGGCGGCCGGCAATGCAGCCTCGCCGGTGCTGGTGACGCGCGCCGACCTGGTCGCCGAGACAAAGGCCCGTATCGGTGCGTGGCTGGACGAGGTCGCGCGCTCTCGCGGCTACGACAGCATCGTGTCGTGCGCCTCCTATGCTGCCAGCACCAACGAGCAGTTCCGCGCCGAGGCGGCCGCGGCGATCGCCTGGCGCGACGCGGTCTACGCCAAGGGCTACGAACTGCTGGCCAGCACCCCCGAGGGCGTCGACACCCCCGAGGCAGTCCTGGCGCTGCTGCCGCAGCCGGCGGCGTTCGGCTGGCCCGCGGCGTAGGAATTTGCTGACACTAGGGTGGGGAGCGCCCCGATACCGCACCTACGGCACCCGTGGGACTCTATCGCTACCGGACGCGGGGCCAGCACGGCCGCTCAACCCGCGGGCGCCTGAGCAGCGCCAGGCCGGGTTCCTGACCCGTTTACCCTCCCGTCTCGCCTGGTGCGATGGCGGTGGGCAGAATCGGGGCCATGAATAGAGAACAGCTGCAGCAGCGACTGGCCGACCTTGAGTCCGATATCCCGCGGATGTTGCGCGACGCCGCCGACGACCTTGGCGACTTCTGGCCCGAGTTCGCTGGCGCCGCCGACACGATCGAGGACGCCGCCCTCACGGGCGAGGATGCGGAATACGTCTCCCGGCGCATCGACCAGATGCTGGCAAGGCATGGCCTGGCCGAGGACGCGCCCAGCCGCTGAGGCCGCCCGCTATGTGCTATTCCGCCCAGGTGTACGCCGAGTTCAAGCAGTACCAGCGCCAGTTCGGCGCGGTCATGGACATCGACGAGTACGTGCGCACGTTCTGGTCTCCAGAGGAGCGGCCGCGCCGGGTGAAGGCGCCGCGGGCGATGATCCGCGAACTGCTGGAGATCGCACCGCCGGACCTTCAGGCCAACCTACGCGCGGCGGACGCCGCCGAGGCCGACACCCTCACGCGCGAGATCTTCGACCAGAAGCGCCGGGTGGCCGACGCTGAGCGCGCCCTGCAGGCGAAGGAGACGAAGAAGGCGCGGGAGGATCTGCGGATCGGCAGCAACAAGATCCAGCAGGCCCAGCGCCGTCTGGACACCCTGAAGGGCGGCCGCGGCGCAGACGACCGGCGGATCTTCCCCGGCGTCTACTGCCCCGTGCTCGTGGTCGAGGGCGGGCGGCGGATCGTCAAGCCGATGCGGTACCAGTGCCGCCCAGCGGGCACGCCGATCCTCTACGACCGCAAGTTCCCCGGCACCTACAACGCCCGCCGGGACAACCTGGAGGGGTTCTGGCGTCGGCAGTTCGGCTACACGCACGGCCTGATCGTCGCCGACCGCTTCTACGAGAACGTGGAGCGCGACGGGAAGAACGAACGGCTGGAGTTCGTCCCCAGCACCGGTGAGCCGATGCTGATCGCCTGCCTCTGGTCCCACTGGCGCGACCCTGCCGGCAACGAGCCGGATCTGCTGTCCTTCGCCGCCATCACCGACGAACCGGAGCCCGAGGTGGCCGCCGCCGGCCATGACCGCACGATCATCAACATCAAGCCCGAGCACGTCGACGCCTGGCTCAATCCGGACCCGGCCAACTTGGTCGCGCTCTACGGGATCTTCGACGACAAGCGGCACCCCTTCTACGAGTACAAGATCGCGGCCTGATAGGCTCTCCCTGCATACCCTGAAGCCTTAAGCGGGGTGTCGCGGGGCATGCGACCGGGGTGGGTACGATCCCAGCCATGGCACTCCCCGACGACTTCCAATGGCGCCCCTGGGTCGAAGACGATCAAGCGCTGGTATTCGCCGGCCGCAACGTCGCCCTGGTCTGCCCGTTGGCCAACGGTCGGTGCAGGGTGGCGCTCAACGTCGGTAGCGACCAGCTCCGATTCCAGTTCTTCAGCACCGCCGCCGACGGGGCGCGGTACGTGGAGGCCTGGGCGACGAAGTGGGCAGACAGGCTCCGTGAGCTACACGGCCCAGGCCGCAGCGTGCTGTTCCGGCCGATGCCCGGCGAGCAAACGAACGCGGCTCCCAACTGACCCCAAACTGACCCCCAAGGCGCCGCGAACCCTTGATAGATCAAGGGTTCTGTTGATCGCCAGTGATCGCGCTAGTTCTTGTTTTTGTTGATCTTACGCGACCTTGACATGGTAGGGGTCACAGGTTCGAACCCTGTACCGCCCACCACGACGCGAAGACGCGGACGTGGAAACGACAAAGCCGGCGGAAGCCGGCTTTTTTGTGTCTGCGGTACGGCCGCCGGATGGCTCGGAGGCAGGCCGCTGGCCGTGCGGCCGGGCTTGCTTTAGCATCCAGTGGACGATCAGGCGAGGAGGCCAGGCGCATGGTGGAATACCATCATACGGTGCAAGTCAAAGGACGCTACCAGCTCGTGGCGTTGACCCGGGAGCCGGAATACAGCCCGGCCAACGTGGTGGGCTATACGGTCACCACCGATGGCGGTGCGCGCGTGGATCCGCACGACATGTCCTGGGACGAGGCGCGTGTCTTCCTGGACACCCTGATCGAACGCGATCGGGACGCGGTCAGCGCGGAAAAGAAGCCCTCGCGGAACAAGCCGAGCACGCGGCAGCGCCGCTAGGGCGCGCCATGCACGTCTGGGCGGGCGCGAACCAGTCAGCAGTGCTCGCGCAGGACAGTGGGGCGTTGCCACGAGCGCCATCTGGGTCCTGTCGCTCGTGGCGGAATCGCCTGTCCGGCTGTCCGCCGGCGCCGGTCGATGCCGCGCATGCAACCCCTACTGCCGCGCAGACCACCGACGCAACTCCTCTCAAAGTGCGGAAGTCGCTCTAGAATGTCGGCCAGGATGGATCAGGGAGGATAGGGCTTGTCGAATCGTAAACTTGTTGCGGCGGCGCTCGTCGTCGTGCTCACGGCCGTCTGCGGCTACTTCCTGTCCGGCTACCTGGTCCTGCTGCTGTTGAAGCTGGACACGCGGATGTTCGGGCTGGGCACCTACTACCAGTACGTCCACGCCATCGGCTTGCCGGAGGTGGCTCCCTACGTGGGCAAGATCAAATGGGCTGGCTACCTCGGCTTCGGCTTGCCCGGCCTGGTGGCCCTGCTGATCCTGGTGCTGATGTTCAAGCCGGCCAAGCGCAGTCTGCACGGCGACGCGCGCTTCGCCGGCGCGGCCGACCTGTCCAAGCATGGGCTGTTTAAGACCAGCGGCGACGGCATCGTGGTTGGCAAGTTCCGCGGCAAGCTGGTGCGCCTCAGCGGCCAGCAGTTCGTGATCCTGGCCGCCCCGACCCGGTCGGGCAAGGGCGTCGGTGTGGTCATTCCGAACCTGCTCGAGTACCAGGAATCGGTGGTGGTCCTGGACATCAAGCAGGAGAACTTCGATCTGACCAGCGGCTGGCGTGCCAGCCAGGGGCAGGAGGTGTTCCTGTTCAATCCCTTCGCCGAGGACCGCCGGACCCATCGCTGGAATCCGCTCAGCTACGTCTCCGACGATCCGGCGTTCCGCGTCTCGGACCTGATGAGCATCGCCGCCATGCTGTATCCGGACGGCTCCGACGACCAGAAGTTCTGGGTCAGTCAGGCGCGCAACGCGTTCATGGCGTTCTCGCTGTACCTGTTCGAGAACTGGGACGACGAGCGCAACATCGGCTTCCCCGGCGGTCTCGGTACCCCGACGCTGGGCGCGATCTACCGCCTGTCTTCCGGCGACGGCACCGATCTGAAGAAGTACCTGAAGTCGCTGTCGGAGCGGCGCTTCCTCAGCGGCAATGCCAAGTCGGCGTTCTCCAACCTGCTGTCGCAGGCGGACGAGACCTTCGCCTCGATCATGGGCACGCTCAAGGAGCCGCTGAATGCCTGGATCAATCCGGTGCTGGATGCGGCCACCAGAGACAACGACTTCCTGCTGACCGACCTGCGCAAGAAGAAGATGACCATCTACATCGGCATCCAGCCCAACAAGCTGGCCGAGAGTCGCCTGATCATCAACCTGTTCTTCAGCCAGATCATCAACCTCAACACCAAGGAGCTGCCCAAGAGCAATCCGGCGTTGAAGTACCAGTGCCTGCTGTTGATGGATGAGTTCACCGCGATCGGCAAGGTCGACATCATCGCCTCGGCAGTGTCATATATGGCTGGCTACAATGTCCGCCTTCTGCCGATCATCCAGAGCATGGCCCAGCTCGATGCCACCTATGGCAAAGACATCTCGCGGACCATCATCACGAATCATGCACTGCAGATTCTCTACGCTCCGCGCGAGCAGCAGGACGCCAACGATTATTCCGAGATGCTGGGCTACACCACCTTCCGCAAGAAGAACGTGACGCGCGGCAAGGATGTGACCCGGAGCGTGTCGGAGGAGAAGCGTGCGCTGATGCTGCCGCAGGAGTTGAAGGCAATGGGGAACGATCAGGAAGTGTTCTTGTACGAGGGCATTCCGCATCCGGTGAAGTGCGACAAGATCAAGTACTACAAGGATCGCCACTTCACCGCGCGACTGCGTCCGAAAGTCGACATTCCGACGCTCTCGATTTGAAAGTGTGACGGGAAACACCTATTTTTTGGGCTTATTTATCAATTGAACGTTTTTTTGCCAAATGCTTGACGTGAGCATGCCCCTGCGGCACATTCTCGCGAGTATGGCGGTGCGTTGGTAACAGAAACAGAAACAGGAACAGGGACGTGGGCCGAACAGGCGCACGTAAGGGGTGACATGGAAGGTTTGCTGGCAAATTCCGTTTTCTTCGGCGCTGATCGCGCGGCTTCGGACGTCGTCCGCTGCTCGGCGCAGATCTGTGCCCGCGCCGTGTCCGGCGCCTTCCTTCCCGCAACGCGCGTGTCGCGTCGTCGCGTCGAACTCCGCCATCCAGCAGTGGGCCGCCTGTGCGCTGCCCGCTCTCAATACGTTTCCGCAATTCAGAGGCTCGCGTGAAAAGAACGCATATGTTTCGGCTGATCGCTACGTTGAGTGCCGTCGCGCTGTTGAGCGCCTGTGCAACCAGGCCGGCACCCGACTTCCGTGGCAAGTGGAAGCCGGTCAATCGTTTCTCCGAGTCGACCATGGAGATCCCGCTGTACTCGTCGTACGTGTATCAGGCGATCCCGATGGACGGCACGCTGAAGACCATGCTCGAGCGCTGGGCCAAGGATTCGAACATGCAGCTGTCCTACGGCATCCAGTCCGACTACACGCTGTACGCACCGGTCGCCAAGATCAACACCACCAGCATCCAGCAGGCGGTCGCCGAGCTGAGCGTGGTCTATGCGCAGGAAGGGCTGAGCGTGACCGCCGCAGGCAATCGCATCCTGGTGCAGCCGTCCTCGTCGGTAAGCGGTGCGCCGGCGGCCAGCGGCAGCGCGAAGTGACGTCACCGCTGGCGTGCACGCTGTACGCCGGCAGCCACATTACGAAACCTGGTGAAGTCTGATGTTCGGTAAAAAGCCGGTCGAAAGCGAAAACGTCAACAAAGCGGTTGCAAAGGCGGTCAATTACGAAATCAGCATCGCTGATCTGGCGCGCCGCAGCGAGCGCCGTGCGTGGTGGGTCGCGTTCGGCGCGATCATCATGTGCCTGCTGCTCGGCGGCGGGTACTACTACATGCTGCCGTTGAAGGAGAAGGTGCCGTATCTGGTGATGGCCGATGCGTACACCGGCAATTCCTCGGTGTCGGTGCTGCGCAACATTGGCGATGTGCAGAGCGTCACCACGAGCGAGGCGCTGGCCAGGAGCAATGTGGCACGCTTCATTACCGCGCGCGAGTCCTACGACTCGGAGATGATGGGGCTCAATGACTGGAACACGGTGTTCTCGATGGCGCCCCGGGATACCGCGGTGGGGGCTGAGTACTTCAACCTGCATTCGCCCAGCAATCAGTCCGCGCCGTACTACATGTACGGCAAGGTGCGCTCCATTCGGGTCAAGATTCTGAGCATTACTTTGCTCGGTGGCGGCGGCAAGCCCTATACCGGCGCCAATGTGCGCTTCCAGCGCAGCATTTACGACAAGAAGACCGGCCAATCCACGTTTCTCGACAACAAGTTCGCCATCCTTGGCTTCCGTTACAACAATAATCTGGCGATGGACGAGGATCTGCGAGTGCAGAATCCGCTGGGTTTCCAGGTGACCGATTATCGGGTCGACAACGACTACTCGGCCATGCCGGTTCCGCCGTCGCCCGCCGTGCAGACGCCTGCCACGGGCGCAGTCCAGCAGCCGGCGGCCGCTCAGATGCCTGGAGCGACGGGGCAAGTGCCGGGGCAGCAGATGCCGGGCCAGCCGGTGGCGCCGGGCGCTGGCGGCACGATGCCGGTCCCGCAGCAGGCGCCGATGGCCAACCCGGCCAGCGCGCCAGTCTATCCGGGGGCGCAGCCCGCTACTGCGCCTCCTACACCCAACGTTGCACCTCAGCACAATGGTAATGGAGCGAACGTTCGATGAGTTTCCTGACGAAAACCGGTGCGGCGCATATTGCGTTGCTGGCTCTGGGCCTGTTCGCGCCGATCGCGTCGGCCCAGGTGGTCCAGCAGTACGAGTACGAGCCTGACAAGATCTATCAGGTGCGTACCGGCCTGGGCATCACCACCCAGATCGAACTGAGCCCGAACGAGAAGATCCTCGATTACAGCACCGGTTTCACCAGTGGCTGGGAACTCAGCCGTCGCGAGAACGTCTTCTATCTGAAGCCGAAGAACGTCGACGTCGACACCAACATGATGATCCGCACCGCCACCCATTCCTACATCCTGGAATTGAAGGTGGTGGCGACGGATTGGCAGCGGCTGGAGCAGGCCAAGCAGGCTGGCGTGCAGTACAAGGTGACCTTCACCTATCCGAAGGACACCAGCTTTGCCGCCGCGAGCGACGAAGTGAAGGATGAGTCGCAGCTGGATACTAGGCTGACCAAGGACCGCCATTACTACTTCGACTACGACTATTCCACGCGCTCCAAGCAAATGTGGATCGTGCCGAGCAGCGTCTACGACGATGGCAAGTTCACCTATATCAAAATGGATCTGACGCGTTTCCCCACTGGCAACTTCCCGGCCGTGTTCGGTCGCGAGAAGGAAAGCGATGAGGATTTCCTGGTCAATACCACAGTCGAGGGCAACACCCTGATTGTCCACGGGACCTATCCCTTCCTGGTCATCCGCCACGGCAAGAATGTTGTCGGCTTGCGTAGGAACAAGCAAAAGTGAACTCGAATCTACCTCCGTCTGACGAAAACTACGGCCGCGATAACGGCCAGCCGCGCAATCCGCATGCGGACGATGCCCCGCGCGAGAATCCCTATTTCGCTCGCCAGCAGCAGACCGCCGATCCGGATCTGGACGCCAATGAGCCGGTGCTGCGGTCCAGCGACCTGAAGAAGCTCAATCGCAAGGCGCTGGTGTTCCTGGCCGGTATCGCTGCGTTGCTGATTCTGGCGATCTTCTGGCTGGTGAGCGGCAGCAGCACGCCCGAGCCGGCGCCGAAGCCGCGCCAGGAAGCCGTGGTGGCGCCTGCGTTGCCGCAGACCGCCGCACCGCCGCCGGTGCAGCCGGCCGAGCCGGTGCCGCTGGCCGAGCAGCCGAGCCTGCCGCCCTTGCCGCCGATGCCCACCGATCCCGACGCGCAGATGCAGTCGGCTCAGCGACAGGAGCGTGGGCCGTCGTTGCTGGAGCGGCGCATGGCCGGTCTGCAGCAGGATGCCGGTGGTGGCCAGGGCCTTGGCGGCATGCTGCCTGGGCAGGAGCAGGGCGGGGCAGCGCAACAGCAGGATCAGGAGACCTCCGCCAAGCCGATCGCCAATCCGGACGGTCTGCTGGTGCGCGGCACCTACATCCGCTGCGTGCTGGAGACCCGGATCATCACCGATTTCCCGGGCTTCACCTCCTGCATCATCACCGAGCCGGTGTACTCCATCAACGGCAGGCGCCTGCTGCTGCCCAAGGGATCGAAGATTCTCGGTCAGTACGGCGCCGCAGAGCCGACCGGTCCGCGCATGCAGGTGGTCTGGGATCGCATCACCACGCCGACCGGCATCGACGTGACCCTGGTTGGCCCTGGCGTCGACAATCTCGGCAGTGCCGGCCATCCGGGCAAGTACAGCGCGCACTGGGCGAGCCGGATTTCGTCCGCACTGATGATCAGCATGCTCAGCGATGCCTTCAAGTGGGCGGCGGCCGAGCACGGTCCGAAGACGACCACGGTCGGCCTCAACTCCGGCGTGGTCACCGAGCAGCCGTTCGAGAGCAATACGGCGCAGTCCGTCCAGCGCCTGGCCGACCAGGCGCTGGATCGCCGGCGTCCCGCCACCGTGACCATCAACCAGGGCACCATCGTGAACGTCTACGTGGCCAAGGACGTCGACTTCACGGCCGTGTTGCCGCGTTGATCGAGAACGAGACAGCGACGTGACATTCGACGACTCTCCGACCGCGCAGATCTCCACGGATTTCCTGGATTACCAGTACTCGGTGCTGGGCATCCTGGATTATCTGAACTCGCCGGAAGTGACGGAAATCTGCATCAACCGTCCCGGCGAGTTGTACCTGGAGACGCTGCGCGGCTGGCAGCGGATGGACATTCCGTCGCTGACCTTCGACCGCGCACGGCAGTTCTGCACGGCGGTGGTCAACGAGAGCAACACCGGCCAGCGCATCACCGATGCCGATCCAGTGGTGTCGCTGACCTTTCCCACCGGACAGCGTGCGCAGTTCGTGATCCCGCCTGCCTGCGACGCCGGCAAGGTGTCGATCACCATCCGTCTGCCGTCCAAGCACACCAAGACGCTGGAGCAATACAAGGAAGACGGCTTCTTCCAGGAGATCCTGGAAGTGCAGTCGGGGCTCAGTGAACAGGATCGCGAACTGCTCGAACTGCGGCGGCAGCGCGATTACGCCGAATTCTTCAAGAAGGCGGTGCTGTTCAAGAAGAATGTGGTCGTTGCCGGCGCCACCGGCAGCGGCAAGACCACCTTCATGAAGTCGCTGGTCAATCACATTCCGCACGAAGAGCGGCTGGTGACGATCGAGGATGCGCGTGAGCTCTTCATCAGCCAGCCCAATTCCGTGCATTTGCTCTATTCGAAAGGTGGACAAAGCACGAGCAACGTCACCGCGAAGAGCTGCATGGAAGCGTGCCTGCGCATGAAGCCCGACCGCATCATTCTGGCCGAGTTGCGCGGCGACGAGTCGTTCTACTTCATTCGCAACTGCGCCTCCGGTCACCCGGGTTCCATCACCAGCTGCCACGCTGGCAGCATCGGGCAGACCTGGGACCAGCTGGCGCTGATGGTCAAGGCCTCGGCCGAAGGGTCGGGCCTGGAGTTCGCCGTCATCAAGCGGTTGCTGATGATGACCATCGACATCGTTGTCCATATCAAATCGCATGCGGGCCGGCGCTACATCACCGGTATCGATTTCGATCCGGAGCGCACGCACTCGGGTGGAGGGTGAATATGTTCATTGAAGTGATAGGGCGAAACGACGCCGATTGACTTTGAATTTTTCTTCCAACACGATTGATTTTGTGACATCTGCGGCGTTCCGGACGAGTTGCCGGAACGTCGATGCATAGGGAGTAACCACGGCATGTTGCCAGGCATGGAACTACTGAGCTGTCCCGAAATGGCGGTTCCGGCGGAAGTCATGCAGCACGTTGTGCGCGTGGAGTCGTCGCACAATCCGTTCGCGATCGGCGTGGTCGGCGGCCGCCTGGTGCGCCAGCCGCAGAACCTGTCCGAAGCCGTCGCCACCGCGCGGATGCTGGAAGAGAAGGGCTACAACTTTTCCCTGGGCCTGGGGCAGGTCAATCGCTACAACCTGATCAAGTACGGCCTGGATACCTACGAAAAGGCGTTCAAGACCTGTCCGAATCTGCAGGCCGCGTCGAAGATCCTGGCCGAGTGCTACAGCCGCTCCGGCGGCAACTGGGGCAAGTCGTTCAGTTGCTACTACTCCGGCAACTTCGAGACCGGGTACCGCCATGGTTACGTGCAGAAGGTCTACGCGTCGATCAATCAGGGCAGGGCGCTTGCCGCGTCCACCG
>JBEVKG010000218.1:0-5343 GCA_040509765.1 Xanthomonas sp.
GCCACGCTGAAGCAGGCGCTGATCAAGGACAAGCGCTTCGACAACCTGTTCGTGCTGGCCGCCTCGCAGACCCGCGACAAGGACGCGCTGACCCAGGAAGGCGTGGAGAAGGTGCTCAAGGACCTGGCCGCCGACGGCTTCGACTACATCGTCTGCGATTCGCCGGCCGGCATCGAGAAGGGCGCGTTCCTGGCGATGTACTTCGCCGACCGCGCAGTGGTGGTGGTCAACCCGGAAGTGTCCTCGGTGCGCGACTCCGACCGCATCCTCGGCCTGCTCGACTCCAAGACCCACAAGGCCGAGAACGGCAAGAGCCTGCCCGCGTTCCTGCTGCTGACCCGCTACAGCCCATCGCGCGTGGAAACCGGCGAGATGCTCAGCATCACCGACGTGGAGGAAGTGCTCGGCCTGAAGGCGATCGGCGTGATCCCCGAGTCCGGCGACGTGCTCAACGCCTCCAACAAGGGCGAGCCGGTGATCCTGGACACCGAATCCCCGGCCGGCCAGGCCTACGACGACGCCGTGGCGCGCATCCTCGGCGAGGAACGTCCGATGCGCTTCATCTCCGTGGAGAAGAAGGGCTTCTTCACCAAGTTGTTCGGAGGGTGAGCATGGGACTATTCGATTTCCTCAAGACCAAGAAGAACACCGCCGAAACCGCGAAGAACCGCCTGCAGATCATCATCGCGCAGGAACGCAACCACCGCGGCGGCCCGGACTACCTGCCGCTGCTGCAGCGCGAGCTGCTGGAAGTGATCAAGAAGTACGTCAACATCGACGCCGACGCGGTCAAGGTGGACCTGGTCAAGGACGGCGAGCACGACGTGCTCGACATCTCCGTCGCCCTGCCGGAAGGGCCGACGCCCTGAGGCCGCGCGTCGGCCGTGGCCAGCGCCGCGGCTGACGCACCGGTCGCGCCGGCGCCACGACGGGCCACGCCTGCCGTTCCCGGGCGCGTCAACTGCGCCCTCCTGCTTGCAGCGAACTTCACCCGATGCAGACCGACGCCGCCCTTCCCGCTGCCGCCGCCCAGGTGCTGACCGTGGGCGCGATCGGCCTGGACGCGGCGCGCGCGCTGCTGGCCGGCTACGGCCTGACCCTGCACCGCGTCGCCGATGGCGCCGCCATTCCCGGCAGCTACTGGGGCGAGCCGGAAGCCGGGGTGATCGCCAGCGACGTCTACGTGCGCGACGACACGCCGGTGCATTCGCTACTGCACGAGGCCTGCCACCTGATCGTGCTGCCGCCGCAGCGGCGCGCGCAGGTGCACACCGACGCCACCGACTCGGTGGAAGAGGAAGACGCCACCTGCTACCTGCAGATCGTGCTGGCCGACGCCCTGCCCGGCGTGGGCAGCGCGCGGCTGATGGCGGACATGGACGCCTGGGGCTACACCTACCGGCTCGGCTCCACCCGCGCCTGGTTCGAACAGGACGCCGACGACGCGCGCGCCTGGCTGGCGCAACGCGGCCTGCTGCCGGCGCACGACTAGCGCATCACGCCGGCGCGGGCGACGGCGCCGACGTTCCGGGATGCTTCAAGGCGCTGCTCAGGTCCAGGGTCGCGCGGGTGCCGCTGCCGGCCAGCGAATCCAGGTGCAGCGCCCAGCCCAGGTGCTCGCACAGCCGCGCGATCAGGTCCAGGCCGATGCCGCTGCCTTCGCGGCTGCCGCCGCCGCGCGCCATGCGCATGTAGATCGCGCTGATCTCTTCCGGGCTCATGCCATGGCCGGGATCGTCGATGCAGACCACGCCCGGCGCCGGCATGGTGATCTCGATCCGGCCCTTGTCGCTGTTCTCGATGGCGTTGCGCAGCAGGTTGCCGATGGCCACCTGCAGGATCGCCAGCGGGGTCTCCACCTCGCACGGCGGCAACGGCGCCAGCGCCAGGTCCAGGCGCTTGTCCGCGCACAGGTGGCGGTGATCCTCGACGATCTCCGGCAGCAACTGGTCCAGCCGCACCAGGTCGCTGCCGCGCGCCATCCGCGCCGGGTCCTTGGCCAGCACCAGCAGCAGCGAGATGAGCTGGCCGACGCCGCTGGCGGTGCGGCGGATGCGCAGCAGCTGGTTGCGCACGCTGGGCGGCACGTCGTGCTGCTCCAGCGCCAGTTCGGCGGCGCCACCGATCACCGCCACCGGCGTGCGCAGTTCGTGACTGGCGCTGTCGATGAAGGCACGCTCGCGCTCCACGAACAGGTCGTTGCGCGCCAGGTAGTCGTTCAGCGCCTCGGCGATCACCACCTGCTCGGCGCTGGCGCGCGGATGCACCTCGATGCGCTGCCCGGGCCGGTCCGGGCGCAGGCTGCCGATGCGCTGGGCCATGTCGATCAGCGGCTGCACCACCCGGCCCATGCCCCAGGCCACCAGAGCGCCCAGCAGCAGCACCGCCACCGCGTTGGACACCAGCATCCACAGCGCCAGGTTGTCCTCGTGATCGTGCAGTTCGGTGATGTCCAGCGCCAGCGCCAGGCGGCGGCCGCGCACGTCCTGCACCAGCACCACCTTCTCGCTGCCTTCCAGCTGCACTTCGTCGTGCAGGCCGGGGCCCAGCGCCGCCACCGTCGGCGGCAGCGGCGCACCGCCCTCGTCGCCGTACAGGCTCACGGTGCGGGTGTCGATCCAGCGGTAGTCCGGGTCGGCCGCGCTGCGCGCCAGGAAGTGATCCAGCTCGGAGGTCAGCAGCGAGCGCCAGGTGAGCTGCTCGGCCTGGTCGTTGACGATGTAGCCATGCACGAACACCGCCAGCGACAGCAGCGCCGCGTAGCCGACCAGCCACAGGGTCAGCCGCTGCCGCAGCCCGGCCCTAGTCGGCATGCTCGCCCTCGTGGGGGCCAACCACCGCCAGGCGGTAGCCGATGCGCGGCAGGGTGTGGATCAGCTTGGCCGCGAACGGACCGTCGACGCTGCGGCGCAGGTCGTAGATGTGCGAACGCAGCATGTCCCCGTCCGGCGGCTCGTCGCCCCACAGCGCCTGCTCCAGGCGGTCGCGGGTGACCGCGGCCGGACTGGCCTGCATCAGCACCTCCAGCAGCTTGCGGCAGGCCGGATACAGGTGCAGGGCGCGCCCGCCGCGGGTCACTTCCAGCGTGGACAGGTCCAGTTGCAGGTCGCCCACGCGCAGCAGCTTGCTGCGGCCGCGGCCGCTGGCGCGCACCAGCAGCGCCTCCAGCCGCACTTCCAGCTCCGGCAGCGCGAACGGCTTGGTCAGGTAGTCGTCGGCGCCGGCGCGGAAACCGGCGATCTTGTCCGGCAGTTCGTCGCGCGCGGTCAGCATGATCACCGGCACGTCGGCATGGTGTTCCTCGCGCAGCGCGCGCAGCACCTGCTGCCCGTCCAGGCGCGGCAGCATCCAGTCCAGGATCAGCGCGTCGTAGCGCTGGGTGGTGGCCAGGTGCAGCCCGGTGATGCCGTCCGGCGCCGCATCCAGGGTGTGGCCGCGCACCTCGAAGTAGTCGAACAGGTTGGCGACCAGGTTCCGGTTGTCTTCTATGACCAGCAGCCGCATGGGGGCGCTCGAATTCGGGGGACGGACCTGCCCATGCTAGCGGAAGCATGTCGGAACGCCGTCAGAACGGCGGCGCGTCTTGATCGAATCTCGACAAAACCTGGAAAGGATCCCAACACGCCGCGGTCAGGCTGCCCTCCCCGTCCGCCGCCGCCGAGGCCCGACCGTGCCGTTCCCCGCGACGTCCCTGCGCTCCCGAGGCCTGTGGCCCGGCGCTTGCATGACCGCGGCCGTGCGCAACCTTTGCTGAAGCCTCGGCTCTCCCACCCGCAGTTCCGACAGCTATCCGACACCTGCAACCCGACCATGCCCCCACTTTCCCGCCGTCCCTGGCCGCCTTCGTCGACCATGCTCAGTACGCCCCTGCGATTGTCCGCTGCGGCGGTGCCCCACCTCGGCGCACGCCGGCACTTCTATCTCTCCCATCTGTGGGTGCCGCTGGCCCTGGTGCTGCTGGCCAGCACCGTGCTGATGGGCCTGGGCGGCGATTTCTGGATCGCCGACCTGCTGTATCGCTGGGAAGGCGGGCAGTGGGCGCTGAAGGATGCGGCGCTGACCCGTAGCCTGATCCACCACGACGGCAAGCTGCTGAGCGCCGCGGCGTGGGCGGTGACCGCGGGCCTGGCGGTGTGGGCCTGGCGCCGTCCCGACGGCCGTCGCTACCGGCTGCCGCTGCTGTACCTGCTGCTGGCGGTGGCGCTGAGCACCGGCGTGGTGTCGCTACTGAAGTCGCTGACCCACATGGACTGCCCCTGGGACCTGGCCCGCTACGGCGGCGAGCGGGTCTTCGTGGGCCTGTTCGAGACCCGCCCGGCGGGCATGCCGCGCGGGGTATGCTTCCCCGCCGGTCATTCCAGTGCCGGCTATGCCTGGGTGGCGCTGTACTTCGTCGCGCTAGCGCTCAAGCCGGCCTGGCGCTGGCCGGCGTTGGCGATCGGCCTCGGGGGAGGCCTGCTGTTCGGGCTCGGTCAACAGCTGCGCGGCGCGCACTTCCTGTCGCACGACCTGTGGACGCTGGCCCTGTGCTGGGGCGTGGCACTGGGCCTGTACCGGGCGATGCTGTGGTCGGGTGCGACGCTGTCGCAGGCCGATCGGCGCCCTTCCACCACCAACGATGCCGCCGCATGAGCCATTCCGTCGCCCCGCTATCGCCGTCCACCGCATCGCGCGCCCGCTGGTGGGCCTGGCGCCCGCAGCTGAGCAACGAGATGCTGGCGCTGGCGGCCAGCGCGTTCTTCGCCCTGGCCTGCAACGGCATGTTCTGGCGCAGCGCGATGAGCGGCCACGGCGGCGACGTGAAGCTGGCGCTGTCGCTGTTCCTGCTGCTGCTGGCGGTGCACGGCCTGCTGCTCGGCCTGCTGTTGTGGCGCGGCATCGCCAAGCCGGTGCTGACCGTCCTGCTGATCACCACCGCATTCGCCGCGCACTACATGAACAGCTACAGCGTCTACCTGGACGCGGACATGCTGCGCAACGTGCTGGCCACCGACCACAAGGAATCGCGCGAGCTGATGACCCCGGCGCTGATCGCGCCGCTGCTGTTCTACGCGGTGCTGCCGATCCTGGTGCTGTGGCGGGTGCGGCTGATCCGGCGTTCGCCGCTGAAGGCGCTGGCGATCCGCATCGGCTTCCTGGTCGGCATGCTGGCGCTGGGCGGCGTCGCCGCGATGCTGTCGTTCCAGGACCTGTCGGCGATGATGCGCAACCATCGCGAGATCCGCTACCTGGCCACGCCGATCAACTACCTGGTCGCGCTGCGGCAGAACTTCAAGTCCGACAGTCCCACCCGCAAGGCGCCGAAGCTGCCGCTGGAACACGATGCCAAGGCCACCGCGCGTG
>JBEVKG010000219.1:0-8887 GCA_040509765.1 Xanthomonas sp.
GTCTTTCTATGTGTCGCGAACTGAACCGCGTACGGCAACCCCCAATCGCAACGGAAGGCCCACTGTAGGAGCGGCTTCAGCCGCGACGGGCCTTACTGGGGCACTCTGCCGCGACCGATCCCACAACGGGGACTGCCGCCGCTCCTGCAAGGTCGTGATGCCGCTGGCGGAGCCTCCGCAAAAGCAGGTCGTTCGAAGCGCTCCTACATCGCCTGTTCGATCGACAGCGCATAGACCTGCACGCCATAGCGGGCGAAGGTCGCGGTGGTGTCGCTGCCGATGTTCATCTCCTCCAGCGGCGCGCCTTGCGCATCGGCCAGGGTCAGCCGGTAGATCGGCCCGAAGCGCGTGGTGATGTCGGTGGGACTGATTTTTACCCGGTAGGTGCCGTTGCCCTTGAGCGCCAGCGGCTCGGAGAGCTGGCCGGGGATCAGTTGCAGGTCGGTCGAGGGCTGGCGCAGGTCGCCGAGCACCTGCACGGCGAAGGTCTGCGTCTCGGGCAGGGCGCGGCCGACGGGGGGCGCGGTCTGTGGAGCGCTGGCACCGGTTGCTGCGGCAGATGCGGCGGCAGGAATCATCGCGGCAATTGCAGTAGCAGCCGTGCCGAAGAGGAAGTTGCGGCGGCTATCGTTCGTATGCGTTGTCATGGCGATCCACCTGGTAGTTACATGTCAGCCCTGGCCTGGGCCCGGGTTGGGGGTGATACAGGAACCTTTGTTGGTGCAGTTGGTGTTGCTTCCTAACGAGCAGTCTTTTGTATTCGTGCACGCCGGGTTGGTGCCATTGCAGACTTCGTTGGTGGCGAGTGTGCCGAAGCGCCGCGTTGCGAGTGCTTCGACCGCAGCGGCGGTAGACGCTTCCGAGCCGTCGAACAGCACTTCTGCATTCTTGCCTAGCGATATTTTGTCTGGGTCTATGCGAATGGGCATTGGGATGCATCTCAGGTGCTTGCCAAGGTGGAAAGCGGGCAACCAAGCGTTTGCTCGGAGAGATCAGAGAATCCGCTCATCCAACGACGCAGCTTGTCGTTTTCGATGTCGATAGTGCCGTCAGCGTGGAGGCGCCCGAGGTCGTTGCGCTCATCGCTGAGCGCGACCGTGCATTTGCCGATCTTCCCGTTGGCGCGAATCATCAGCGAGTTCGGTTTTGCCGCATAGCAGATGTACCCATCCAGGTGCTCTTCCGAAATCGGGCGCTCGTCCTTGGGCGGAAGATCGGTGGAGGCGGTGATATAGGCGATGGCTTCCAGATAGTGGTCTCGCGGCAGCACCTTTTCCCCTATCGTGCTGCCGGCGCTCAAGTTCGAGACTTTGTGGAAGTAAACCGAGAACCGTGAATCGTCGAGCAGCTCGCGATGCAGGCTTGCGTAGAGGCGCCGCACGGAGTCAATGTTGTCCTGGTGCAGATGCAGCCGCAGCGAGATGGCAAAGCGTGCCGTCAGTGATCGATAGGCGATGAGGTTCGACCAGATTTTCTCGAAGGTGGCACCTTTGTTGGCGGTGACTCGCGTTTTGTCGTGCCATTCTGCGTCACCATCCAGCGTGATCTGGAACTCGCGGTGCTGGAGTTCCGTAAAGCGTTGG
Source organism: Xanthomonas sp. (assembly GCA_040509765.1). Taxonomy (GTDB): domain Bacteria; phylum Pseudomonadota; class Gammaproteobacteria; order Xanthomonadales; family Xanthomonadaceae; genus Xanthomonas_A. The sequence goes on from JBEVKG010000219.1 coordinate 1,584, forward strand.
AGCAAGGCGGGCTCCAGCAGATAGCCGTTGGTGGTAAAGTCGGCGCTGAAGGCTACGTCGTGTTGCGCGCAAACCGCATTTGCGTGTTGGCCGATCTCCAGGACGACATCACGCGCCAGGAGGGGTTCCCCGCCGAACCACGAGATATTGAGTCGATCCAGGTGGGGCGCGCGATTGGTGATCAATGCCTTGATGCCGCTGACCACGCTCGGTTGCATGCGTCCTATCGCAAAGTCTTCATAGCAATAGGTGCAGCGGAAATTACATTTTTCGGTCGGCAAAAGGATGAGAGACAGGATGCGCGGAGAAAGCGCCTCGGCGATGGTGGCCTCGCTCAGCATCGGCGTGCCTCAACCGTTTGGCGAGGGCTGGCCGCCGGCTCGACAAGAGCCGACATTGGACGCTTTGGAACAGTCACCTGTGTTGTTGCAGGTGTAATTCGTGGAGGAGCAGGTGCCGGAGTTGGTGCACGTTCCGGCATTTTCGCTCATGGGGCGAATCGCCCCTGCCGTCGCTGAAGCGATTGCCGCGGCGCGCAATCGATGGTTGGCGAAGTTGATCGATCCGTCCGGGTTCAGCGTAATGCCGCGGGGATCGATATCGTGAAAAGCCTTGTCCATGTGCACGCCGCCTCTCGAGATCCGTCGATGGGTCGGTGGCTTTGTAAAATGCATGCCTCTGAAATATTGTGATGAAAGTCACTAATAATTCACGTGTCTACACCACAAATGAGTGCTGCCCAACCCAACCTGCGATCGCACTTTGCGGCGTGGCGGCATGCGGGCGCCGCGGCGTGCTACTCGTCCTGATCGCCGCCCGCCTTCCAATACCCCGTCGCGCGGATCCACTCCTTCGGCACGCCCAGGTGGCCTTCGACGAACTTGCGCATCATCCGCGCACGTGCCGATTCGCAGGCGATCCAGTAGAACGCGTCGCCATCGGGCGGATCGAAGTCGCGCAGGGCGCCTTCCAGCAACTGGCTGCTGCGCGGGTCCACGCCGTTGCGTTCCAGCCAGGTGACGCGCAGTTCGGCGTCGCAATCCAGCGTCTGCCGGTCGGCGTAGCCGGGGATCTCGATCAGCGCGTCCACCTCCGCGTCGGCCGGCAGGGTTTCCAGCCAGCGCCCGATCGCCGGCACCGCGGTCTCGTCGCCGATCAGCACGTAGGCATCGAAATCGTCGGCGGCCACGAACGAGCCGCGCGGCCCGCCGACCACCAGCGCATCGCCCGGGTCGGCCTGCGCCGCCCAGCGGCAGGCCGGGCCGTCGCCGTGCAGCACGAAGTCCAGGGTCAGTTCCTGCGTGTCGGCGTCGTAGTGGCGCGGGGTGTAGTCGCGGGCGGGCGAGGGCAGCGCATCGGCCGGATACACCGGGCCGTGCTCGGTCATCGTCGGCAGCACGAACGCGCCCTCCGGATTGGGGAAGAACAGCTTGACGTGATCGTCCGGCCCGGCGCTGACGAAGCCGTCCAGCTCGGGGCCGCCGACGACGACGCGGCGCATGTGCGGGGTCAGTGGTTGCGTGCGCAGCACCTGGAGATGGCGCAGGCGCAGCGGGTGGCGCAGCAGGCGGTGTTCGTGAGTCGCCATGGGAATCCTCGGAAGGGGGGGGAGAGGGTTGGCGGGCGACGCGGACGCCGAAAGCGCTGATGTCCGCGTGCTGGCTGGAGGGGGGAATCAGGGCGTGCTGCCATCCATGCCGTCGGCGGCGGCCTGCAACAGCGCGGCGACGCGCTCGATCTCGTCCGGGTCCCAGCGCCCGTGCCGCGCCAGCAGGCCGTGCTTGATGCGGCGCATCGCCTCGCGCACCGGCGCCGGCACGTTGGCGCGCACCAGCGCGCGGGCGCTGTGCTGGGTGCGCTGCAGCGCCGCGTCCACCTGTGTGCGCTCGGCCCGCACGAAGGCCTGGCCGGCCTCGGTGATCGCATAGCGCTTGCGGGTGGCGTCGGCATCGGCCTGGACCAGGCCCTGCGCTTCCAGTTGCGCCAGGGTCGGATAGACCGTGCCGGCGCTGGGCGTGTACAGGCCATGGAACAGCTCGGCGACCGCGCGGATCAGCTCGTAGCCGTGGCGCGGCTGGGTCTCGATCATCGCCAGCAGTAACAGCCGCAGGTCGCCGTGGCCCAGTGGGCGCGGCCCGCGTGCGCCACGGCCGCGGCCGGCCCGGTCCTCTTCGAACAGGCGGTGCGCGGGGTGCGGGCCAGGGGCGTGGGGTCGTGGCATTTCGATATGTCGAATCTGGTGCGGAAACGATATATCGAAGTGGGGTGGTCGGCAAGCGCCTGGCGGCGCGGGCGCCGGGAGCGCTGTGGGATCGGTTCAGCCAAGCCGGCAGGGTGCGTTCGCGTCGTGCAGGTGCGTGCGATGCGCGTGGGATCTCTGCCGGGATGGGCTTGCCCGGGTTGCGCCGGCCAGCGGTGGCCGGTGTGGGAGTCAACTGTCCTGCAGCCGCGACAAGCGCAGCCGAAAGTCGACTGACACCCTGCGTCGTCGGGACTGAAGTCCCTCCCACACGGAGGCCCAGCCCATCACCGTGGTAGCGTCTTCAGCCGCGACGGGCGTTACCGGCAAATCCCGTCGCGGCTGAAGCCGCTGGTGTCGAAAGAGGGTCTTGCGGCGCGCTCGCCGGGCGCACTGTGGGAGGGACTTCAGTCCCGACGCATTGCGCCATCGGACAGCACGCTGCTTCGCGCGTCGCGGCTGCATGACGGTCGACTCCCACACAAGACGGGCTCCTCACCATCTTGTTCACGCCGCCGCGGCGGCAACTGTCCTGCAGCCGCGACCAGCCAAGCCGAAAGTCGACTGACACCCTGCGTCGTCGGGGCTGAAGTCCCTCCCACACGGAGTTCCAGCCCATTAATGTGGGAGCGGCGTCAGCCGCGACAGACTTTACCGGCCGTGCCTGTCGCAGCCGATTTCGTAAAAGGGGACAAAGGCAAGCCTGCACAACAAGGCGGAGGTGGCGATGCAGTGGGTGGACGTCGCGCGCCTCACCCGCCGCGCTCCTGCTCCAGCACCCGCCGCTGCATCTCGTCCAGGTAGTCGTCCAGTTCCTGCACCGAGGTGAAGATCTCGTTCAACGGTACCGCCTTGACCACGTCGAACACCTTGCGGATCTGCGGCTGCGGGTTGACCACCAGCACCCGGCCGTCGCGCGCGGCCAGCACCTTGCGCGCTTTGAAGATCGAGCGGATGCCGGCGCTGCTGATGTAGTGCAGGTGCGACAGGTCCAGCACCAGGGTGGTGATCGGCGTGGCCAGCAGCGGCGCCAGTGCCTCGTCCAGGGCCGGGTAGGTGTGGGTGTCCAGGCGTCCGCTCAGGGTGAGGCGTTGGCGCTTGTCCTGCGCCGGATCGATCTGCAGGCTCAACGTGGTCATGCGGGCGACTCCTGAAGGGATGGATCGGCGGGCTGCAGCAGGACGATGCGCACGACGTTGCGGCCGCCGTCGTGGCGATACTCGAGGCGATCGGCGAGTTGCTGCACCAGGTGCAGACCGAGGCCGCCGATCGGGCGCTCGGCGATGTCCGCGTCCAGGTCCGGCACCGGCGCGTTGCGCGGGTCGAAGGCCGGGCCGCTGTCGTGGAACTCCAGCACCAGCGCGTCGTGCAGCAGGTGCAGGATCACGTCCACCGGCAGCGGCTCACGGCGCAGGTGGCCGTGCTCCAGGGTGTTGCAGGCCAGCTCCTCGACGATCAGCCGGGTGCGGCTGATCTGCTCGCCGCTCACGCCGTGGCGCAGCAGCGCCGCCTCCACGCTGTCGCTCAGCTGCGCCAGCGCATCCAGTGCCGGTTCCATCTGCCAGCGCAGCATCATCGTGTCGTCTCCCGTGCCGGATCCTGGCGCAGCCGGATCGCCAGCAGGGTAATGTCGTCGGACTGCGGTGCGGACGCGGTGAACGCGTGCACGTCGGCCAGCACCGCGGCGCATTGTGCCTGCGCGTCGGCGCCGGGCTGCAGCGCCGCCAGCAGCCGCACCTCGCCATAGGCCTGCTCCTGCGCGTCCATCGCCTCGGTGATGCCGTCGGTGTAGCTGAACAGGGTGGCGCCGGCGGCCAGGCGGCCGTGCAGCACCGGATAGCGCGACTGCGGCTCCAGCCCCAGCGGCGGGCCCGATTCCAGCGGCAGCACCTGCGCATGCCCGTCGGCGCCGAGCAGCAGCGGTGCCTCGTGGCCGGCGCTGGACAGCCAGTAGTCGCCGCTGTGCACGTCGATCAGCCCGCACAGCACGGTGGCGAACATGCAAGGCTCGTTGCCTTCCACCAGCCGCTGCGAGGCCGCGATCAGGATCGCGTCCGGGCGCGTGTGCCGGCGCGCGGCGATCTCCAGCACGGTCATCGCCCGGGCCATGAACAGCGCCGCCGGCACGCCCTTGTCGGACACGTCGCCGACCACGAACCACAGCAGCCCCGGCTCGGTCTCGAAGAACTGGTAGAAGTCGCCGCCGACCATCTCCGCCGGCTCCAGCAGCGCATGGGTCTCCAGGTGCTTGTTGGCGCTGTCGAAGGTCCGCCCGACCGGCAGCATCGCCTGCTGGATGTCGCGCGCGATCGACAGCTCGCTCTGCATGCGCTGCCGCGCCTGCGCCAGCGTGGCGATCTCGTCCAACTGGCGCTTGATCGAGGCGCGCGCGCTGTCGAAAGTGCGCGCCATCACCCCCACTTCGTCCGCGCGTTCCACATGCCGCAGCGGGGCGTCGAACGCGCCCTGGCTGAAGTGCAGCGCCGCATCGGTCAGGTCCTCGATCGGCCGCACCAGCCGCACCGTGTAGCGGTGCAGCAGCCACAGCCACAGCGCCAGCGCGGCGGCGCCGGCCAGCGCGCCCCACAGCACGATGCGGTCCAGCCCGGCCAGGATGTAGTCCTCCGACACGCTCAGCGCGAAAGTCCAGCCGGTGTCGCCCACCGTCGCGCTCTGGGTGAGGTAGCGGGTGCCGTCCGGCGCGGTGTGCTCGAAGCGCACCGGCGTGCGCGCGTCGGCCGCCTGCGCCAGCGGCGACAGGTCCGGCCGCGCCCGCGCCACGTGCGCCTCAAGGGTGCGGCGGAAGCGCAGCGCTGGGTCCGGGTGCAGCACGAACAGCCCGTCCGGCGACAGCAGCATCGGCTGCAGCCCGCTGTTGGCCGGCAGCTCGGCGACGATGGCCTGCAGCCGCTGCAGCGGCACGTCCACGCTGACCATGCCGATCGCCGGCGCCTGCGGCCCGTCGCCGGGCAGGCGCAGCGGCAGGTTGTAGGTGGTGAGGTAGGCGCCGCCGGTGCCGGCGTCGCTGTACGGCTCGGACCACCACGGCGCCGGCGCGATGAGCGTGCGCCGGTACCAGGGCATGCTGCGCGCATCGAAGCCCAGCGCCTCCACCGGCTGCTCCAGCACCCCGGTGGCGGTGCGCCGCAGGTGCCAGGCAAAGCCGCGGTCGTCGCCCTTCAGCGCGCCCGGCTCGATCACCAGCAAGGCCCCGGCGATGTCCGGGTCGCCCTGCAGCGTGGCCTGCAGCAGGCTGCGCAGGTTGAACGGCTGCCGGCCCAGCCCGGCCGCGGCGGCGGCCAGGGTGCGCCCGCTCACCTGCACCGAGCCCAGCGTGGCGTCCAGGCTGCGCGCGGTCTGCTGGGTCAGCCCGGCCACCTCCTCGCGCGCGTTGCGCACCATCACCTCGCGCGCGCCCAGGTAGAACAGCAGGGCCAGGCCCAGCAGCAGCGCCACCTGCAGCAGGCTGCCCCACAACAGCAGCCGCGTGCGCAGGCTGTGCCGCCAGGCGACCGCGGAAGGCTCCTGCGCTGACGAGGCGACGGCGATGGCGGCGCTCCACGGGGGCCTGGAGCCCGATCATAAGCGCAGCCGCGGCCGCCCGGCACAGCGGCGTCGGTGGCTGTCCCGCGGGGTGTCCCGGGCCAATGTGACAGTCCGTTCCATACGCTGGCGTACGAGGTCCTTGGAAGCGGTTGCGCTACACTTGCAGGCTTCGAGAAAACACATGCCATCGCGCGCGTGCGTGCGACCTACGGGAGCGTTATGAACTGGTTGAACGAGGTGCTGCAGAACGATCCGAACCCCACTGAGACCCAGGAGTGGATCGAATCGCTCAAGGCCGTCATCGATGTCGCAGGCCCCGAGCGCGCGCATCAGCTGCTGGAGGACATGGTCGAACTGACCCGTCGTTCCGGCGCCTACCTGCCGTTCTCGCCGACCACCGAGTACGTCAACACCATCGCCCCCGCCAACGAGGCCAAGAGCCCGGGCGACGCGGCCATCGAGTGGAAGATCCGCTCGATCATCCGCTGGAACGCCATGGCCACCGTGGTCCGCGCCAACCGCAAGCCGGGCGACCTGGGCGGCCACATCGCCTCCTTCGCCTCCAGCGCCACCCTGTACGACGTGGGCTTCAACCACTTCTGGCGCGCGCCCTCGGACAAGCACCCCGGCGACCTGCTGTACATCCAGGGCCACAGCTCCCCCGGCATCTACGCCCGCGCCTTCCTGGAAGGCCGCATCAGCGAAGACCAGCTCAACAACTTCCGCATGGAAGTGGACGGGCAGGGCATCTCCTCCTATCCGCACCCGTGGCTGATGCCGGACTTCTGGCAGACCCCCACCGTGTCGATGGGCCTGGGCCCGCTCAGCGCCATCTACCAGGCGCAGTTCATGAAATACCTGGAGCACCGCGGCCTGATCGAGAAGTCCGACCGCAAGGTCTGGTGCTTCATGGGCGACGGCGAATCGGACGAGCCCGAAAGCCTGGGCGCGATCGCACTGGCCGGCCGCGAAGGCCTGGATAACCTGGTCTTCGTGGTCAACTGCAACCTGCAGCGCCTGGACGGGCCGGTGCGCGGCAACGGCAAGATCATCCAGGAGCTGGAAGGCGTGTTCCGCGGCGGCGGCTGGAACGTGATCAAGCTGCTGTGGGGCAGCTACTGGGATCCGCTCTTGGCCCGCGACACCGACGGCGTGCTGAAGAAGCTGATGATGGAAACCGTCGACGGCGAGTACCAGAACTGCAAGGCGTTCGGCGGCAAGTACACGCGCGACAACTTCTTCGGCAAGTACCCGGAGACCGCGGCCATGGTCGCCGGCCTGTCCGACGACGACATCTGGCGCCTCAACCGGGGCGGCCACGATCCGCACAAGGTGTATGCCGCGTACCACGAAGCGGTGAACACCAAGGGCATGCCCACGGTGATCCTGGCCAAGACGGTGAAGGGTTACGGCATGGGCGCGGCGGGCGAGTCGCTCAACCCGACCCACCAGACCAAGAAGCTGGACGACGAAACCGTCCGCATCTTCCGCGACCGCTTCAACATCCCGGTCACCGACG
>JBEVKG010000220.1:0-6318 GCA_040509765.1 Xanthomonas sp.
CGAAGGGCCGCGCTCGCTGGCCATCGTCGACGAAAGCCGCTGCATCGGCTGCGCGCTCTGCCTCAAGGCCTGCCCGGTGGACGCCATCGTCGGCGGCGCCAAGCACATGCACACGGTGCTGGCGCCCTTGTGCACCGGCTGCGCGCTGTGCCTGCCGGCCTGCCCGGTGGACTGCATCGTCCTGCGCTGAGACAGCAGCCGCAGCGCGACCGCCACGGTGGGCGCATCCGGATCGGCGCCCGCCGCGTATGTCCTGGTGTCATCCCACCGGAGCGCCGTGCATGCCGACGTCGACCGCCGCCGTCCCGTTCACCCGACCGCATCTGCCGCTGGCCCTGGCCATGAGCACCGCCGCGCTGGTTGCCGCGGCGCCGGCGCAGGCGATGCTGCACTACGAAGGCATCGCCTATGCCGCCGACGGCAAGCAGGTGCTGTACCGCGAAAGCCACTGGGTGCGCGAGGATGGCGCGCGCCTGGTGCTGTACCAATGCGCCGATGGCGCCGCGTTCGCACGCAAGCGCGTGGACGACGGCAGCGCCGCGCCGGACTTCGAACTGGTCGATGCGCGCAGCGGCTACCGCGAGGGCGTGCGCCGCAGCGGCGGCGGGCGCGAGATGTTCAGCCAGGCCAAGGGCCAGGCCGAGCGCCGGGCGCCGCTGCCCAGGAGCGACCAGGCGCAGGTGATCGACGCCGGCTTCGACGCCTACCTGCGCCAGCGCTGGGACAGCCTGGGCAGCGGCGGGCCGCAGCGCATCGCCTTCGTGCTGCCCAGCGCACTGCGCACGCTCGACTTCCGCATCGCTCCCGGCCCGGCCGATGCCGAGGTGCAGCGCTATACCCTGAGCCTGGCGGCCTGGTACGGCACGCTGCTGCCCGACCTCAGCGTCGCCTACGCGCGAAAGGACAAGCGTTTGCTGGAGTTCCGCGGCGTCGGCAACATCCGCGATGCGCACGGCCGTTACCCCAACGTGCGCATCGACTTTCCCGAACGCCTGCGCAGCCAGGCCGGCGCCGGCGCCTGGGAGCAGGCGCTGCAGCAACCGTTGGTCGCGCAATGCAGCGCGCGCTGAGCCGCGCCGCCAGCGCATTCACGCCGGCCCGCGCCGCACCCGCTACAACCATGCCTGCGCATCGCCCGCGCATCGACGAGGACATCCCATGGCCAAGGCCTACCTGTGGTTCAACGCCGCCCTGTACGCACTGCTTGCGGTCTGGTGCACGCTGCTGCCGGCACAGACCGCCGCGGCGGTGGGCTATGTCGGCCTGGACCGCTCCGGCCAGTCCGAATACCTGGTCATCTACGGCGGCCTGCAGTTGGGCATGGCGTTCCTGTTCGGCTATTTCGCCCGCACCGGGCAACTGCGCACCGGTCTGCTCGTGGCGCTGGCGTTCTATGTCCCCATCGTGCTCTACCGCAGCGCCAGCCTGCTGCGGCTGTGGCCGGTGGGCCCGACCACGACCGGCCTGGCCGCGTTCGAGATCGTGCTGCTGCTCGCCGCACTCCTCCTGTGGCGGCGCCAGCGCGCCTGAGCGACGGCCGCGGCGAAAGCCTGTAGCATCGCGCCGACCTTCGCTACCGTCTCCCGGCATGACCGAGTCGCCCGATCACGACGAAGCAGGACAATTGCTGGTCGCCACCGCCACCGGCGACAGCGCCGCCTTCGAACGCCTGTACCGCACCACCTCGCCGCGCCTGTTCGGCGTGTGCCTGCGCATCGTGCCGCAGCGCGGCGAAGCCGAGGACGTGCTGCAGGAAGTGTTCTCCTCGGTCTGGCGCAAGGCCGCGCAGTTCGACCCGCAGCGCGCGCGCGGGCTCACCTGGCTGACCATGATCGCCCGCAACAAGGCCATCGACCATCTGCGCGCACGCGCCCCGGCGCGACAGTCGGTGGCGCTGGACGACGCCGGCGAATTGCAGGACGAAGGCCGCGATCCGCTCGCCGACACCGAGTGGCGGGTGGCCGGCCGGCGCCTGGACGTATGCATGGGCGAACTGGAGCCGCCGCGCGGCGACCTGATCCGCACGGCGTTCTTCGAAGGCATCACCTATGAGGAACTGGCGCACCGCAGCGGCACGCCGCTGGGCACGGTCAAGAGCTGGATCCGCCGCGGCCTGGCCAAACTGAAAGCGTGCCTGGAACGATGAACACCTCCGTGCCCGATCCGCAGGAAACCCCGCCGCCGCGCGACGTGCTGGCCGGCGAATACGTGCTCGGCGTGCTCGACGCGCAGGAGCGCCGCGCCGCCGAGGCGCGCATCGACAGCGACCATGCATTCGCCGCGGCGGTGCTGCAGTGGCAGCAGCACCTGATGCCGCTGGCCGACGAGATCGCGCCGGTGGCGGTGCCCGAGCGCGTGTGGGTGCGCATCCGCGCCTCGCTGGGCCTGGATGCGCCGGCGCCGCGTGCGCGCCCTGCCGCGCCGGGATTCTGGGACAGCGTGCGGACCTGGCGCTGGCTCAGCGCCGGCGGCTTCGCCACCGCCACCGCCTGCCTGCTGGCGCTGCTGCTGGCGCGCGCGCCGGTGCCGCCGCCGGCCGCACAGCCGCCGCCGGTCGCCACCACCACGCCCAAGCCCAGCGGCATCGCGATGACCTCCACGCTGATGCAGGACGACGGCAAGCCCGGCTACGTGGCGCTGATGGACGCCGACAAGCGCAGCATCACCCTGACCCCGCTGGGCGACAGCCGCGACACCGCCCGCGTGCCCGAACTGTGGCTGATCCCGGCCGACGGCAAGGCGCGCTCGATGGGCGTGTTCGACGAGGCCAAGGCGCGCGTGGCGCGCATTCCCGATGCGCTGATGCCCTTGCTCAGCGACGGCGCGGTACTGGCGGTGACCATGGAACCGCCCGGCGGCGCGCCCGGCGGCGTGGCCACCGGCCCGGTCGTGGCCAAGGGCGGCATCAGCACGCTGCAACTGGCGCCGTAGACAACCCCTTCTCCCATCGGGAGAAGGTGCCCCGAAGGGGCGGATGAGGGTACGGGCGAAGCCTCGTGGACCTGATTCCGCGAGGCGCTTCGCGCCGTACCCTCACCCCAACCCCTCTCCCGATGGGAGAGGGGCAGCTCCAGGTGCCTTGCGCGCGTCGCAGGCAGTGCGTGCCGCGCTCATCTGCAAGAACCCGGCGCGCATTCACCTGCCCACCACTCGTGCGCAGGCAACATCGCCGCCGCCATCGCGCATCCGCACGACAGCCAGATCTTCCGATTCGTGGGACGCCTGCGCGTCGTCGTCGTGGCCACCATGCCGCGCCCGCAGCCATGCAGGGGAAATGCGACGCGGGTGCATCCGTCTTCCGGTTTCGCCCGTATCGCTCCCAAGTCCCCCAATGAGACGCGCTAGTGCCGAGTCCCGTTCCGGAACCCCGTCCTTCCACCGCACCGCCTGCTCGGCGCGGTCGCATCCTGCGCACCCTGCGGCGCTGGTTCGACACCAGTGCCGAGATCCCGCTGGATCCGGCGCGCGCCGACCGCATCGACTGGCTGCGCGCCGCGCCCTACATCGGGCTGCACCTGGCGTGCCTGGGTGTGTTCTGGGTCGGCGTGTCGTGGTTCGCCGTCGGCATGGCCGTGGCGATGTACGCGGTGCGCATGTTCGCGCTCACCGGCTTCTATCACCGCTACTTCGCCCACCGCGCGTTCAAGACCTCGCGTCCGGTGCAGTTCCTGTTCGCTGCGATCGGCGCCACCTGCGTGCAGCGCGGGCCGCTGTGGTGGGCCGCGCACCACCGCAACCACCATCGCCATACCGACACCCCGGCCGATCCGCATTCGCCGCGCCAGCACGGCTTCTGGTGGAGCCATAGCGGCTGGTTCCTGACCCCGCGCGGCTTCCGCACCGACTGGGAGGCGATCCCGGACCTGCGCCGCTTCCCCGAACTGCGCTTCCTCGACCGCTTCGACCTGCTGCTGCCGGTGCTGCTGGCGCTGGCGCTGTTCCTGCTCGGCGAATGGCTGCAGCAGCACGTGCCCCAGCTCGGCACCGACGGCCCGCAGTTGCTGGTGTGGGGCTTCTTCGTGTCCACCGTGGCGCTGTTCCATGCCACCTTCACCATCAACTCGCTGGCGCACCGCTTCGGCAGCCGCCGCTTCGACACCCGCGACGACAGCCGCAACAACCTGTGGCTGGCGCTGCTGACCTTCGGCGAAGGCTGGCACAACAACCATCACTTCTTCCCCGGTGCCGCGCGCCAGGGCTTCCGCTGGTGGGAACTGGACCTGACCTGGTACGGCCTGAAGGCGCTGTCGTGGACCCGCGTGATCCGCGAGCTCAAGCCGGTGCCGGCCGGGCTGGTGCGCGCACAGGCGCGTGGCCGATGAGCCGGATCGCGGTGGTGGGTTCGGGGATCGCCGGCCTCGGCGCGGCGTGGCTGCTGTCGCAGCGCCACGAAGTGACGCTGTACGAAGCGGCCGACTATCTCGGCGGGCATACCCATACCCACGCGATCGCGCTGGACGGCGTGGAGTACGCGGTGGACAGCGGCTTCATCGTGTTCAATCCGCAGCACTACCCGCTGCTGAGCGCGCTGTTCGCGCGGCTCGGGGTGGAGTCGCAGCCGACCACGATGAGCTTCTCGGTGCACGAGGAACGCACCGGGCTGGAGTACAACGCCGGCACCCTCGGCGGGCTGTTCTGCCAGCGCCGCAACCTGCTGTCGCCGCGCTTCTGGCGCATGCTGCGCGACCTGCGGCGGTTCTACCGCGAGGCGCCGCAGGTGCTGCACGACGCTGCGCTGGCGCAACTGACCCTCGGGCAATTCCTGCAGCGCCACGGCTACTCCCAGGTGTTCCGCGACGCACACCTGGTGCCGATGGCCTCGGCGCTGTGGTCCTCGCCCTCGCAACGGATCCTCGACTTTCCGATGCGCCAGCTGATCGGCTTCATGGCCAATCACCACATGCTGCAGGTCAGCGGCCGCCCGCAGTGGCGGGTGGTGCGCGGCGGCTCCAACAGCTACGTGCGCGCACTGCGCAGCCGCTGGCGGGTGCGCGAGCGGCTGGGCACGCCGGTGCGCGCGGTACAGCGCACCGCGCACGGCAGCGTCGCCATCGCCTGCGATGCCGACACCCAGCAATACGACCATGCGGTACTGGCCTGCCACGCCGACGACGCACTGCGCCTGCTGAGCGATCCCAGCGACGCCGAAACCGCGATCCTCGGCGCGATCGGCTACCAGGACAACGAGACCGTGCTGCACACCGACGCGCGCGTGCTGCCGCGCGACCGCCGCGCCTGGGCCGCCTGGAACGCGCATGTGCCGGCCGATCCGGACGCACCGTGCACGGTCAGCTACTGGATGAACGCGCTGCAGTCGCTGCAGGCGCCGCAGCCGTTCATCGTCAGCCTCAACCGCAGCGATGCGATCGATCCGGCCAAGGTGCTGCGGCGCATGCGCTACCGGCACCCGCTGCAGACCCAGGCGTCGGTGGCGGCGCAGGCGCGCAAGCCCGAGATCCAGGGCCAGCGCAACACCTGGTTCGCCGGCGCCGGCTGGGGCTTCGGCTTCCACGAGGACGGCCTGCGCAGCGCCGTCGACGTGGCCGCCGCGCTGGGGGTACCCTGGTCATGACCTTGCTGCGCCGCGCTGCCGTGTCCGCCCCGCCGGCTGGCGCCGTCTCGACAACGCCGGCGGCGGCGGGCGCGACCCGGCAGGCACTGCACAGCGCGGTGTACACCGGCTGGGTGCGGCATCGCCGCTACGCGCCCAAGCCGCTGGCGTTCCGCTATCCGCTGTTCCTGCTGTACCTGGACCTGGACGAACTGGAGCAGGTGTTCGCGCGGCGCTGGCTGTGGTCGGTGAATCGGCGCAACGTGGCCGAGTTCCGCCGCAGCGACTATCTGGGCGACCCCGCGCAGCCGCTGGACGAGGCGGTGCGCGACCGCGTGCAGCAGCACACCGGCGAGCGCCCGCTCGGCCCGGTGCGCATGCTCACCCACCTGCGCTACTTCGGCCACTGCTTCAACCCGGTCACGTTCTACTACTGCCACGACGCGCAGCAGCGCCTGCACAGCATCGTCGCCGAGATCACCAACACGCCGTGGCGGCAGCGCCACGCCTACGTGCTGCCGATGGCCGAAGCGCGCAGCCATGGCCCCACGCACGCCTGGCGCTTCGCCAAGCGCTTCCACGTCTCGCCGTTCATGGCGATGGCGCACACCTACGCCTGGCGCTTCAGCGAACCCGACGCGCAATTGCGCGTGCACATGGACGTGCTCGATCCCGCGCCGGCGGCAACGCGCCGGCGCTTCGACGCCACCCTGGTGCTGCAGCGCCGTGCCCTCGGCGGCGCCAGCCTGGCACAGGCGCTGCTGCGC
>JBEVKG010000221.1:0-21315 GCA_040509765.1 Xanthomonas sp.
TCGGCCACCTGCCGGCCATGTTCGTGCCCGCCGGTCCGATGACCCCGGGCATTCCCAACAAGCTCAAGGCCGAAGTCCGCGAACGCTACGCCGCCGGTGAAGCCACGCGCGAGGAACTGCTGGAGGTGGAAGCGGCGTCCTACCACGCGCCCGGCACCTGCACCTTCTACGGCACCGCCAACTCCAACCAGGTGCTGCTGGAAGCGATGGGCGTGCAGCTGCCCGGCGCCTCCTTCGTCAACCCCGGCACCCCGCTGCGCGAGGCGCTGACCCAGCAGGCGACCGAGCGCGCGCTGCGCATCACCGCCCTGGGCAGCGACTTCCGCCCGCTGGGCCGGCTGATCGACGAGCGCGCCATCGTCAACGCCGTGGTCGCGCTGATGGCCACCGGCGGCTCCACCAACCACACCATCCACTGGCTGGCGGTGGCGCGCGCGGCCGGCATCGTGCTGACCTGGGACGACCTGGACGCCCTGTCGCAGCTGGTGCCGCTGCTGGCGCGGGTGTATCCGAACGGCGAGGCCGACGTGAACCACTTCGCCGCCGCCGGCGGCATCGGCTTCGTGTTCCGCGAGCTGATGGACGCCGGACTGATGCACGACGACCTGGTCACCATCGTGCCCGGCGGCATGCGCGCCTACGGCGACGAGCCGTGCCTGCAGGACGGCAAGCTGACCTACGTGCCGACCCCGGCCAGGAGTGCCGACGAGGCGGTGGTGCGCCCGGCATCCAACCCGTTCGAGGCGCAGGGCGGGCTGCGCCTGCTGCGCGGCAACCTCGGCCGCTCGCTTATCAAGCTGTCGGCGGTGAAGCCGCAGTTCCGGACGATCGAAGCCCCGGCCGTGGTGATCGACGCGCCGCAGGCATTGAACAAGCTGCACGCCGCTGGCGCGCTGCCGCACGACTTCGTGGTGGTGCTGCGCTACCAGGGCCCGCAGGCCAACGGCATGCCGGAACTGCATTCGCTGGCGCCGCTGCTGGGCCTGTTGCAGAACCAGGGCCGGCGCGTGGCGCTGGTCACCGACGGGCGCCTGTCCGGCGCCTCCGGCAAGTTCCCCGCGGCCATCCACGTGACCCCGGAAGCGGCGCGCGGCGGTCCCCTGGCGCGGGTGCGCGAAGGCGACATCGTGCGGCTGGACGGCGAAGCCGGCACCCTGGAAGTGCTGGTGGACGCCGCCGAGTGGGCGGCGCGGCCGCTGGCGCCGAACACCGCGCCGGCCGCGCACGACCTGGGCCGCAACCTGTTCGGGCTCAACCGCCGCATGGTCGGTCCCGCCGACCAGGGCGCGCTGTCGATCTCCTGCGGCCCGCCGGCCGCCGACGGCGACCTGTGGAACTACGACGCCGAGTACGACCTGGGCCGCGATGCCGAGGCCGCCGCCGCGCCGCACGAATCCAAGGACGCCTGACCGGCGCCGCCCCTCGCCCTCCCCTGCCCTGGCCTGCGCGGCCAGGGCCTCCCCCTCGCAACCGAGACCGTCATGACCATCGCCGAACACCAGACCAAGGCCGAGCAGTTGCTGCGCGCGGCCGGCATCCTGCCCGTCGTCACCGTCCATAGCCTGGAGGAGGCGCGCCGCGTGTCGGCCGCGCTGCTCGAAGGCGGGCTGCCGGCGATCGAACTGACCCTGCGCACGCCGGTGGCGATGGAGGCGCTGGCGATGCTCAAGCGCGAGCTGCCGGACATCGTGATCGGCGCCGGCACCGTGCTCAACGCCACCCAGCTGCAGCAGTCGATCGACGCCGGCGCCGACTTCATCGTGACCCCGGGCACCACGCCGACCCTGGCCGACGCCCTGGCGCAGGCGCCGCTGCCGGTGGTGCCGGGCGCGGCCACCCCGAGCGAACTGCTGGCGCTGATGGAGCGCGGCTTCCGCGTGTGCAAGCTGTTCCCCGCCTCCGCCGTCGGCGGCCTGGCGATGCTCAAGGGCCTGGCCGGCCCCCTGGCCGAGCTCAAGCTGTGCCCGACCGGCGGCATCGGCGAAAGCACCGCCGCCGAGTACCTGGCGCAGCCCAACGTGGTCTGCATCGGCGGCTCGTGGATGGTGCCCAAGGACTGGCTGGCCGCCGGCGCCTGGGACAAGGTGCGCGAGAGCTCGGCGAAGGCGGCCGCGATCGTGGCGGCGGCGCTGAGCGCCTAGCCAGGAATGGGGAGTGGGGAATCGGGAATCGGTAAAAGCCAGAACCTCGGCTCTCACAACTCAATCCTCCAGAAAGCAAAAGCGCCGGCATGCCGGCGCTTTTGCTGTTGCGAATCCCGATTCCCCACTCCCGATTCCCGGCCTCACCGCACCTCGATCTGCACATCCGCCGGCAACGCATGGATGCGCAGTTCGCCGTGTTCCCACTGCGCCGCTTCGCCGTTGACCAGCGTGCGGCCGGGTTCGCCCGGGTATGGCCACGGCAGCACCAGGCCGCCGCTGGGCATGCGCAGGCCCTCGGGGACGTTCAGCAGCAGCCGGTTCTTCTGCCGGCGCAACTGGTAGCTCAGCGGTCCCTGCGGGGTGCGCAACTGCTCGATCGCCACGCCCTTGCCGTCGAGCCAGTCGGCGGGGATGCCGGCGGCCAGGACTAGGCTGTCGTCGACGTCGCGGGCGTAGGCGAACATGTCCAGCACCGAGCGCACGAAGTCCGAGGCGACCCAGGCATGCGGCAGGTCGCCGAGGAAGAACGGCTTGCGCGGCGTGCGCGACACCACTTCGGCCCACTGGTTCCAGGGTTGCGGCGTGCGGTCCTTGAAGAAGAACTGCGTGGCCTCCCAGGCGCGCTCGCGCCAGCCCAGGCGCACGAACGCCGAGACGTTGCGCCATTCGTAGGGGGTGTAGTCCTTCCACTCGCGGGTGCCGTCGCGACGGCCGACGAACTCGCCCCAGTAGCGCTCGAAGGTGTTGTCGAGCAACGCCTGCGGCAGCCGGCCCTGCTCGCCGCCCGGCGCCAGCGCGATGGTGGTGGAGGTCGGATCGAAATCGCCCAGTTCCGCCGAGCCCGGCAGGAAGGTGATGTGGTGTTGCTGGGTGGCCGCGTCCAGCGAGGCGTACAGGTCCTGGCGGAACTGGTCGCGCGAGGCGGCGAAGCGCGCGGCATCGTCCACGCGCCCCAGTTCGGCGGCGATGCTCACCGCGTCCTTGTAGCCACGCAGCGCCCAGAAGTTGTCCCAGTACGAGTGCATCGGCTTGGCCGAGTAGCCCTCGTGGCTGATCGACACCGGCATCATCCCGTAGAAGGCCGCGTTGCGCGCGCGGTTCTCCTCGGTGCGCTCGCTCAGCCGCAACTGCTCCATGTAGTCGTAGGCGCCGAGCACGTGCGGCCACATCTGCTCCAGGAACGCGCGGTCGCCGCTGTAGCGGTAGTAGTCGGCGACGCTGTAGATCAGTTCGCCGTGGCTGTCGTTTTCCGGCACCGGGTCGCTGCCGCGGTCGTCCACGCAGCACGGCACCATGCCGTTGGCGAACTGGTACGGCGCGTACCACTCCACGTACTCGCGCACCACGTCGGCGCGACCCAGTCGCAGCAGGCCTTCGGAGATCATCGCGCCGTCGCGGATCCAGCTGCGCGAGTACGAGCGCGTGCCCGGCTGCAGGCGCGGCCCGATCCGCGAGATCAGCATGTGCGCCAGCGCGGTGCGCAGCGTGTCGGTGACCACCTTGCCCTGCGCCGGCACATGCAACTGCACGCGGTCCAGCTTCTCGTGCCACTGCGCCGCCACCTGCTGCTGCGCGCGCGCGGCGTCGAAGCCCGGCGGCAGCGCGGCGTTGCCGGTCTGCGGGATCAGCAGCGCCACCTCGCGCACCTCGCCCGGGGCCAGGCGCCCGCGGTACAGCAGCGCGCCGGAGGCCAGCCCGTCCGGGTCCTGCGCCTGCTGCGGCAGGCCGCTGGCGTCGGTGCCGAGCCGTTCGATGTCGATGCCGGCGTCGAACGCGGTGGCATACGCCGCATCCGGCTTCTGCACCGCGAACACCCGCGGCTGGCCGTTGACCTGCACCTGCGTGCCGGCGACGGCCAGCGAGCGGATCGGGCTGACCCCGCCGACCGTGTTGAGGAACTGGCTGGGCGGATTGACCTGGAACGGACGCACCGCCAGCGCCAGGGTGTAGTCGTGCGGCTGCTTGCTGGGGTTGCTGAGCCGGTAGCGCGCCACCAGTTGCGCCTGCTCCGGCTCGCCCTGCACGAACGCAGTCACGCGCAGCGCGGCATTGTCGTGGCGCCAGTCCACGCTGGGGATCGGCAGGTAGTCGTCCTGCAGGCTCTGCGCGGTGGTGACGTCGGCCCAGCTCAGGCGCTTGCCGTCCAGCAGCAGGAACGGCTCGATGCTGAAGCCGCCCTTGCCCACCTCGATCGCGCCGTCCTCGCCGACCAGGCCCTGTTCGCGGCCGCCGTCCAGGCCGACGATGGTCCAGTACGGCTGCTCGCCGCTGAAGCCGCGCGGGAACCAGCCGCGGTTCGATTGCGCCGCCACCGACTTGATGAAGTCGTTCTGGGTCGCGGCGAAGGCCAGCGGCTGCAGCGCGATGTCGGCGATGCCGTAACGGAAGCTTGGGCCGTCCTGCAGGTCGAAGCGCACGTAGCGCGCCTCGGTTTCCGGCAGCGCCAGCCAGTCGGTGCCGCCGTTGCCGGCCGTCACCGCGCGCAGCTCGCGCCAGCTGCGCCCGTCGGCCGAGCCCTGCACGGTGTAGCGCGACGCATACACGCCCGGCGCCCACTGCACCTTGGCCCCGCCGAATTCGCGCACCTTGCCCAGGTCCAGCATGATCGTCTGGTTCTTGGCGTTGCCGCTGTACCAGACCGTGTCCGGCTTGCCGTCGGCGATGCGCTGCTCCAGCGCCGGCGCGGTATCGGTGCTGACCTTGACCGTCAGCGGCGAGGTGTCCTGCGGCGGCAACGGGGTCAGGGTCAACTGGTCGAAGCACACCGTGCCGGCGCCGCCGACCTGGTTGTAGATGGTGAACTCGATCTGCGCACTGCGGGTCAGCGCCTTCTCCGGGCTCGGCCCCCAGGCCTTGTCGATCTGCCGCTTCTTGAAGGTGACCGGGCTCCATTGCGTGGGGAACGCATAGCGCGGCCGGTTGACCCACCACACGTTGTCGCCGCTGGCGTCGACCAGCTTGAACTGCAGGTCGTTGCTCGGCGAATCGCCGCGCAGTTGGACTGCGAACTGGTAGTTGTCCGGATAGTCGATCGACACGTTGCGGCGGATCCCGGCGTAGCCGGACACGCCGTTGAAATCGTAGTCCAGGCACAGCGCCTTGGCGCGACCGCCGCTGGCCGCCTGCACCAGGCGGGTCGAGGCGGTGACCTGGTTGGAGACGACGATCTGCCACTTGTCCAGATCGTTGAAGCTGTCCAGCGTCACCGTGGAGGTCGGCGGCGCGGCGACGGCATGGGCGGCCGCCACTCCGAGTATCGCCAGCATCGCGCGTGCGCCCGTCATCGCCATCCCGTCCCTCATCGCCTTCCCCGTTGCTGTCGTTTCGTTGCGTGTCTGCTGCTGTTCGAGGGCGTCCGCCCCGGTGGCCCCAGAGGCAGTGCCCGGCCTGCTGTCGCGGCTGACGCCGCTGCTGCACCAAGGCTAGGCGTTCGCGACCGCGCGAGCCAGTGGCGCTCGATGCTCCGCTTCACCGCTGCCATCCATGGCGCAACCATCCCACACTAGAACGTCCGCCCCGGCCATCCATGGCCGGGCGTTCGGGAACGCGCAGCCAGTGGCTCGCAAGCGCGTCGCCGCACTCGCCTCTTTCCCATGCCATCCCTGGCGCAACCGATCGGCTCCGGATGACCCGGCCCGGCCATCCATGGCCGGGCGTTCGGCGCAACGCGCGCCAGTGGCGCGCAAGCGTTGCGCCTCACCCCTTCACGCTGCCGAGCAGCAGGCCCTGGATGGAGTAGCGCTGCAGCGCCAGGAACAGGGCCAGCACCGGGATCACCGTGACCACCGCGCCGGCCATCATCATCTCCACGTCCATGATGTGCTCGCGCGACAGCGCCGCCAGCGCCACCGGCAAGGTGTAGTGCTCCTGGTCGGTCAGCACGATCAGCGGCCACATGAAGTCGTTCCACGCGGCCATGAAGGTGAAGATGGTCAGCGTCACCAACACCGGCTTGAGCATCGGCAGCACGATCTGGAAGAAGATCCGCAGCTCGCCGGCACCGTCGATGCGCGCGGCCTCCAGCAGCTCGTCCGGGATCGAACGCGCGTACTGGCGCACCAGGAAGATGCCGAACACCGTCGCCAGCGCCGGCACGATCACCCCGCCGAAGTTGTTGACCAGGTGCAACTGCTTCATCAGCAGGAACAGCGGCAGCATCGCCACCTGCGCCGGGATCACCAGCGCCGCCAGCAGGATCTGGAAGATCCGCTCCTTGCCGACGAAGCGCAGCTTGGCGAAGGCGTAGCCGGCCATGGTGTTGATCAGCAGCGAGCCGAAGGTGATCGCGCAGGACACCAGCAGGCTGTTGGCGAAATTGCGCGCCATGCCGGTGCGCGAGAACAGCTCGCTGTAGTTGGCCAGGGTGGCGCCGGTGGGCAGCATCGGTGGCGGGAAGCGGCTGGCCTGCCCGGCCGGCATGAACGACACCGACACCATCCACAACAGCGGCGCCAGGCTGATCACGGCGAGCAGCAGCAGCCCGCCGTTGACCAGCAGCGTGTTCCAGCGCGAGGCGCCGATCTCCCGGCTCATACCAGGTCCCTCTTGCGGCCGAAGCGCAGCATCACCGTCGTCACTCCCAGGATGATCAGGAACAGCAGGAACGCCACCGCCGAGGCGCGGCCGAGGTTCCACCACTTGAAGCCTTCCTCGAACATGTAATACAGCACGCTGACCGTGCTCTGCAGGGGATCGCCGCGGGTCATCACGTAGGGTTCGGCGAACAGCTGGAAGTAGCCGGACACGGTGATCACGCCGACCACCAGCAGCACCGGCCCCAGCATCGGCAGGGTGATGTGCAGGAACTGCCGCCACTTCGAGGCACCGTCGATGCGCGCGGCCTCGTACAGGTCCTGCGGAATGGCCTGCAGACCGGCGAGGAAGATCACCATGTTGTAGCCGAAGTTCTTCCACACCGCGAACAGCATGATGGTCGGCATCGCCCAGTGCGGGTCGCCGAGCCAGTCGATCGGGCCGATGCCCAAGTGCGCCAGGCCGTAATTGACCAGGCCGTAGCTGGTGTGGAACAGGTAGCGCCAGATCACCGCCACCGCCACCAGGGTGGTCACCACCGGCGCGAACAGCGCAGTGCGGAACAGCGCCTTGAACCGCGCCACCGGCGCGTTCAGCAACAGCGCCGCGCCCAGCGAGGCGCCGATGGACAGCGGCACGCCGACGATCACGAAGTACGTGGTGTTCCACAGCGACTTCCAGAACATCGGCGTCTGCAGCAACTCCACGTAGTTGCCGAAGCCGACGAAGCGCAGATTGTGGCGGTCGGCCAGCGAATACAGGTCGAAGTCGGTGACGCTCAGCGCCAGCGCCGACAGCACCGGCAGGCCGAAGAACACGCCGATCACGATCAGCGCCGGGCCGGCGAACAGCCAGCCGATCAGGGAACCGCGCTTCATGGCGTGGCCTCCGCGGCCGGCGCCGCCGTGCCTTGGCGATGCTGCTGATGGATCCAGCGGCGTTTCTCCAGGATCTCGTCGACCCGCTTGTCCAGTTCCCGCATTGCCTTCTCCTGGGGTTCGCCGCCGCGCACCACGCGCTCGGTGGCCAGCCGCATCTCCTGCACGATGCGCTCCCACTCCAGGACCTTCGGTGCCGGCTTGACCCGCTCCAGCTGGTCGCGGAATGCATGCGCCAACGGATCGTCGGCCAGCGACGGATACGCCCAGGTGCTGCGCCGCGGCGGCATGTCGCCGATCAGCGCGTGGAAGCGCGCCTGGATCTGCGGCCGCGACAGGAACTCGATCAGCTTCCACGCCGCGTCCTTGTGCTCGGACTTGCGGAAGATCACCAGGCTGGTGCCGCCGGCGATGCCGGCGCCGGGACCGTCCGGACCGGGCAGCGGCATGGTCCCCCACTGGTCCTTCAATGCCGGCGGCTGCACCTTGCGGAACTCGCGGATGTTCCACGGGCCGGAGATGTAGAACGCGTAGAAGCCGTTGAAGAACTCGTCCCAGACATTGGAGATCTGCGTCTCCGACATCTTCGGCGCCCAGCCCTGGTCGAACATGTTGGCGTAGAACGCCAGCGCCTTGCGGAAGCCGGGGCTGTTGAAGTTGCCGTAGTTGTCGTGGTCGCGCAGCAGCGGATCGGGCAGCTGCAGGCCCAGCGACAGCTGCTGCTCGAACTCGTTGAGCGGCATCAGGATGGCGTAGCGCTTGGGCCCGACATGCTTCTTCACCGCCGCCATCGCCTGCTCCCACTCGGCCCAGGTCTGCGGCAGCTTGGTCACCCCGGCCTCGCGCAGCATGTCCTTGCGGTAGAACAGCAGGCGCGTATCCACGTACCAGGGGATGCCGTAGAGCTGGCCATCGATGACGCTGGTGTCCCAGATGCCGGGGAAGTAGTCCTTCGGGTCGACCACCTTGGAGCGGTCGACGTAGGGCTGCAGCGGTTGCAGCGTGCCCAGCTCGGCGAATTCCGGAATCCAGGTGTTGCCCAGCTGGCACACGTCCGGCAGGCCGTCGGCGGCGAAGGCGGTGAGCAGCTTCTCGTGCGCGGCGGTCCACGGGATGTTCTGGATATCCACATGGATGCCCGGGTTCTCCTTCTCGAACTGCGGGATCAGCTCGGCCACCACCTCGGCCTCGCGGCCCATCGCCCAGAACCGCACCACCTCGCCCTGCGGCGCGCGTGCGCATCCGCACACGGCCACCATCAACAACCCCAGCGAAAACCAACGACCGATCATGCGTGTTGTGCTCATTCCGGTTGCTGCGGCTGGCGCTGGGCGGGATTGGATTGCGCCTCGGCGGCGGCGGCGCGCGACTCGGCGATGCCCAGCGCACGCGCGTTGGCGGCCTGCTCGTCCTTCTTGGGCAGCGGCTGGGTCTCGCCCTCCGGGGTCAGCCAGCCGCCGGTGAAGCCGGCGCGCTCCAGTCCGGTGCGGATGTACTTGTTCTTCTTCATCACGTTCCAGACGAACTCGTTGCGGTAGTTGGCGATCATGGTGACGATCGCGCCCTGGTCGATGCCGATGTAGTCGCTGGCCACCCAGCCGCGGTTGGGGATCGTGCGGCCGGTCTTGAGCGGGATATCGTAGTTGAAGCTGGGGTTGAACGAATCCAGGAAGCCGTAGCTCGAATACAGGAAGTCGCCGAAGCGCTTGTGCATTTCCTGGGTCGCCGGAATCACCACCTCCGGCGCGAACACGATCGAGGAGACCGCCGCGGTCGGCGCGATGGTGCCGTCGTCGAATGCCTCGAACAGGCCGGCGCCGCGCGTGCGGTAGTGGAAGAACTGGCGCTGCTCGCCGCGGTAGTCCTGGGTGGTGTTCTGCGGACCGTCGCTGGCGGTCAGGCCCCACACGTTCTCGCCGTACTCCTTCCACTTCATCGGATTGTCGATGGCGTACTCGCGCTGCGCCAGCGTGGCGCGGCGGCTGTTGAGGAAGTAGTCGATGCCATGCTCGCGCATGTACTGGTCCTGGATGTCGCGGAAGTCGATCCAGACGTGGTTGTACTGGTGCGCGAACAGCGGGCCGAACGCCAGGTATTCCTGGCCGTAGTACACGCCCCAGTCCTTGTTGTAGGTGCGCGTCCACTCCTGCCACGCGTCCGGCTCCACCGGATGGGTCGGCGAACCCAGCGCCAGCAGGTACACCATCATGCCTTCGTTGTAGCCCATCCAGTCATGCTGGATGAAGCCGCGCTCGGGATACCAGCCCATCGAGATCAGCGGCTTGCGCTGCTGCATCCACGGCCAGTCCACGCGCCGGTACAGCGTGTCGGCGATCTGGCGGATCTCCTTCTCGTCGGCATTGTCGCCTTCGTAGTAGGACTGGGCGAACAGCACGCCCATCATCAGCAGCGCGGTGTCCACGCTGGACAGCTCCACCCACTGGTCGTAGCGCAGTCCCTTCTGCATGTCCAGGAAGTGGTAGTAGAACCCCTTGTAGCCGGCGCGGCCGGTGCGCTGCGGGCCGACCGGCACGTCGCGCAGGAAACGCAGCGTGGTCAGGGTGCGCTGCACCGCCTGCTCACGGCTGATCCAGCCGTTCTCGTAGCCGATGGGGTAGACGGTGAGCGCGAAGCCGACCGAGGCGATGGACGCGAACGGCCGCGACGGATAGCGGTCCACCGCCATGCCGTTCTGCTCGTTGGTGGTGTCCCAGAAGAACTGGAAGGTGCGGCGTTCGATGTCCTCGAACAGGGGCGGCAGCTCCGGCTTCAGCAGTTTCGGCGGCAGCTCGGCCTCGACCAGGATGACCTTGACCGGTTTTTTCTCCACCGCCTTCGGCTCCTCGGTCTGCTTGCACGCCGTCAGCAGCACCCCTGCTGCCATCACCATCAACGAAAACCTGATGAAACTGCGCCGCTTCTTCATCGTGCCCCCCGTGAAATCGTTTACAGGCACGCAATAAATAACCCACTTCCGCATCGCCGCGGCCCCCGTCGCACGGGAGCCGCGGCGACCTTGCTTACCAGTTCAAGCCGAACGACAGCTTGAACGTCCGCATCGGCGAGGCGAGCACGCCGTTCGGCGTGCCGAACGCCGTGTTCAGGTCGGCGTAGGTGCCGGTGTCGGTGTTGTAGTCCGCGTAGTTGGTCCAGTTGAACAGGTTGATGACATCGGCGCGCACATTGAACTTGATGCCCGACCCGGTATCCCATTCCTTGTTCGCCGCCAGGCTGAATTCCTTGTAGCCCAGCGTCGAATCCGGCTTGTACTGAATGATATAGCACTGGTCGTTGCCCGCCAGGCAGTCGGTGCCGTAGCGCGGGGTCTGGCTGGCCAGCGACAGCTTGGCCGACAGGGTGATGTCGTACGGCAGGTCGTAGATGCCGGTGACCACCAGGCGGTTCTTCGGAATGCCGCCGGCCTCACGCCAGCCGTAGCCGGCCATCGACGGCTGGTCCAGCGCGTAGTGCTCGCCGTACTGACGGTTCTCCTTGGCATCGGAGAAGGTGTAGGCCACGGTCAGGCCCCAGCCGGACTCCTTGTCGTAGGGCTTGTCCAGCTTCAGCGCCAGCTGGTTGTTGCGCGTCTTCAGGCCGTTGGTGCCGAGCACGATCGCGCTGTAGCCATTGGGCGAGTCGGTGGGCACGCCGGAGGTGGTGCCGGGCAGGAAGAACGAGCCATCGGCACGGCGGTTGCCGCGCAGGAACACGAAGCCGTCCTCGCTGACGATGTGGCTCAGGGTCACGTCCGTATACCAGTCGTTGCCCCAGAAATGCAGCATGTTGCGCATGCCCAGGCTGAACTGGTCGGAGTACGGCACCTTGATGTTGTTGTCGATCAGGTAGACCTCGCGGCCACCGCCGGCGCCGCCGGTGTTGGACGCCGCCAGCCCGTCCAGCCCGGCCTGGGTCGCATAGCGCGGATCCCACGCCACGCACGGCTGGCCCAAGCACGGCGTGTTGGCGCTGTTGAAGTAGTAGCTGTAGGAGCGGAAGTTGTTGTTGAGCTGCTCCAGCGCCAGGTAGTCGAACAGGTTGCGGTCGTAGGCGCGGCCGGCGCCGCCGTAGATCACGTGCGCCTGGTCGCCGAACAGGTCGTAGGAGAAGCCCAGGCGCGGCTGCCAGGCATCCTTGAACGCCTTGCGGTTGTTGCCGGTGCTGATGTAGTTGGCGATGTTGTAGTTGGCGTTGTCCAGGTTGCGCCAGTTCAGCAGCGCGCTGGCGACGTCGGCGGGGGTGACGAAGTCGAGGAACGACGGGGTCTTCTCGTAGTCGTAGCGCACGCCCAGGTTCAGGGTCAGGTGCTCGTTGACCTCCCAGTCGTCCTGCAGGTAGATGCCGTACTGCTTGTTCTGCGACTGCACCGACCCGCCGTCGCCGGTGTCGCCGAAGCGCACCCGGTACGGCGTGCCGACATCGCTGAGGATGTTGTAGTAGTACTGCGGATTGGCCGGATTGATCTGGGTCGAATCAAGCTGGATGTCCTTGTACTTCACGCCCATCTTGATGGTGTGGCTGCCGTGCCAGTCCAGGCTGTTGAGGGTCAGGTCGTCCTGCAGGGTCCAGCCCTTCTGGCCCTTGTTCTGGAAGCTGCTGCCGGCGCCGGCGCTGAGGATGGTGGTCTCGTTGCCGGCCTGCGGCACGTAGGACAGCACGTAGCCGTTGCCGTCGGTGAGCGGGGTCTGGGTCCAGAACGCGCTCTCGTAGCTCAGGTTCAGGTCGTTGAGGAAGGCCTCACCGCTGTACTGCCAGCGCAGGTTGGCGCGCTTTTCCTTCTGCCCGTTGGTGCTGCCGTGCTGGTAGGTGGTGGTGTCGCCGATGTCCGACAGCTCGTCTTCCTTGCGGTACTTGCCGGTCAGCTCGAACAGGTTGTTGTCGCCCAGGGTCCAGTCGATCTTGCCGAAGTACAGGTCTTCCTTGAACGGGGTGCTGTAGGTGGCGACCAGCGGCTGCAGCTGCGCCGGCAACTGGTCGACGCGGTCGGCGTAGATGCCGCCCGGGATCACCGTGTTGGGCGTGGTGTATTCCTTGGCCTCGTAGGCCACGAAGAAGTGCGCGCGGTCCTTGAGGATCGGGCCGCTGAAGGTGGCGCCGTACTGGGTCTCGGAGAAGTCGTCGCGCTGGCCGGCCTTGCGCTCCAGCGGGCTTTCGGCGCGCCAGTCGTCGTTGGTCGTATCCCAGAAGAAGCTGCCGTGGAAATCGTTGGTGCCGGACTTGGTCGAGGCGACGATCGCCGCGCTGCTGACCTGGTCGAACTCGGCCTTGTAGTTGGAGGTGATGACCTTGTACTCGCCGATCGCCGACTGCGGGAACGGGTTGCCGCGGCTGGAATCCTGGCCGCTGACGCCGCCGGTCAGCACATAGTTCTTCTGGCTGATGCCGTCGATGTAGACGTTGGTGCCGTTGGCCGAGGTCGCGCCGGAGCGCACCGTGGTGTTGCCCTTGGCGTCGCGCTGGAACTGCACGCTCGGCACGCTGTCGGCCAGTTCCAGGAAGTTGCGCGTGGCCTGCGGCAGCTTCTCGATCTGCACGTTGGAAATGTAGGTGGCGTTCTCCGAGGTGCGGGTTTCCACCAGCACCGGCGGCGCCTGCACCTGCACCGCGTCGAGCGTGGTCGCGCCCTGCCCGTTGGCGGTGGCCGCTTCGCCACCCACGCCCAGATCCAGGGTGGCGGTCTGGCCGACCTGCACGGTGACGTTCTGCGAGGTGGTCTTGCCGTCGGCGGTGACGTCGATGCGATAGGAACCCGGCGGCAGGCCGCCGACCGAATAGGTGCCGTTGCTGGTCTGCACGCTACGGGTCAGACCGGTGGCCAGGTTGGTGGCGGTGACCTGCGCGGACGCGGCCGGCGCCGAATCGACCTTGACCTGGCCGCGAATGGTGGCGCCGGTGCTTTGCGCGAATGCCGGCGCGGCGCCCAGCAGCAGGCAACTGGCGAGGGCGCAGCTCAACAGCTTGCGCGTGGGCCGGGCGGAGTGCGGGGTGTGTTGCATGTGGGGTTTTCCCTCCAGGAAGACGTGATGCTCGTTATGGGTGGTGCGTGGTGCTTCGATGGAACGAAGTGGAACAAGCGATGCGGCGCGGAAGACCGCGTCGCATCAGGAACGGGCCGTGCTGGAATCGCGCACGACCAACGTCGGAACCAGGGTCTGCCGCTGTCGGTCGTCCGCGTCGGGCCGATCGATCAGATGCAGTAGGCGATGCATCGCCTGCTCACCAAGCCCGGCGATGCTGACGCGCATGGTGGTGAGAGATGGGTGAACGAAACGCGCCAGCGGAATGTCGTCGAAGCCGGCCAATGCGACGTCGTCGGGCACGCGCACATCGCGCTGGGTGAAGGCGTACAGGCAGCCGAGCGCGGTCATGTCGTTGGCGGCGAACACCGCATCGGGCAACGCGTCGGCCTGCAGCATCGCCTGTCCGGCGCGATAGCCGGAGGCTTCGTCGAAGTCGCCGGGAAACTCCTGGCCATGCGCCTGGCCGGGATGGCGCGCGATGGCATCGCGGAAGCCGCGCAGACGTTCGCGCGCGTCGAAGTTCAGTTCCGGGCCGCCGATGAAGGCGATGCGGCGATGCCCCATCGCCAGCAGGTGCTCGGTCATCGCCACCGCACCGCCGTGGTCGTCGATGCTCAGCACCGGATACTCGGTGCCCGGCAGATGGGTGTTGATCAACACCGTCGGCAGCGCCTGCGGCAGGTTGTCGGTGAGGAAGCCGGGTCGCTCGGCATACGGCGACAGCACCAGCAGGCCGTCGACGCGGCCGCGCATCGCGCGCAGTGCCCGCCCCTGCTCTTCCGGGTCGCCGTGGTAGCTGGACACCAGCAGGTGCTGGCGACGCGCGCGGGCGGCGCCGTCGATGCCGCGGATCAGTTCGGAGAAGAATTCGCCGTACAGGTCGGGCAACACCACGCCCAGGGTCTGGGTGCGGCGGCTGCTGAGACTGCGCGCCGCCGCATGCGGGCTGTAGCGCAGGCGCTCGGCCACTTCCAGGACCAGGGTCCGCACCGGCGCGGCCACGTTCTCGTGGCCGTTGAGCGCACGCGACACGGTGGCCACGGATACCCTGGCCTCACGTGCAACGTCTTTGATGGTGACCGCGCTCTTCGCCATCGTGCCGCCCTCCGCGGCAGAGACCTTGAGAAACTGGCGCGGACTGTAATCGTTTTCAGCGCGAGGCAGAAGCCTTTTGTTATTTTTCCAATAAAAGTCTTGTTTTTCAGGCGCTTGAATAATGCGAAACCGGCCGGAATCGTGCCGCAACGCAACATAATCCAGGTGCACATTCCGATTTTCCCTGGAGTGCGCACCCCTGTTCGAGCCGGCGCCGCCTCAGCCGACCGCAGCCGTCAGCCGGGCGTGCCCGGGACCTCGGCGCGGATCGAGAGCGCATGGATGTCGGTCTGCATCATGTCCCCCAGCGCCGCATAGACGGCGCGGTGCCGGGCCAGCGGCGCCATCCCGGCGAACGTCGCACTGACCACCCGGACATTGAAATGCCCGCGGCCATCGCGCGCGCCGGCGTGGCCGGCGTGACGGTGGCTGTCGTCCTCGACCTCCAGCGCCTGCGGCGCGAACGCCAGCTCCAGCGCGGCGCGGATCCGCGCCACCCGCTCGGCGCCGACCTGGCTCATGGCAGCACCTTGCGGAACGGCCGCACCTGGACCCGCGCGTAGACCCCGGCATCCACATACGGATCGGCCTCGGCCCAGGCCTGCGCCTCGGCCAGCGAGTCGAACGCGGCCACCACCAGGCTGCCGCTGAAGCCGGCCGGGCCCGGATCCTCGGCGTCGATCGCCGGGCACGGCCCGGCCAGCAACAGCCGCCCGGCCTCCTGCAGTTGGGTCAGCCGCTGCAGATGCGCCGGCCGCGCCGCCGCCCGCCGCGGCAGCGCATCGGCCACGTCGTACCCCTCGATCACGTACCACATCGCGTCTCCGCCCTCGTTTTGTTCACAGACCTGCCATTGTAGGACCTGCCCCCGGCACGGCGGCGCTGGACACCGACCCCGCCGGCGCATTACCCTTGGTTCCATTGCACGCGGCCGGATGCAGCGGCCCGTCGGTGATCGGCGACCCCAAGCCCCTTCCGACGACCGATTCGCTGCCTGACACCGCCCGCGCAGACGTCCTCCTCTGCAGTTCCCGCCGCCACGACACGCGTGGCGTGCGTCGTGTGTCTTGTTGAAGTACCGAGCGCGTTGCGGGGACGACGCGCCATTGAACCGCAGCACTGCCGGCAAGGAGCCGCGCCGGGTCGCGCCTGCCCGGCCCTTCGCTACCGCAACACCGATGTCCAACCGATGACCTCCGAACTCGCGCTCGACGCGAACCCGCCAATCCAGACGACCCCGCCACAGCAGCAGGAAATGCCGCTGGCGGTGGTGCATGGGCAGCCGGTGCTGCAGATCCCGCAGGATCTGTACATTCCGCCGGACGCGCTGGAAGTCATCCTGGACGCGTTCGAAGGCCCGCTGGACCTGCTGCTGTACCTGATCCGCCGGCAGAACCTGGACATCCTGGACATCCCCGTCGCCGAGATCACCCGGCAGTACGTGGACTACATCAACGTGATGCAGGAGCTGCGCTTCGAACTGGCGGCCGAATACCTGGTGATGGCCGCGATCCTGGCCGAGATCAAGTCGCGGATGCTGCTGCCGCGGCCGCCGGCCGAAGACGGCGAGGAAGTGGACCCGCGCGCCGAACTGGTCCGCCGCTTGCAGGAGTACGAACGCTTCAAGCAGGCGGCCGAGGACATCGACGCGCTGCCGCGGCAGGACCGCGACACCACCCCGGTGCACGCCCACGTGCCGGACCGGGCCGCAGTCAAGCTGCCGCCGCCGGTGGAGTTGAAGGAAATGTTGCTGGCGCTGTACGACGTGCTCAAGCGCGCCGAACTGTTCAGCGGCCACGCGATCAAGCGCGAGGCGCTGAGCGTGCGCCAGCGCATGGGCGATGTGCTGGGCCGTCTGGACGACGGCAAGTTCCACCGTTTCGAATCGCTGTTCAGTGCCGAGGAAGGCAAGCTCGGCGTGCTGGTCACCTTCCTGGCGCTGCTGGAACTGGCCAAGGAGCAGTTGCTGGACATCGTCCAGGAGCCGCTGGCGCACGTCCCCGCCGATGCCGCCGACCGGCCGCCACTGCCGCCGATCTACGTCAAGTCGCTGGCGCTGGGCAACACCAACGCACCGCTGCAGTTCAACAGCGAGTTCGACGACAGCGACGCCGCCGACGCCACCACCTGAGTCCACCGAGAACCCGTCCACGCATGGATCAAGCGCTGATCAACCGCATCGTCGAGGCCGCCCTGCTCGCCGCCAACCAGCCGTTGCCGCTGGCGCAGTTGCACGGCCTGTTCCCGGAGGAGGAACCCGCACCGCCGGGCAGCATCGAGCGCGCGCTGGAACTGCTGCGCGAGGCCTGCGAGGGCCGCGGCGTGGAACTGGTCGAAGTGGCCTCCGGGTTCCGCTACCAGGTGCGCAGCGACGTGCACGCCTGGGTGGCGCGGCTGTGGACCGAACGCAAGACCCGCTACACCCGCGCCACGCTGGAGACCCTGGCGCTGATCGCCTACCGGCAGCCGATCACCCGCGGCGAGATCGAGCAGGTGCGCGGCGTGGCGGTCAGCAGCAACATCATCCAGGCATTGGAAGAGCGCGAGTGGATCCGCGTGGTCGGGCATCGCGACGTGCCGGGCAAGCCGGCACTGTTCGGCACCACCAAGACCTTCCTGGACTATTTCGGGCTCAAGCGCCTGGACGAACTGCCGCCGCTGTCCGAACTCAAGGACATCGGCGAACTGGAACCGCAGCTGCCGCTGGACCGCGACGCGCTGCCGGTCGGCGACATGGCCCAGGCCGACGCCGCGCCGGGCGACGCCGCCGACCAGGGCGATCAGGGCGAGACCACGGCGCAGGCCGCGGCCGCCGGCGAGCCTGACGCGACAGCGCAGGCAGACGCAGACGCAGACGAAAACGCAAGCGACACCGCAGTACCGCACACCCCCGCGACCGACGCCGCCGACGCGTCGACGGCCGCGGATCCCACGAGCGCCCCGACGGGCGAACCCGAAGCCGCGCCGGGAGAGCGCGCGGCGGATGCGAACGAAGCCGAAGACAACGCCGTCGCGACGACGACCGTGGCTGTTGACGATGCCGATTCCGAACCACAGGCCGACGCGCAACGCGCCGGCCGGAGCCAAGTAAATGAGTGACACCTCCCGCAAGCTGTCGTTGAACAAGCTCTCGCTCAAGCGCGACGCCGCTGCCGCCGAGCAGCCGAAACTGGAAGAACGCCTGCACAAGGTCCTGGCGCAGGCCGGGCTGGGCTCGCGCCGGGCACTGGAACAGCGCATCGCCGACGGCCTGGTCAAGGTCAACGGCGAGGTCGCGCAGACCGGCATGTCGATCAGGAGCGGCGACAAGATCGAACTGGACGGCCGCAGCTTCGTCGCCAGCGCGCTGACCGAACCGGCGCGCGTGCTGATCTACAACAAGCCCGAAGGCGAAGTGACCACGCGCGAAGACCCCGAAGGCCGCCCGACCATCTTCGAGGCGCTGCCGGCGCTGAAGGGCGCGCGCTGGATCGCGATCGGCCGCCTGGACATCAACACCACCGGCCTGCTGCTGCTCACCACCGACGGCGAGCTGGCCAACGCGATGATGCACCCCTCCTACGAGATCGAGCGCGAGTACGTGGTGCGCGTGCGCGCCCCGGAAGGCGAAGAGCGCGTGCCCGACAGCATGATCGAGCGGCTCTCGCGCGGCGTGCTGCTGGAGGACGGCGGCGCCAAGTTCGACGAGATCGAGCGCATCGGCGGCACCGACTCGCACGACTGGTTCCGGGTGGTGGTCAAGGAAGGCCGCAACCGCGAGGTGCGGCGCCTGTGGGAATCGCAGGGCTGCCAGGTCAGCCGGCTCAAGCGCACCCGCTACGGCAAGATCGCGCTGCCGCGCGAACTGCTGCGCGGGCACTCGGTCGAGCTGGCGCAGGACAAGGTCGAGGCGCTGCGCGCCGAGCTGAAGCTGGAGGAAGGCACCCCGTCGGCGCTGACCCTGCAGCCGGTGATCGGCCAGCGCAAGGCGGCCAAGGCCACCGTGCAGGTCGGCCGCGGCGGCAACGCCTACGTCAACGGCCACAACACCGCCGACGAAGGCCGCGAGCTGCGCCGCTTCGACACCTTCCGCGAGGACCGCGGTCGCGGCCGCGGCGGCAAGAAGCCGCACGGCGGCCTGACCGTGAGCGGCGAAATGGCCGCCAAGCAGGCGCAGAAGCCGTTCAAGCAGCGCACGCCGAAGGGCCCCAAGCCGCTGCCGGACGGCAACCCGGCCGCGTTCCGCACCTGGTACGTGCCTGATGGCGTCAGCACCGGGCCGACCGGCCACCGCAACGCCGGTCCCGGCGGTCGCGGCCAGGGTCAGGGCCAGGGGCGTCCCTATGCCAAGCCGCGTCCGGCCGGTGCCGGTGCGGGCGCAGGGGCCGGCCAGGGCCGCGGTCAGGGCCAAGGCCAGGGGCAGCGCAAGGCGCACCCGTACGGACATCCGGCCAACGCACCGAGCTTCCCGTCCGATCACGCCAACCCCGGCTTCAGCCCCTACGGCGCCGCGCCGCGCGCCGCGCGCCCGGCCGGCGGCCAGAAGCGCGGCCCCGGTCCGGGCGGACGTCCCGGCGGCGGCAACCGCCCGGCCGGCGGACGCCCGGGCGGCGGCGGCCGTCCCGGTGGCGGCGGCAACCGCGGTCCGCGTGGCGGCTGAGTCGCGGCGCTGACGCAGTACGCGTCGGCGCGCCTCGACCCGCAGCAAGGGCGCCTGCGCAAGCGGCGCCCTTTTTGCTGCGTCCGCGGCGTCGAGCGGCGGACTGGCTGCGCGCCGGCGGACGCCCCCACGTCATCGTCCGCCGGCCGATCGACCAGCCGGTCACGGCAGGACGTCTTGAGGATGCGCGTCTTGACCGCACATGACGCGCGCAGCGGATATGCTTCCTTCGCTTTGCTGCCGGCACTTCGGCGGCATCCCGACCCAGGAGTCTTGGATGACACGGAAGATGAAGATTGCCCTGCCGCTGCTGATCGCCGGCGTGCTGAGCCTCGGCGCCTGCCAGAAGGCGCAGCAGAAGGCCCAGGAAGAGATCGCCGCGGCGCAGAACCCCTACCCCGCCAGTTCGCCGCTGCACGCGCCGTTCGATCGCATGCTGCGCAAGCTGGCCAACGATCCGCGCTACGTGGCGCTGCTCAAGCAGAGCGGCCCGCAGGCGCAGCAGGCCGGCTTCGCGTTGGCGCAGAACGGCATCGCGCGGCTGGACCACGCCACGCTGGAACAGCGCCTGGAGACCCTCTCGCAGGTCAGCGACAAGGTCGACGTACAGCAGTGCGCCGTGCTGGCCCGCGGCGGCAATCCCAACGATGCGCAGGCGCTGAGCGCGGCGATGCTGTCGGGACTGGAAAAGTTGCCGCAGGCGCAGATCGACCGCTGGTTCGACGTCTCGCTGAAGGCCACCGATGCGGAGTTGAACAAGACCCCGGCGCAGCCGGTGGCGCCGGAGCAGATCCAGGCGGCGATGGGCGCCCTGGTCAAATCGCTGCCCGCCGACCAGCAGCAACGCCTGATGCGGGTGTTGCCGGAGATCGCCAAGGCCAGCGACGAGGACGCCTGCTGGACCGCGCGGACCCTGTACCGCCAGGCGCTGGCCACCCCGGAGCCGATGCGCGGCCAATTGGCCTGGGTGTTCGCGCAGCAGTAAGCGCGGAGCGCGCAAGGTGCGTCCTCTCGGCAGGGCGCGCCTTGCCTGGTCGCAGCGCAGGCACGACGCGGGACCGCTGTGCGGTCGGCTACAGCGGGACACCGTTGACCCAAAAAAAATCCAGGCGCAATGCACCTGGATTCGATTCGTTCGCATCGTGTCCGCCCTGCCCGCACCGCGCGGCAGGACGGGACGCGACGGCTTACTTGCGGCGTTCGATCACGAAGTTGCCGACATTGACGCCCAGATCGACGCCTTCGCCGGTGCCGGCCAGGGCCAGCGAGATATCGCCCTTGGTGACGACCTGTGCGGTGCTGGACTTCACCACGCCAGCGTGCGCTTCGGCGGCGGCATAGGTGCCGAACAGATCGTTGAGGCTGTAGGCGCCGGTGAAGGTGCCACGGCCGCCGACGATCTTCGACTTGCCGACCGTCAGACCACCGCCCTTGCTGCTGATCTTGACCGGAATCACCGCGCCGTCGTTGCAGGTGATGGTGCCGGTGCCCTTGGCGGTCTTGTAGAACACCGACCAGCCGGACAGGTTGAAGGACAGCTTGCAATCGATGTTGCCGGCGGCCTGGGCCTGCGGCGCGAGGGCGGCCGCGCCCAGCAGTACGAGCAGAGAAAGCGACTTGATCATGTGGGCATTACCGGTGAGTGGACCAGGCGCGAGGGTAGCAATGGCGCTGTCGCGGCCGCGACAAGGTGGCAGGAGGCCAGCGCGTGCGTTCAGCAGGCATTTCCACTCGCGGCGGGCAGGGCCGGTCCCGGCCTGGCCGGAGCACAGGCAGGAGGCGAGGCCGGCGCCAAACATCTCTGAAATTCGTTTGCCATACTGCGGTCGGGCCGCCGTCGCTTTTGTAGGAGCGGGGGGAGCCCCGCCCCGGGGCGCCCGGGGTGCCCGCCCCCACGACCGGGGGCGGCCCGATCGCGCCGGCCGGCCCGGGGGCGGCTCGTCGAGCGGCCGATCGTCCCCCGGCGGCGAGCGCCGCGGCGGTCGTCCCGAGGGCCGGGGCGCGAGCAG
>JBEVKG010000222.1:0-8797 GCA_040509765.1 Xanthomonas sp.
GCATCGAGCGGATGAACGGGATGCTGCAGAGCATGCTGAACCTCGGCGCGGTCGAGAGCCTGTCGCTCGCCGACGTCGACCTCAACGACATCGTCTTCGAGGCGCTGCGCTTCGTGTCGGACGAGTGCCAGCGCGGCGGGATCGCGGTCGAGGCGTCCTTCGATCCCCGGCCGCTGCGCGGGCGCTTCGACGCGACCCGCGTGATGCAGGTGATCCACAACCTGCTGCTCAACGCGATCGAGGCGATGGCCGCCACGCCGCCGGCGCAGCGCACGCTGCGCATCGTCACCGAACGCGAGGACGCGCGCTCGGTGCGGCTGAGCGTGGCCGACAGCGGCGAAGGCCTGTCCGCGCAGGCGCAGGCGCACCTGTTCGATGCGTTCTGGACCACCAAGCAGGGCGGCATCGGCATCGGCCTGAGCATCAGCCGCAGCATCGTCGAGGCCGGCGGCGGGCGCATCTGGGCCGAGCCCGGGCGGCCGCGCGGCGCGGTGTTCTGCGTGTGCCTGCCCACCGCCAGCGGAGCAAGGCCATGACCGCCGACACGACCGCGCGCCCGGTGGTGTACCTGATCGACGACGACGCCTCGATCCGCGCCGCGCTGGAAGACCTGTTCGCCTCGGTGGACCTGCAGGTGCACGCCTTCGCCTCCACGCGCGAATTCCTGGCGCATCCGCGCGCCGATGCGCCGAGCTGCCTGGTGCTGGACATCCGCATGCCCGGACAGAGCGGCATGGACTTCCACCGCAACATGCACGAGGCGGGGCTGGCGCTGCCGACCATCTTCATCACCGGCCACGGCGACATCCCGATGAGCGTGGAGGCGATGAAGAACGGCGCGATCGAGTTCCTGACCAAGCCGTTCCGCGACCAGGACCTGCTCGATGCGATCGGCCAGGGCATCGCCCGCGACCGCGCGCGCCGCGCCGCCGAGGCGGCACAGGCGGAACTGCAGGTGCGCTGGGCACGGCTCAGTGCCGGCGAGCGCGACGTGGTGGAGCTGGTGGTGCAGGGCCTGTTGAACAAGCAGGTGGCGGCGCGCCTGCAGCTCAGCGAGATCACGGTGAAGGTGCGCCGCGGCAATGCGATGCGCAAGCTGGAGGTCGGCTCGCTGGCCGAACTGGTGCGGCTGGCCGAGCGACTGGGGCGGTAGCGCGCCGCCGATCGCGCGCGTTCGCTGCATCCGGGTGGGTGCGTTGTCGCCTCCTGGAAAGCCGGGACCCGGGATTCTTGCTGGGTTGCTGGGCGATTGCGATTGCATTGTGGGAGGGACTTCCGTCCCGACGACGGACCACGGCGGCCTCCACTCGCCTCACCCAGGCAGCCCCTGCAACGAACGCTCGGGCGGGATTCCGATCGTTTCCGAAGCCCGCGCTTTTCGGAAACGTCCTGTCCGCGACCGCGCAAGCGCCACGCCGCGGGCATAGCTTTGCTGCACTGCATTCGGCGACACTGCCCGGCTTGTCATCCCGCACCCGAGGCCCGCATGTCGTTCCTGTTCCGGCGCAAGTCGCTCGACCTGGTCACCGTCCACGAGGCCGGCCGCCGGCTGGTGCCCTCGCTGAGCTGGCCGCATCTGGTGGCGCTGGGCATCGGCGCGATCGTCGGCACCGGCATCTACACCCTGATCGGGGTCGGCGCGCAGCTGGCCGGTCCGGCGGTGCTGGTGTCGTTCGCAGTGGCCGGGGCGATCTGCGCCTGCGCGGCGCTGGCCTATGCGGAGATGGCGACGATGATGCCGGCCGCCGGCAGCGCCTACACCTACAGCTACGTCGCGCTGGGCGAAGCGATCGCCTGGGTGGTGGGCTGGAGCCTGATCCTGGAGTACTCGCTGGTAGTCAGCACGGTGGCGGTGGGCTGGTCGGGCTACTTCGTCGGCTTCCTGCACTGGGCCAGCGCGCAGACCGGCATGGACCTGAACCTGCCGGCGGCGCTGACCGCCGGGCCGCACGCCGGCGGCATCGTCAACCTGCCGGCGGTGCTGATCACCTTCGCCGTGGCCGGCCTGCTGATGGCCGGCACCAAGGAAAGCGCCACGCTCAACGCGGTGCTGGTGGTGCTGAAGCTGATCGCCCTGGGCATCTTCGTGGCCGTGGCGCTGCCGGCGTTCAACAGCGCCAACCTCCACCCGTTCATGCCCTACGGCTTCCCCAAGACGGTCGGCGCCGACGGCGTCGCGCACGGGGTGATGGCCGCGGCGGCGATCATCTTCTTCGCCTTCTACGGCTTCGACGCGATCTCCACCGCCGCCGAGGAAACCAAGAACCCCAAGCGCGACCTGGCCATCGGCATCGTCGGCTCGATGATCGGCTGCACCCTGATCTACATTCTGGTGGCGCTGGCCGCGGTCGGCGCGATGCGCTACGACGTGTTCGGCGCCAGCGCCGAGCCGCTGGCGCTGATCCTGCGCGAACTCGGCCATGGCAAGGCGGCGGCGGCGATCGGCGTGGTCGCGGTGATCGCGCTGCCGACGGTGCTGCTGGCGTTCCTGTACGGGCAGAGCCGGATCTTCTTCGTGATGTCGCGCGACGGCCTGCTGCCGCGCGGACTGTCCAAGGTCAACGCGCGCACCGGCACGCCGGTGGCGACCACGCTGTTCACCGCGGTGCTGGTGGCGGCGCTGGCCGGCGTGGCGCGGCTGGACGAGATCGCCGCGCTGGCCAATGCCGGCACCCTGGCCGCCTTCATCGCCGTGGCCGCCTGCATGCTGGTGCTGCGTCGCCGCGAACCGGGCCGCACCCGCACCTTCCGCACGCCGCTGGCGTGGGTGGTCGGGCCGCTGGCGATCGGCGGCTGCCTGTACCTGTTCTGGAGCCTGCCGCACACCACCCAGATCTGGTTCGCGCTGTGGAACGCGCTGGGCGTGGTCGCCTACCTGCTGTACGGCCGCCGCAACAGCCTGCTGCAGCGCGCGGCGCCCTCGCCGCGATGAGTCCGCAATTCCGGGCGGCGCTGGCCCGCCACATCGGCAGCGCCTATGCCCGCCAGCAGGCGCTGGCCGAGGTGCTGGGCGAGCGCGACTGGCGCGTGGACCTGGGCGCAGGCCGGGTGCGTTTCGGCGAGGATCTGTCGTTTCCGATGCAGTTGCTGGGCACCGCCGCCGAGGCCAGCGCCAGTTGGCTGTGGGCCTGGGCCAACACCGCCAGCAACCTGCCGCCGGCCCTGCTGGCCGACGCCAATGCGCTGCGTGCGCACGGCGAGCGCGACGGCATCGCCGAACTGGCCACGGCGTCCTCGGCGCTGGGCGAGGACGGCGGCCACCATCTGGCCCTGCTCGCCGGCGCCCTGCGCGGGCGCTGCTACTACCGCGCGCCCTACGACGGCGGCGCGCTGTTCTTCCTGCTCGAGGAGGTGCCGGCCACGGTGTTCGCGTCTTGCGACGACGCCCGCGTGCTGCGCCTGCTCGGCGAATTGCCGATGCAGTTCGAACTCGACCATCGCTCCATGACCGACGGCTTCCTGGCCGATCAGGGCTATGCGCTGCAGCGCGACGCTGCGCAGACCGTGGCGACCCGCGGCAACACCCGCATCGTGCTGGAATTCGATGCGCAGGACCGGCTGACCCGCGTGCACGGCCAACTGGCCGCGGCGCAGGCCGCCGCCGCGGTCACGCCGAAGCCGGCACCGGCCTGGCAGTTCTGGAAACGCAAGCACTGAACGCGGCGGCGCGCCGAACCTGCGCGCCGCCGTGCTCGGCCATTACCACCAACGCAGGCCTTCGAACGGGTTCCAGCTGACGCTGCCCTTGCGCTGGTGCAGGTAGTAGGCGTAGTTGGCGGCCATGCCGACCAGCAGCGAATAGGCGATGCCCAGGCCACGACCGATCGCATCGGGCAGGAACGCCGCGATGATGCCCACCGCCAGCGAGATGCCGATCAGCCCCAGCGCCTTGCGCCACATGCCGAGAATGAAGAAGTAGATGAAGCCGAAGAACAGCGCGAAGAAGTTCATGTTGATCTTCAACCGGTCCATGAACGGCAACGCCTTGAACGCGGCCTTGTACTCGGGCGTGGACGGAGCGCCGTAACGGTCGAAGAAATCGAAGCGGAACTGCCACTTCGGGCTGAGCGGGGCGGGTTGCGGGAGGTTCGGGGTTTCCATGGCGTTAGCATCCGTGTTGTAAACGTTTTCAGTTTACCTGAACAGGGCGGCGCGCGCCAAATGGGCGCGGGCTGAAGCACCAGTCTGGTGCGGGTCCGGGATTTGGGATGGGGGATTCGGGACTGGCAACAGCCGGCTGGCGCCGACGCCACGCCTGGCCTTGGGACGGGCTCCCTTCTCCCGCATAGCGACAGCCGCCGGTGCATCGCGTCGGGACTGAAGTCCCTCCCACAAGGCGTGCCTGGGCGTGGCGCATCCGCTGACGAATACCCACCTGTGGGAGCGGCTTCAGCCGCGACGCGCGGTGCAACGAACTCGCCGGTCCTGCGGCAACCACACGTCATCGCGTCGGGACTGAAGTCCCTCCCACATGGGCTGACGTACGGTGAGCCATCGCCGCGGATTCCAGCGCGCCGCCAAGCCGATGGCGGAGGCTCCTATTGCGCCCGGGAGCGGCCCAGGCGCTGGCCCAGCGCGATCGCCGCGGCCACGTTATGCGCGGCCTGGCGCAGGTTTGTGGCGGCGTCGGCCAGCGCGGCCTCGCGCGTGCTCACCCGCTGCACCGCGCCGAACATCGCCGCGATGCCGTGCGCCTGCAGCGCCGCCGCGTCCTCGCCCAGCCCGCCGGCGATGGCCAGCACGGGCACGCCGTGGCGCCGTGCGATGCGGGCGAGGCCGACCGGGACCTTGCCCTGCGCGCTCTGCCCGTCCAGCCGGCCCTCGCCGGTGACCAGCAGGTCGGCGCTGGCCAGGTGCGCTTCCAGCCCCAGCGCCTGCGCGACGATCTCCACCCCCGGCCGCAGGCGTGCGCCGAGGAAGGCGACCAGGGCCGCGCCGATGCCGCCGCCCGCGCCCGCCCCGGGCAGCTGCGCCACCGCCACGCCCAGCCTGCGTTCGATCGCCTCGGCGTAGTGCTGCAAGCCGGCATCGAGCTCGGCGACCATCGCCGGCGTGGCGCCCTTCTGCGGCCCGAACACCGCCGAGGCGCCGGTCGGCCCGGTCAGCGAATTGTCGACGTCGCAGGCGATCTGGATCGTGCAGCGGCGCAGCCGTGGGTCCAGCCCGTCCAGTTCGATGCGCGCCAGTGCGCCCAGCGCGGCGCCGCCGGCGGCCAGGTCGTGGCCGTGCGCGTCCAGCAGGCGCACGCCCAGCGCCTGCGCCATGCCGGCGCCGCCATCGTTGCTGGCGCTGCCGCCGATGCCGATCAGCAAGCGCCGCGCGCCGGCATCCAAGGCGGCCAGGATCAGTTCGCCGACGCCGCGGGTGCCGGCGATGCGCGGGTCGCGTTGCGGTGGCGGCACCAGCATCAGCCCGCTGGCCGCAGCCATCTCGATCAGGGCGGTGTCGCCG
This sequence comes from Xanthomonas sp., assembly GCA_040509765.1. GTDB lineage: Bacteria > Pseudomonadota > Gammaproteobacteria > Xanthomonadales > Xanthomonadaceae > Xanthomonas_A. The sequence goes on from JBEVKG010000222.1 coordinate 5,452, forward strand.
TCCTCGCTCAGCCCGAACTCCGCCGTCACCGGCGCGCCCAGCGGGCCGGTCACCGTGCAGGCGACCCGGCGCCCGCCGCCACCCGCGACCAGCGCCTCGACGGTGCCCTCGCCGCCGTCGGCGAACGGCAGCAACACGTACTGCGCGTCCGGGAACACGCTGCGGAAACCGGCGGCGATCTGCGCGGCCGCCTGCGCCGCGGACAGGCTCTCCTTGAACGCGTCCGGGGCGATGACGATCTTCATGCGCGGCGCGCGCTCGTCACCGGCTCGCGCACCCGCACCGGTGCGACCCGCAGCAACCGCCGCGCGGGCTGGCGCATGCGCGGCCGGTCAGTCCAGCACGCGGCAGAACACCGCCTTGAGGTAGCGCGATTCCTGCACGTGGGCCATGAACGGGTGGTCGGCGCCGGCGCCGGCCACCTTCAGGATCTGGATGGTGCGGCCGGAGAAGTAGGCGGCGCGGCGCAGCATGTCCAGGAACTCGTGCTCGGCGACCAGGCCGGTGCAGGAGAAGGTGGCGAACAGCCCGCCCGGGGCCACAACGCCCAGCGCCAGCTTGTTCATGTCCAGGTACTTCTTCAGCGCCGGGATCACCTGGTCGCGGTCGCGGGTCATCTTCGCCGGGTCCAGGATCACCACGTCGTACTGGTCGCCACGCGCGGCGGCATCGCGCAGGTACGGGAAGATGTCGGCCTGCACGAACTTGGGCCGCACGTCGTTGAGGCGGGCATTGCCCTTGGCGATCTCGATCACGTCCTCGTCGATGTCCACGCCGACCACCTCGGTGGCGCCGCGGACCTTGGCGTAGACCGCGAAGCCGCCGGTGTTGCAGCACAGGTCCAGCACGCGCTTGCCCTCCACCTGCTGGCTCAGCCACTGCCGGTTCTCGCGCTGGTCGGCGAAGAAGCCGGTCTTGTGCGCGCCGGCCGGATCGGCGCGGAAGCGCACGCCGTACTCGCTGATGATCGCCGGCTCGGGGCGTTCGCCGCTGCTGGACACCGGCCGGTAGTCGAAGCTCTCCTGCTTCTGCACGTGCTCCTCGGCGAAGCTGTAGAAGCGCGCGCCGGGGAACTGTGCGCGCAGCGCGGCATAGATCCACTCGCGGTGGCGGAACATGCCGGCGCTGAAGAACTCCACCACCAGCAGGTCGCCGTAGCGGTCCACCACCAGGCCGGACAGGCCATCGCCCTCGGCATGCACCACGCGCCAGGCGTCGCTGACCGCATCGAGTTTGAGCACGTCACGGCGCAGCGACACCGCCTCGGCGATCTTGCGCGCGAACCACTGCTCGTCGACGGCGATGTCGGGGTGGGTCTCGAGGATGCGCACGGCGATGCGCGAGTGGCCGTTGTAGAAGCCGCGGCCGATCCACGCGCCGTCCACCCCGACCACGTCCACCAGCGCGCCCGGTTTGGGCTTGGCGGCGGGTTTTTCGACCAGTTTCTGGAAGATCCAGGGATGGCTGGAGCGCCAGGCGTTCTTGAGGCGGACAACGGGCAGGGGACTATTCATGAACGCCATTGTAGCCGCCCCGATTGACGGCACCGCCGGTAGCGGCAAGAATGCGCGCAGAAGGGGAGTAGCTCCCGACGTTGTCGCCGTCAATTCGAGCCCGCGGGCTCCGGTGCAACGGCAGCCGGTTCGCCGGCTGCGAGCGAGACCTTCGCCGCAGTGGCGAAGGCACCCTCTGGACGACATCCGTCGTCTCCGTCCGGAACGCCTCCGCCAACGCGGCCCCGAGGTTCCCTGTTCACTGACGGAAAATTCCCAATGGAAACGATAGGCAACGTGTGGTTGTGGGGCGGCTTCGCGGTCGTGGTGGTCGTGGCGCTGCTGGCGGACCTGGTGCTGATGCGCCACGGCGGTCCGCACAAGGTCACCTTCAAGGAAGCGCTGTGGTGGAGCATCGGCTGGATCGCGCTGGCGCTGGCGTTCAATGCCGGCCTGTGGTGGTACCTGCGCGAGACGATGGACGTGGCCACCGGCAATCGCCTGGGCCTGGAGTTCCTGACCGGCTACCTGGTCGAGAAGTCGCTGGCGGTCGACAACATCTTCGTGTTCCTGATGATCATGAGCTACTTCGCGGTGCCGGAGGAGCAGCGCCAGCGCGTGCTGGTGATCGGCGTGCTCGGCGCGATCGTGCTGCGCGCGGTGATGATCTTCGCCGGCTCAGTGCTGCTGACCAAGTTCCACTGGCTGCTGTACGTGTTCGGCGCGTTCCTGCTGCTGACCGGCATCAAGATGTGGTTCTCGGCGGGCAAGGAGCCCGACCTGGAAGCCAACCCGGTACTGCGCTTCATGCGCAAGCATCTGCGCCTGACCCCGCAGTACCACGGCAACGCGCTGAGCGTGACCCAGGAGGGCAAGCGCTGGTTCACCCCGCTGTTCGCGGTGCTGATGCTGATCGCGATCACCGACGTGATCTTCGCGGTGGATAGCATCCCGGCGATCTTCGCGATCACCACCGACCCGTTCATCGTGCTGACCTCCAACGTGTTCGCGGTGCTGGGCCTGCGCGCGATGTTCTTCCTGCTGGCGGGCATGGCCGACCGCTTCCACCTGCTGCCGTACGGCCTGGCGATCGTGCTGGTGTTCATCGGCACCAAGATGCTGATCATCGACCTGTACAAGATCCCGGTGCTGGTGTCGCTGCTGGCGGTGGCGGTGGTGATCGGTGCCACCGTGGCGCTGAGCCTGCTGCGCCCGGCCAAGCCGGCGCACTGACCCCGCGCTGGCGGCGCGGCCGCGGATTGTCCCGCGGCCGCGACCAGTTCCTCCCATCGGCGGCGCCTTGCCCTGGACGCAGGGCGCCGCCATCCAGGGACCATGGACACCTCTTCGCTCCCTTCGCCCCCGCCCGCGCACGAGACGCAGGGCCGCTTCGACCGCGCGCGGATCCTGCGCGCCTTCAATGTCAGCCTGGCCATGGTCGCCGTGCTGGTGGCGGTGTTCGCCAGCCAGGGCCTGTTCGACTGGCGACCCTGGGCGGTCGCGCCCCACACGGCCGCCGGCCTGCTCGGCGTGCTGACCGCGCCGCTGCTGCACGGCTCGCCGGAGCACCTGGGGGCCAATGCCGGCGCCCTGCTGATCCTGGGCACCCTGGCCGGCAGCGTGTATCCGCGCGCCACCCTGGCCGGGCTGCCGTTGCTGTGGCTGGGCTCGGGCCTGGGGGCGTGGTTGTTGGGCGAGCCTGGCAGCCGCCATCTGGGCGCCAGCGGCGTGACCCACGGGCTGATGTTCCTGGTGTTCGTGCTCGGGCTGCTGCGCCGCGACCGGCCGTCGGTCGCCGCGGCGATGATCGCGTTCCTGCTGCACGGGAGCATGCTGCTGACGATCCTGCCGCA
>JBEVKG010000223.1:0-4658 GCA_040509765.1 Xanthomonas sp.
GCGATCAGTGCGTCCGGCGCCACCGGCACAGGGCTGTCCACCTACGTCATCAATTACGTCGATGGCAGCCTCCGCGTCGATCAGGCCACCCTGCGCATCGTCGCCAGCGACGCCAGCACGACCTACGGTGGCACCGTCAGTCTGAGCGGCTACAGCGTCTCCGGCCTGCTCAACGGCGACACCGTCTCCGGCGTTACCTTGGGCAGTGCCGGTACGGGTGCCGGCGCCGCGGTCGGCAACTACGCGATCAGCGCGTCCGGCGCCACCGGTGCAGGGCTGTCCAACTACGTCGTCAGCTACGTCGATGGCAGCCTGCGCGTCGATCCGGCCACCCTGCGCATCGTCGCCAGCGACGCCAGCAAGACGGTCGGCAGCGTCGCCACGCTGACCGGCTACCGGGTCTCCGGCCTGCTCAACAGCGACACCGTCACCGGCGTCGCCCTGGACAGCGCCGGTGCCGGCAGCGGCGCTGCGATCGGCAACTACGCCATCACCGCCTCCGGCGCCACCGGTGCAGGCCTGTCCAACTACGCCATCACCTACGTCGATGGCCTGTTGAACGTGGTCGCCGGCAGCAGCGATGGCGGCGGCTCAGCTGTCCAGTTGCCCACCACGACCGTGCAGGCGATCAACAGCTCGGTCGCTGCCATCGTATCGACCAGCGATGCCGGCAGTCCGGCATCGACGCGTCGGGAAAAGGCCGACGAAGCCGCCAAGGAGCTGGCTACCGCGGCGCAGGCCAGTGGCAGCCACACCGCAACGGCCGCCAGCGACTCGATCCTGATCGTCGATGGCGGCATCCGCGCCCCGGCGGTCGCCTGCAGTCCGGGCGCGTCCACCGCCTCCGCGGACAGCTGCATCATCCGCCAGTAAGCGGGGATGGCCTGACGACACCGCCCGGCGGTGTCGTCAGGCGATGGCGACGCCTGCACCGCGTCGCTCGCCAGCAAACAGAAGCCGCAACGGCCATCCACGCCCGGACGCGAAGGCGCCGCACCATGCCGGATCTGATCGGCCGACGTCGACGCTACAGAACGTCTGCCGAGACGCGCAAGGCAGCGCAGGATCAGGCATTCGCCGGCGGCGGCAGCCGCGGCACCGTGAGCGGCAGATCCGGACGACGCGGCAGCAGCAACACGAAGCGGACCGATTCGCCCGGCGCCTGCGTGGCCAGCTCCACCGCGCCACCCAGCCGTTCCGCGATCCGCCGGACCAGATACAGGCCGAGCCCCGCACCTGGCGCATGTTGCGCGTTCGCGCCACGGTAGTACTTCTGGAACAGCCGCTCCTGTTCGGCGGGCGCGATGGGTTCGCCCGGGTTGGCGACCTCCAGTCGCAGGCCCTCGCCATTGCCGCGCACGCGCACACGGATGGACATGTCCGCCGGGCAATGGCGGTCGGCATTGGCGAGCAGGTTACGCACGGCCACCCGCAACAGTCCGGTATCGGTGAGCAGGCCGTCGTCGTCGGTGAGAACCTCGCAGACCACGCGCTGCGGCGGGAAGTCCCTGCACAGCTCGTCCAGCAGAACGCGCAGGGCGCACGGCTGCAGCCGCAGCTCCAAGGCCGCCTCGTCCATGCGGTCGTCGGCGAGATACGCGTCCACCAGCGCCAGCAGCCGTTGCGCCGCGTCGCGGATGTTGCCGCAGCGCGCGCGATTGCGTTCCGGCGGTGCATCCAGCTTGCGCGCCAGCTGTTGCGCCGAGGTCATGATGACGGCCAGCGGCGTGCGGAACTCGTGCGACACCATCGCCACGAAATCGCGTTGCTCCTGCATGACCTTGCGCTCGGTCTGCAGCGACGCGCGCAGGTCGTCCTCCAACGCCTGCCGCCGGCGGATTTCGCTGCGCAGTTCGGTAGTGCGCAGCGCCACTTCGCGCTCCAGCGCCAGACCATGCCTGCGCGCCAGCTCGACCGCGGCATCGGCGTGTCGCCGTTCGCGCAGCCGGCGCTGCCGCTCGTAGCGGCCGATGAGGAAGACGCTCATCAGCGTCATGTGCAGCATGGTGCCGAACGTGGTGGCGTACTGGGTCCAGGCATTGACCGGGACGAATCCGAGATTGCGCAGGAAGCCCAGCATCACCCCCAGATAGAACGGGAAGAACGCGAGCACGAAGAACAGCGCCGGCCGATAGCGGCGCCACAGCAGATGCAACCCCAGCCCCGCCAGCAGCAGGATCTCCAGCAGCCCGAGCGACTGGACCGGCTGCATGCCCCAGGCGTAGTGACCGGCAAGCACGAGCACCGCACAGCCGAACGCGACCGCCCACAGCAGCCGTGTGCCCCAGCGCACCAGACGCGGATGGAAGGCGCGCAGGTTCAGCTGCCGGCTGGCGACCTGGAATCCCACCGGCAGACTGCAGGCGATGCTGATGCCCAGCAGGCTGTCGCTCCAGGCCATCGGCATGCCGGTGACCTGCTGCACCAGGCCGATCGACATCGCTTCGTTGAACACGCAGCCACCGAGGTAGACCACGAACAGGCCGCTCATGCGCGCGCGCGTGGCCAGCCAGAACAGCACGTGCAGGCACAGCAGCAGCAGATAGAAGCCGAAATACAGCCCGAACTGCAGCCCCTCGCGCCGCGATTGGTTGTCGAACGGCAGCCGTTGCCACACGTCCAGACGCGTGACCAACGCGTTCTTGCTGCGCAACCGCACCAGCACCACGTAGTCGCCAGGCTGCGAGGGGGCGAACGGGAAGACCGGACTGCGGTAGTCCACCGGCCAGTCGCGCCGCGGCACGCGTTCGCCGCTAGATCCCAGCGCGGTCCAGGCGCCGCCGTCGGAACGCACGTAGGCCTGGACGTCGTCGAGCAAGGCATTGCTGAATCGCAACATCCAGCCGCCGGGCGGTACACTTTCGACATGAAGACGCAGGCGCAGCCACACGGGACCGTCGGTGAATCCTGCGTTGAGGCCGGCGGGCAGCCGGGTCCAGCCGGCCGCGGCGGCGGCCTGCGCGGCGTCCAGGCGGCCGTGCGGATCGTCCAGGCGCTGCAGGGACCCGCTCGCATCGTGGTGCGCGGCGGTCAGCGGCAGCGCCGCGACCGGAACCCCAGCCGGGGCGGCGGCCAGGCCCACGCCCATTGCCGCCAGAAGCCATGCGCCCACCAGCCAGCGCCACCATTGCGCCATCATTCGCCATACCGCGCCGTTGCCAGCCGATGACGTTACAGCAAACCGCCAGGCGCGAGGATCCGCCGCCATGTCCGAGGTGATCCTGCTCGAGGACGAGCCGGTGCTGTGCGAGGAACTCGGCGAGTTCCTGCAGGATCTGGGCTACGTCGCCGTCTGCGTGGACAGCATCGCCGGCTTCCGGGAACGGTTCGATCCGGCGCGCCACGCCATGGCGGTGATCGACGTGGGTCTTCCCGACGGCAGCGGCCTGGATCTGGTCCGTGAACTGCGGCGAGCCGGCCATCGGCTGGGCATCGTGGTGTTCAGCGCGCGCAACACCGCCAGCGACCGCATCGCGGGGCTGGAACTGGGCGCGGACCACTACCTGGGCAAGGGCATCGATCTGGACGAACTCGCCGCCACCCTGGCTTCGCTCGGCCGGCGCCTGGCGCTGCCGCCACCGGCCGCGCGCTGGGTCCTGGAACTGGCCGCCGCACGCCTGAACGTGCCCAGCGCGCCACCGGTTCCACTTTCGCGCCAGGATCTGCTGGTGCTGGCGTGCCTGATGCGCCATGCCGGCGAGAGCGTGGGCCACCGCGAAATCGCCGAGGCCTTGGGAGTGAACTTCCTCGACTACGACCGGCGCCGCCTGGACACGCAGATGTACCGGTTGCGGCGCCGCGTGGAGGAGATCAGCGGGCGCCCGTTGCCGGTGAAGACCCTGCGCAACAGCGGCTATCGCTTCCACGCACCGGCCGCGTTGGCGCCCTGAGCGCACTGCGGCGCGGAAGGCATCGGCCACGCTGGCCCCCGGGCCGGGCCACCGATGCGGGCGCACCGCTGCTGGTCCCTGCTGCTCCCTGCAGGGCGCTGCACCCGAAACGAAAAACGCCGGCGATGCCGGCGTTCTTCGTAGGCCGTGTCAGGACGCTCAGCCCTGCCACTTGCCCAGCGCGGCCAGGCCGTTTTCCTTGGCGCGCTCGTACACCACCTGCTGCGCCTTGGCGAAATTGCCCTTCATGTCCTGCGCCCACAGCTTCAGCGCAGCCTGCTGCATGGCGCGGCCGTAGGAGAAGCTCAGCGGCCACGGCAGGTTGCCGAGCTGGTGCATCGCATTGAGGTGCGCGGTGGACTGCTCGTCGGTCTGGCCGCCGGACAGGAACACGATGCCCGGCAGGATCGCCGGCACGGTGCTCTTGAGGCACATCACGGTGGACTCGGCCACTTCCTCGACGCTGGCCTGCTCGTCGCAGTCCTTGCCGGCGATGACCATCGAGGCCTTGAGGATGGTGCCTTCCAGGACCACGTTCTGCTCGTACAGCGCGCCGAACAGCGAACGCAGCGTGGCTTCGGTGACCTCGTAGCAGGTCTCGATGTCGTGGTCGCCGTCCATCAGCACTTCCGGCTCCACCATCGGCACCAGGCCCTGCTCCTGGCACAGCGCGGCGTAACGGGCCAGCGCATGCGCATTGGTCTCGATGCACACGCCCGAGGGGATGTCCTCGCCGATGGTGATGACCGCACGCCACTTGGCGAAGCG
>JBEVKG010000224.1:0-16775 GCA_040509765.1 Xanthomonas sp.
GGCTTCAGCCGCGACCGGACTTCACCAGGACGCCCTGGTCGCGGCTGAAGCCGCTCCGACGATCGACTGCGCACACGCCTGCGCGACGCCTGCCGCTCACTTGCCGGGCTTCGGCGTCACCCGCCACACCACGTTGCCGACGTCGTCGGCGACCAGCAGGGCCCCGGGCTTGTCCACGGCCACGCCGACCGGGCGGCCCTGCGCGCGGCCTTCGGCATCGAGGAAGCCGGTCAGCACGTCCTGCGGCTTGCCGCTGGGCTTGCCGTTGGCGAAGGGCACGTAGATCACCTTGTAGCCGGACGGCGGGTTGCGGTTCCAGGAGCCGTGCTGGCCAATGAAGGCGCCGCCGCGGTAGGTCGGCGGCAGCAGCGCGCCTTCGTAGAAGGCCAGGCCCAGCGAGGCGGTGTGCGCGCCCAGCGCATAGTCCGGCTTGATCGCGCTGGCCACCATCTCCGCGTTCTGCGGTTGCACGCGCTCGTCCACGTGCTGGCCGTAGTAGCTGTAGGGCCAGCCGTAGAAGCCGCCCTCGCGTACCGAGGTCAGGTAATCGGGAACCAGGTCGCTGCCGAGTTCGTCGCGTTCGTTGACCACGGTCCACAACGTATCGGTGCCGGGCTGCCAGGCCAGGCCGACCGGGTTGCGCAGGCCACTGGCGAACACGCGGGTGGCGCCGCTGGCCGCGTCCACTTCCAGGATCGCGGCGCGGTTGAGCTCCTGCTCCATGCCGTTCTCGGCGACGTTGCTGTTGGAGCCGACGCCCACGTAAAGCTTCTTGCCGTCGCGGCTGGCCAGCAGGCTCTTGGTCCAGTGGTGATTGATGCCGCCGGGCAGGTTGGCAACGAAACTGGGCGCGGCGGTGATCTGGGTGTCGCCGTCCTTGTACGGAAAGCTGACCAGCGCATCGGCATTGGCGATGTACAGGCGGTCGCCGACCAGGGCCATGCCGAACGGCGAATACAGGCCCTTGAGGAACTGCGTGCGCACCTCGGCCACGCCGTCGCCATCGGCATCGCGCAGCAGGGTGATGCGGTTGGCGCTGGGCACGCTGGCACCGGCCTTGGACATCATCGCGCCCTGGATCTTGTCGCGCAGGCCGCTGCTCTCCTTCTCCGGCGCCGGCGGCTCAGCGGTCTCGGCGACCAGCACGTCGCCATTGGGCAGCACGTACAGCCAGCGCGGATGGTCGAGGTCGCGGGCGAAGGCCTGCACCGCCAGGTCGTCGGCGGGTACCGGCGCGGCGCCGTCGGCCCAGCGCTTGACCTCGGCGACCTTGACCGTGGGGATCATGCGCTTGACCGGGTCGGGCAACACCGGATCCGGCCCCATGCCATCCTCGATGGAGTGCTTGGCGGTGTCGCCGCAGGCAGCGAGCAGGGCGGCGCTGAGCGCGCACACCACCCAACGGGCACGAATCGGCGAAGACATGGCCATACGTCTTGGATATCCGGGAACACGGGGGAACGCCGATGATGCACAGCCCCGACGCGGGAAAAGTGAAAGATGCGTCAAGAGGCCTCGCTGCGCGGATCGACGTCCCAGGGCCGTGGCGGCAGCTGGCGCACGCTGCGGATCTGGTCCAGCCACACATAGCGATGCTGTGCCGGGTCGTCGAGGTCGTCGATGCGCACCTGCGCATTGCTGCCCTCGTTGCCGTCGGCGTCGCGGAACTGCTGGATGCTGGGGCGCACCGACACGGTGCCGAAGCACACGCTGCCGTCGGCCAGGTCGAGGCGCACGTGGGCCTGGCCGGGCAACTGCAGGATCAACGCTTCCAGCGCCTGGATCTGCGCCTGGTCGGTGTGGATACGCTCGGCATACTGGGTCATCGGCGGACTCCTGACTTGGACCGCGACACCCTAACGCCGGCAGCGTGAGCCGGCGGACAAGACGCTCAGCGCTGCCGCGCGAAGCGTACCGCCGAGACCAGTTGCGCCACGCTGTACGGCTTGGCCAGGTGCTCCTGGAAGCCGGACTGCAGCGCGCGCTGGCGGTCATCGGCGCGCGCCAGCGCGGTCACCGCCACCGCCGGCAGTTCGTCCGCGCCCAGGCCCATGTTCTCACGCACGGTACGGATCAGGCCGTAACCGTCCATGCCCGGCATGCCGATGTCGGTGACCATCACGTCGATCGCGGCATGGCCGCCGTCGTCGAGCACCTCCAGCGCCTCGCTGGCCGAGCCCACCGCGACCACCTCCGCGCCCTGCTCCTCGAGCAGGCGCCGCAGGTAGTCGAGCATGTCCGGCTGGTCCTCCACCGCCAGCAAGCGCACGCCCTTGAGCGAATACGCCTCGACCACCTGTTCGGCCATCGCGAACGCGCGCACTTCGCGCAGCGGCCGCGAACCCGGCGCCTCGCGGTGCAGCGGCAGGCGCACGGTGAACACCGAACCGCAGCCGCGTCCCTCGCTGGCGGCGCTGATCTGGCCACCGTGCATTTCCACCAGTTGCTGCACGATCGCCAGGCCCAGGCCGAGGCCGCCGTGCAGGCGCGTGGTGGTGCTGTCGGCCTGGCGGAAGCGGCCGAACAGATGCGGCAGGAATTCCGGCGGAATGCCGTCGCCGGAATCGCGCACCGCCACGCTGACGTGCTGGCCGTCGTCGTCGAATTCGATCGCCAGCGCGATGCGTCCGTGCGCGGGCGTGAACTTGATCGCATTGGAGAGCAGGTTCCAGAACACCTGCTGCAGCCGCGTGGCGTCGCCCAGCACCATGCACGGCTGCGACGGCGCCTGCAGGGTCAGCGCCTGGTCCTTGCCTTCGGCCACCGGCTCCTGCGCGCGCATCGCCTCGCGCACCTGCTCGGCCAGGTCCAACGCCTCCACTTCCAGCTGCACCTTGCCCAGCAGCATGCTGCTGAGATCGAGCATGTCGGAAATCAGCCGCTGCTGCGCACGCGCGCTGCTGGCGATGACCGACAGACCCTTGCTGCTCGGGTCGCCCGGCGGCAGCCGCTGCAGCAGCAGGTCGCTCCAGCCGAGGATGGTGGTCAACGGCGTGCGCAACTCGTGCGACAGCGTCGCCAGGAATTCGTCCTTCAGCCGCGCCATGCTCTCGGCGGCGTTGCGCGCGCTGCGCTCGGATTCCAGCAGTTGCTCGCGCGCCAGTTCGATGTCGCGGCGCTCGGTCACGTCCGGGCTGCTGCCGGCCAGGCCGATGAACTTGCCCTCGCCGGAATAGCGCGGCACCGCGGTCATCTCCACCCAGCGCCACTCGCCGTCGTGACGGCGCGCGCGCACCAGGGCGCGCAGGTTGCGCTGGTCGTGCAGCGCGCTGCGCAGTTCGTAGGCGAACACGCCCACATCCTCCGGATGCAGCACGTCGCCCCAGCCCGGGCGCGCATCGTCGGTGTCCAGGTCGATGCCGAAGAATTCGGCGTAGGCGGTGTTGGTGAAGCGCAGTTCGCCGCTAGCGTCCAACACCCAGACCGGCATCGGCAGACCTTCGGCCAGGGCGCTGAAGCGCGCCTCGCTTTCGGCCAGGTCGCGTTCCACCCGCTTGCGCTCGGTGATGTCGAGGAACTGCACGGCGACCTGGCGCAGCTCCGGCGCTCCGATCCGGAACGCGTCCACCGCCCACCAGCGCCCGAGCGCGACCGCGACGTTCTCGAACTTGGCCGAACGCCCGGTCAGGGCCACGTCGCCGTAGCGCTGGAACCAGTGTTCCTCGTGCGTCGGCGAGAACTCGCGGATGCGCCGCCCGACCACGTCGCGCAGGCCGGTCTCGCGCTCGAAGGCCGGATTGACCTGCAGGAACACGTAATCGACCGCGCGGTCGCCCTCGAACAGCATCTGGATCACGCAGAAGCCGGAATCGATCTTGTCGAAGATCTCGCGATACTGCAGGTCCGTCGCCTGCGCGAACGAAGACGAGGTGGATTCTGGGCTGGCATGCATGACGGAATAGCTCTGGAAGCGGCCTGCGACAACGGATGAAGAGCGCCCGGCATCCGCGGCGCGAGCAGCGGCGCGCCAGGAACGGCGAGGCGGAACGCCCATCTTGTTAAGCCACTCCGCTGCCGTCAAGCCGCGGCGTCCGCCGCACCTGTCAGAACCGGGTCACCAGAAGAAGGCGATCACCAGCACGATCCCCAACAGCGACAGGCCGATGCCGGCCAGCACCATCCACTGCGTCAGACGCGCGCTGCGCACGGCCTGCTCTTCCAGCCAGCGCTCGGCTTCTTCGCGCCACGGCGGTGGCGGCGAGGCGGCCAGCAACTGCTGCACGCGCGCCGGCCCCAGCTGCCGGCATTGCCGGCGGCATTCTTCGGGAACCACGGAGCGCTCGGGTGCACTGACGACGGACATACCAACATTCCTGATTGCGCAAGTTGCTGCTGGCTCAGCCGAGCGTGAAACGCGGCGTGTCGCTGGCGAGCTCGTGTTCCACTGCCATCCGCGCCAGGCGCGTGTAATTGGCGCGCGGGCCGGCGCCACGGCCGACGATCAGGCCCAGGTACTCCAGGCCGGTCCACACCCGCGCCTTCCATTCCACACCGTCTTCGGCCAGCACCAGGGTCAGCGTGTAGCGGAAGCTCTGCCCCTGCGGGCTGCGGTAGTGGTAGCTGGGCGGGAACTGCACGGCCACGTCCTGCGCCTCGCCGAGCGAGACCAGGTAGCGCCGCAACACGTGACGCACGTCGTCGCCCGGGTTCAGCCGGAGCTGGCGCGCCGCCTCGTCCAGGTTGGCCTGATGCTCGACGAACGCCGCCGCGCCGCTGGCCGGGCTGTGCCCGTGGCGCTTGGCCCAGTCGATGAATTGCAGGCGCACATCGCTGCCCACATGGGCCTGGTGGAACAACGGCATCTTCATGCGACCCTCGCATCGCCCGAGTGGTCCCCATGCTCGCGTGCGCGTCGTGAAGCAGGTGGCGAGGCGGCGTGAGCCGCCCGTCATGCCGGCACGGATGAATCCGCGGCCAACGGGCGATGCCGGGCGCGTCGCCGCGATTGCGGGCGCGCCGGCGCAGGCACACACTGGGCGTACGCCTCCTGGAGATCCGCCATGAAGATCCGCTATGCCTGGACGGCGCTGGCTGCTGCCTGCCTGTGGGCGGGCGGCGCCTCCGCCGAGATCCGCAACGTCACCGACCCGCAGGCGCCGCGCAGCCTCGCCAGCGACGGCCCGGTGCAGGTGAGCTGGGCCGACCCGGCCACCTTCAGCGAACTGCGGCAGAGCCGCAACCGCTGGGAAGCCGAACGCGGCGACTGGGTGCAGGACCTGGCCGCCTACCTGCAGAAGCAGGCCGCCAAGCAACTGCAGCCGGGTCAGCGCCTGGACATCACGCTGACCGACATCAAGCGCGCCGGCGACTTCGAGCCGTGGCACGGCCCCAGTTGGAACGACGTGCGGGTGATGCGCGACCTGTACCCGCCGCGGATCAGCCTCGACTTCACCCTGTACGGCGCCGATGGCCAGGTGCTGGCGCAAGGCAAGCCGAAGCTGATGGACCCGAGCTATCTGTACAACAGCTCGGTCGGCCTGAGCACCGACCCGCTGCGCTACGAAAAGCGCATGCTCGACGACTGGCTGCGCCGCCAGTTGCGCAAGGACAGCACGGTCGCCGAGCGCTGAGGCCGCACGCGCGGCGCCGGCATCGCGCCGGTGCCGCCAGGCCCGGCGTCACCCCCCCAGATAGGTGCGCGGCGCGCGCTTGAGGCCGCACAGCAGGCGGTAGGCGCTGGAGCCGCAACGCCCGGCGAGCGCATCGATGCGCGGCTGCGCGCCCCACAACTGCACCTCGCTGCCGAGTCCGGCCTGCGGGTGGTCGGTCAGATCCACGGTCAGCATGTCCATCGACACGCGCCCGATCAGTTCGCCGGGCGCTCCGTCGATCAGCACGGGCGTGCCGTTGGGCGCGAACTGCGGATAGCCGTCGGCATAGCCGATCGCCACCACGCCGACCCGGGTCGGCCGCGCCGCGACGAAGCGCGCGCCGTAGCCGACCGGCTCGCCAGGGGCCAGGTCGCGCACCGAAATGATCCTGGACTGCAGGGTCATCACCGGGCGCAGTTCGCCGGGCAGCGCCGCCGTCGCGGCGAACGGGTCGGCGCCGTACAGCATCAGCCCCGGCCGCCCCCAGTCGTTGCGCAGGTCCGGCCAGCCGAGCAGCGCCGGCGAGTTGCACAGGCTGGTCTCGCCGGCCAGGCCGGCGGTGGCCTGGCGGAACACCTCCACCTGCTCGCGCGTGCGTGCGCTGTCCAGCTCGTCGGCACGGGCGAAGTGGCTCATCAGCAGCAGCCGCTCGACCTGCGGCAGCGCGCTCAGCCGCGCGTGCGCAGCACGGAACGCGTCCGGCGCCAGGCCGAGCCGGTGCATGCCGCTGTCCAGCTTCAGCCACAGGCACAGCGGCTGCGGCGCGGCGAAGGCGGCGATCGCCTCCACCTGCCAGGGCGAGGCCACCGCGCACCACAGCCGGTGCTCGGCGACCAGCGGCAGTTCGTCGGCGTCGAAGATGCCTTCCAGCAGCAGGATCGGCGCGGCGATGCCGGCCTGGCGCAGTTCCAGCGCCTCCTCGATGCAGGCCACCGCGAAACCGTCGGCCTCGCCGTCCAGCGCGCGCGCGCAGGCCACCGCGCCGTGCCCGTAGGCATCGGCCTTGACCACCGCCAGCGCCTTGCCGCCGCTCAGCCGCCGGGCCAGGCGGTAGTTGTGGCGCAGCGCGTCGAGGTCGATCAATGCACGGGCTGGGCGCACGCGACGGCCTCGGCAACGGACGCGGCGGACCCGCGGGAATAACGGAAGATGTCCAGGCCCTCGCCGCTGATCTGCGGCTGCCGCGAGACCATCAGGTCGGCCAGGTAGCGGCCCGAGCCGCAGGCCATGGTCCAGCCCAGCGTGCCGTGGCCGGTGTTGAGGAACAGGTTGCGGTAGCCGGTGGCACCGACCACCGGGGTGCCGTCCGGCGTGGCCGGGCGCAGCCCGGTCCAGAACTCGGCCGCGGCCAGATCGCCGCCGTGCGGATACAGGTCGTTGACCACCTTTTCGAGGGTGGCGCGGCGCCGCGCCGGCCGCGACAGGTCGAAGCCGGCCAGTTCGGCCATGCCGCCGACGCGGATGCGCGCGTCGAAACGGGTGATCGCCACCTTGTAGCTCTCGTCAAGGATGGTGGAGGTCGGCGCCAGCGCCGCGTCGCGGATCGGCAGGGTCAGCGAATAGCCCTTCAGCGGATACACCGGCAGGCGGATGCCCAGCGGCGCCAGCAGGCCGGGCGAATAGCTGCCCAGCGCGACCACGTAGCGGTCGGCGCGCTCCAGCCGGCCGCCGATGCGCACGCCGTCGATGCGGTCGCCGTCGGCCAGCAGCGCCTCGATGGTCTCGCCCTGGCGGAACTGCACGCCGGCCGCAGCGGCCATCGCCGCCAGGCGCTGGGTGAACAGGCGGCAGTCGCCGGTCTGGTCGTTGGGCAGGCGCAGCGCGCCGACCAGGCTGGCCGGCGCGCTGGCCAGAGCCGGCTCGACCCGGGCGATGCCGGCACGGTCCAGCAGTTCGTAAGGCACGCCGTACTCGCGCAGCACCTCGATATCCTTGGCCGCGCCGTCCAATTGCTGCTGGGTGCGGAACAACTGGGTGGTGCCGAGCTGGCGGCCTTCGTAGGCGATGCCGGTCTCGGCGCGCAACTGGTCCAGACAGTCGCGGCTGTACTCGGACAGGCGCACCATCCGCGCCTTGTTGATCGCATAGCGCTCGGCGGTGCAGTTGCGCAGCATCTGCGCCAGCCACAGGTACTGCTGCAGGTCCGCGGTGGGCGTGATCGCCAGCGGCGCATGGCGCTGGAACAGCCATTTCAGCGCCTTCAGCGGCACCCCGGGCGCCGCCCACGGCGACGCGTAGCCGGGCGAGACCTGCCCGGCATTGGCATAGCTGGTCTCCAAGCCGGCCGCCGGCTGGCGGTCGACCACCGTCACCTCGCAACCGCTGCGGGCCAGATACCACGCCGTGGCCGTGCCGATCACACCGCTGCCGAGAACCAGAACCCGCATGCGCCTACTCCGTTCGGATCAATTCCCTGGCTGGATGGCGCCAGGGCGGAAGTTCGGTGCAGTATAAGGAGCGCTACCCAGGATTTTCTCCTGATTTCTGCCAGCCCGGCAGGCCAAAGCCCTGAGACCCGCCCGCATGGCCGCACGCATCCGCGAACTGGACAAGATCGACCGCAAGATCCTGCGCATCCTGCAGCAGGAAGGGCGCATTTCCTTCACCGAACTGGGCGAACGGGTCGGCCTGTCGACCACGCCCTGCACCGAGCGGGTGCGCCGGCTGGAACGCGACGGCGCCATCACCGGCTACTACGCGCGGCTGGACCCGCACTACCTCAAGGCCAGCCTGCTGGTGTTCGTGGAGATCAGCCTGGCCTACAAGTCCGGCGACATCTTCGAGGAATTCCGCCGCGCCGCGCTGAAGCTGCCCAACGTGCTCGAGTGCCACTTGGTGTCGGGCGACTTCGACTACCTGCTCAAGGCCCGCATCAGCGAGATGGCGTCCTATCGCAAACTGCTGGGCAGCACCCTGCTGACCCTGCCGCACGTGCGCGAGTCCAAGAGCTACATCGTGATGGAAGAAGTGAAGGAAACGCTCAGCCTGCCGATCGCCGACTGAGCGTTTCGCCCGCGGTCGGCGGGTCAGGAGGCCAGCAGCTTCTCGAGGTCGTCGCGCGAGGAGTTGGCGTGGTTCTTGGCCAGCTCGGCCACCACCCGCTTCTGGACCTCCTTGTGCAGCAGCGGCCGCAACTGCCCCAGCGTGTGCGGGTCGGCGACCAGCATCAGATGCTCCACCTGCCCGCGCAACGCGTCCTGGTACAGGCGCTCGGCGATCTGACGCACGAACCCGGCCTCATCCATGGTCATCGGCCGGTCGCCGTCCTCCACGCCCTCGATCGGCGTCGGGCTCAGCACTTCGGTCTGCTCCAGCAGCGCGGTCTCGCCAGCCAGGTTGACCCGGAACAGGCGCGCGCTGGTGCGGTCGGCGACGACGATCAGGGTGTTGTCGGGAAGCTTGCTCATCGGTTCTCCTGCGAAAACATGGCGCCGCGGCAATCGCGGTCGGTCAGGCAGTCTAGGAACCAATTTGTGAGGATGGCGGCCACGCGGCGTTCGCCGCGCGTTCGCCGCCCGGGCGCAGCGCCTCAGTCCTGGATGCGCACCCCGTCGCCGCTGGGGACGGTGCTGTAGTAACGGCCGGTGCGGGTATCCAGCACGCGGTTCGGCCCGACCTGCATCGCGCCGGGGATCACCTGGCCACTGCGATCGTAGAGACGGACCGGGCGGCGCGCGGACGGATCGGCCGCCGCGGCCGCCGGCAGCGCCGGGCTGGCCGGGCGCTGGCGCTTGGTCTGTCCCTGCGGCCGGTCGTCCAGATTCGCGGGAACCGGCGTCGCCTTGGGCGCGCTGGCCGATGCCGGCGGGCGCTCGTCGAGACGACTGGCCACCGACGGCGCCGGCGGCGGCGCGGACAACAGGGCATTGGCGTCGCGGCTGCCGGCCGGTGCGCCGGGGACCGGCTGGAGCCCCTGCGCGGCGGCGAGCACCGGCACGAGCAGGGCGATGGCAACGGCGCATGGCAGCAGGCGGTTCACGGTGGCTCCGTCGACGGGCCGGGGAGAGCGTTCCACGCTAGCGCATCGGCTGCGCCGCGTCGACGCCGCGCCGGCCCGCTTGATCCGCCCCGTACAGCCCTCATGTTGTTTTCCCCTCTTCCAGCCACGGGCCCCGCCATGAGCCGATTCGATCTCACGCCCCCCACCACTGCCGAGCGCGAGCACCTGA
Source organism: Xanthomonas sp. (assembly GCA_040509765.1). Lineage (GTDB taxonomy): Bacteria > Pseudomonadota > Gammaproteobacteria > Xanthomonadales > Xanthomonadaceae > Xanthomonas_A. The sequence goes on from JBEVKG010000224.1 coordinate 9,761, forward strand.
TCGGCGGGCTGAGCGCGGAGGAACGCCGGGTGCTGCTGCAGCACGGCACCGAAGCGCCGTTCTGCGGCGTGTTCCTGGACAACAAGCTGGAGGGCGTCTACACCTGCCGGCTGTGCGGGCTGCCGCTGTTCCGCTCCAGCGCCAAGTTCGATTCCGGCACCGGCTGGCCGAGCTTCTTCGCGCCCTACCACCCCGAGCACGTGCGCGAGCTGCGCGACACCAGCCACGGCATGATCCGCACCGAGATCGTCTGCGCGCGCTGCGACAGCCATCTCGGCCACGTGTTCCCGGACGGCCCGCCGCCGAGCGGCGAGCGCCATTGCCTGAATTCGGTCTCGCTGCAGTTCACCGAACAGGGCCAGGCGCTGCCCAACCCGCTGCACCGCGGCGGCGGCGAGACCGAACCGGCCTGACCGATTCCGGCGCAACCGCGCCGCCACAGGGAGACTCTCGGCATGCGTTCCTTCGTGCGTCCCGTCCTCCTCCTGCCGCTGGCCCTGGGCCTGGGCGCCTGCCAGCGCAGTCCCACCGTACCTCCGCAGACCACGGCCGCGGCCGATGCGGCCTCGCCCACCGCCGCGCCGGGCCTGCAGGCCGATGCCCTGCCCATGCAGTGGCGCTGCGGCGAGGAGCTGGTGCGGGCGGCCGCCGATCCGGCGCGCGAGCGCCTGGCGCTGAGCGTGCGCGGCACCCGCCTGGACATGCAGCGCACCGAGGCCGGTGCCGCCAGCGGCGCGCGCTACACCGATGCGCTGGGCAATGTCTTTTTGCAATCGCAGCCCGACCAGGCCACGCTGACCCTGGCAGGCCTGGGCGAGACGCTCAAATGCGTCCGCCACGACAGCGGCATGACCGGCTGAACACCGGCGCTGGCGCGGCCGCCGCCAAAAACCCGGCACAGTTCACACCTTCAGAATGGCGCGGCGGGGCCGACATCTAGAGCGTCCCCGCTCCGGCCCGCAGGCTGCACCGCCATGCTCATCATCGTTGGCTTCATCGTCGTCATCATCAGCGTGGTCGGCGGCTACGTGCTGTCGCACGGCAAACTGGGCGCGCTGTGGCAGCCCTACGAACTGATGATCATCGGTGGCGCGGCGCTGGGTGCGTTCCTGGTCAGCACCCCGGGCAAGATCGTCAAGGCGACGCTGTCCGGCGTGCTGGGCGTATTCAAGGGGCCGCAGTACAAGGCCGAAGACTACCGCAGCACCCTGACCCTGATCTACGAACTGCTGAACAAGGCGCGCCGCGACGGCTTCATGGCCCTGGAAGACCACGTCGAGCGGCCGGCCGACAGCGCCATCTTCGGCAACTACCCGAAGGTGCTGGCCGACCACCACCTGCTCGACTTCATCACCGACTGCCTGCGCCTGATGATCGGCAGCAACATCGAGCCGCACGAACTGGAACCGCTGCTGGAACTGGAGCTGGAGAAGCACCACCACGAGGCGATGGCGCCGGCGCATGCGCTGAGCAAGGTGTCCGACGGTCTGCCCGGCTTCGGCATCGTCGCCGCGGTGCTGGGCATCGTCATCACCATGGGCTCGATCGGCGGCCCGATCGAGGAGATCGGCCACCATGTCGGCGCGGCGCTGGTCGGCACCTTCCTCGGCATCCTGCTGGCCTACGGCTTCGTCGCGCCCTTGTCGGCGGCAATGGAAGCGCGCGCCGAGCAGGACAGCCGCATCTTCGAATCGGTGAAGACCGCGCTGCTGGCCTGCCTGCGCGGCTACAACCCGAAGATCGCCCTCGAATTCGCCCGCAAGACCCTGCCGACCGACGTGCGGCCGAGCTTCGCCGACTTCGAAACGCATCTGAAGACGATCAAGTAGCGCCGCCATGGCCGAGACCAAGCCCACTGTCGTCATCCGCCGGGTCAAGAAGATCCAGGGCGGCGGCCACCACGGCGGCGCGTGGAAGGTGGCCTATGCCGACTTCGTGACCGCGATGATGGCGTTCTTCCTGGTGCTGTGGCTGGTGGCGGCCACCACCAAGGAACAGCGCGCGGCGATCGCCGAATACTTCCGCAATCCCAGCCCGCTGGCCGGCAAGAGCCCGGCGCCGAGCCCCGGCATGGCCGGCCCCGGCGGCGCAAGCACCTCGATGATCAAGCTCGGCGGCGCCGGCGAGATGCAGCGCGGCAACAACAAGGATCCGTTCGGCAGCAAGAGCCTGAAGGGCGACGACAACAGCAAGAGCAGCCAGCGCGAGAAGGAAAAGGAGCGCCTGGAAACGCTGATGCAGGAGCTGAAACAGGCCATCGACAAGAGCCAGGCGCTGGAACCGTTCAAGGACCAGTTGCTGCTGGACCTGACCCCGGACGGCCTGCGCATCCAGATCGTGGACAAGGAGAACCGGCCGATGTTCGACCTCGGCAGCGCGGTGCTCAAGCCCTACACCCGCGGCATCCTTCACGAGCTGTCCGGCTTCATCAACCAGGTGCCCAACCACATCAGCATCACCGGCCACACCGACGTCACCCAGTACAGCGGCAAGAACGGCTACAGCAACTGGGAACTGAGCGCGGACCGCGCCAATGCCGCGCGCCGCGAGCTGGTCGCCGGCGGCATGGGCGAGGACAAGGTCTCGCGCGTGGTCGGGCTGTCCTCCTCGGTGCTGTTCGACAAGCAGGTGCCGAACAATCCGATCAACCGCCGCATCAGCATCGTGGTGATGACCAAGGACGCCGAGGACGCCGCCACCGCCGATGGCGACCACAGCGTCGCCCTGGGCACGGTGCAGCCCGATGCCGACACCAAGGTGCCGGACCTGAGCGCCGCAGCGACCGAGGCAGCCGCAGCGCCGGCCGCCGGCAAGGGCGCACCCACGGCGGCGCCTGCCGCGAACGGCGCGGCCCCGGCGGCCCCGGCGGCGACGCCGGCCAAGGCCTCGGTGCAGATCGCCGAACCGCGCACGACCTCGCCGGAGGCGGCCGCCGCCGCCGCGCGCGACGCCTTGCGCAGCATCAACGGCGGCGCACCGGTGACGGCCGCCGCCGGTGCCGGCGGGACCGAGGCGGCCAGCGCACGCTGATCGCGGCGGCGCTCGCGGCGCCGCGATGGCCCGGCGGGACCGCACACGGCGCGGCGCTTACAATGGCCGCCACTTCGCCAACGAGACCGCCGTGTCCAAGCAATCCAAAGCCAAGCGCGACAAGCGCAAGAAGCAGCAGTCGCCGCGCCCCTTCGCCCGCCTGGGCCGCGAGCAGCCCATCGCCAACCACGCCGTGCTGCAGGACCAGAGCGGCCGCGTGCTGGCCGCGATCGGCCTGCAGGGACGCCAGTGGTTGCTGGCGGTCGGCGGCCAGACCATGGGCAATGCCGACAATCCGGTGCCGATGCTGGCGATGCTCAAGCACCTGGCCAACCTTCAGGAGCAGGAAGGCAACACCATCACGCTGGAGTACTCGACGCAGCTGCAGCAGATGATCGACGCCCTGGCGGCCGAGGCCGGACAGACCCCGGCCGAGTACCTGGACGCGCTGGTCGCCGAGTTCGCCGCTGGCGATGGCGCGGCAGAGGAAGCGGACGAGGGCGAGACCGACGCGGACGCGGCGACGGAGACGACCGCTGCCGTTCCCGCGGAGGCCGACAGCAGCACGCCGCCGGATGCCGACGGCACGCACAAGCCGGCCTGACCGGACCCGATGGCGGTCTACATCGACGATGCAGTGCATCCCTGGCGCGGCCAGCGCTGGGGCCACCTGCTCGGCGACACGCTGGACGAACTGCACGCCATGGCGGCGCGGCTGGGCATTCCCCGCCGCGCCTTCCAGAACAAGCTCAGCGGCGCGCACTACGACGTGCCGGCCGCCCTGCGCGACGAAGCGGTCCGCCTGGGCGCGGTGCCGGTCTCGCGGCATAGCGATCGCGAACTGCTGAAAGCCCTGATCCGCCACGCCCGTGCGCAGGCGCGCGGGGAGGCCGATTGAAGCGTGATGGTGGCATCGGAGTCCGGCGCCTAGCTGCGGCGCGGGCGTGCGGGGGCACTGGGCCAGCGCTTGCGGCAGCGGCCGACACGGCTGCGTCTGACGACTCCGCGCGTCGCGACTGAAGTCGCTCCCACAGGGAGCTGCCGATGCTTGCCGGTGCACTGCAGGAGAGCTTTCCAGCCCCGACATTCGCAACAGGCGATGCGATCCCGACGTCGTTCGTCGCGGCTGAAGCCGCTCCTACAGGGGTTTGCGGCAGGCTGCTGGGCGCACTGTGGGGGGACTTCAGTCCCGACTGCGTCCGACGCCGGCAAATTCGAACGCTCCACTCATCGCCGCTGACGTCGCTCCCACAGGGCCGCCGATGCGTGCTGGTGCGCCGCGGGAGGGCTTCAGCCCCGACATGCGCAACAGGCGATGCGATCACGGCGTCGTTCGTCGCGGCTGAAGCCGCTCCTACAGGGGTTTGCGGCAGGCTGCTGGGTGCACTGTGGGAGGGGCTTCAGTCCCGACTGCATCCGAAGCGAGAAATCCGACCGCTGCACGGCAGGCACGCCTAGAACGGATCGCTGCCCGGGCGCAGGTCGATGCCCAGGATCGCGGCCAGGCGCTGCATGTCCTGGTCGTCGCGGCTGAGCGCCATCCAGCCGGCACGGATCTCGCTGCCGGCGTCCCAGCACCAGATGCTGTAGCCGTGCTCGCGCAGGCGGTCGTAGGCCACGGCCAGCAGCGAGGCGGAGTCGTGGTCCTCGAGGAACTCGGCGTCGTCGATGTCGCCGCCCCAGTCGATGCGCAGGTTCCAGCGCGCGGCCAGTTCGTCGATCGCGCCGATCAGCGCCTCGCGGTCGTGGCCGTCGACGTAGAAGCCGGCGCGCCAGTCGATCGCATCCTTCAGCGTCCACAGCCAGTCCGCGTCCTCGCGTTCGGCCTCGCCGGCGGCTTCGCGATAGGCGTCGAACTGGCGCAGCGCGCTTTCCTCGTCGCCGGGATTGATCAGCAGCAGCAGGTTCCAGATCAGGCCCTGCTGGGTATCCGGATCGTCGTCGTCGTCGAACAGGTCGTCGGGATCGTCGTAGTCGGCGCTGTTGTCGGGCATGGCGGCGCATCGGGCATCGCGGGGGGATCGCCAGTGTGCCGCGCCCGGCCCGGCGACGGAAGCGCGGAACTCGGCAACGGCGCCGCGGGCGTTTATCCTTCGCAGCCCGGAAGACGGCGCTGTCCGCCGCCACGCGAAGCCACCACGATGTCCGACACGCCCCCCGACCGCCTGGCGGTCAGCCCGCAGAGCCCCTTCCACGATGCCCAGACGCTGTCGCGCGGCGTCGGCATCCGCTTCAACGGCGTGGAGCGCGACAACGTCGAGGAATACTCGATCAGCGAAGGCTGGATCCGCGTGCAGGTCGGCAAGGCGCGCGACCGCCGCGGCAACCCGATGACCATGAAGGTCAAGGGCCAGGTCGAAGCCTTCTGGCTCGACGCCACGTAAACGCCCCGCCGGCAGGCGCAGCGCCCGCCGGCACAGGGCGGCGCCCGGCCGCACGCCGCGGCCCGCGGCTGGCGGCTCAGGGCTTGAGCCGGTAGCCGCTGCGGAAGATCGCCCACACCACGCCCAGGCACAGCACCAGGAACGCCAGGGTCATGCCCAGGCTGACCGCGATGTGCACGTCGGCCTTGCCGTAGAACGCCCAGCGGAAGCCGCTGACCAGGTACACCACCGGGTTGAACAGGCTGATCTTCTGCCACAGCGGCGGCAGCATGCTGATCGAGTAGAAGCTGCCGCCGAGGAAGGTCAGCGGGGTGATCACCATCAGCGGGATCACCTGCAGCTTCTCGAAGCCGTCGGCCCACACGCCGATGATGAAACCGAACAGGCTGAAGGTCAGCGCGGTCAGCACCAGGAAGCCGAACATCCACAGCGGATGCGCGATCTCGTACGGCACGAAGGCGCGCGCGGTGAGCAGGATCAGCAGTCCCAGCAGCACCGACTTGCTCGCCGCCGCGCCGACGTAGCCGATCACCACCTCCCACCACGCCACCGGCGCCGACAGCACCTCGTAGATGGTGCCGGCCCAGCGCGGCATGTAGATGCCGAAGGACGCATTGGAGATGCTTTCGCTGAGCAGCGACAGCATCACCAGCCCGGGGATGATGAAGGCGCCGTAGCTGATGCCGTCGATGGCGCCCATGCGCGAGCCGATCGCCGCGCCGAACACCACGAAGTACAGCGAGGTCGACAGCACCGGCGAGGCGATCGACTGGGTCAGCGTGCGGAAGGTGCGCGCCATCTCGAAGCGGTAGATCGCGGCGATCGCGTGCAGGTTCATGCGCGCACCTCCGCGGTGGCCGATGCCGGCCGCACCAGGTTGACGAAGATCTCTTCCAGCGAACTCTCGCTGGACTTCAGGTCCTTGATCTCCACGCCCTGCTCCTCCAGTTGCCGCAGCAGCGGACCGATGCCGGTCTGCTCAGCCTGCGCGTCGTAGGTGTAGGTCAGCGTCGCCCCGTCGGCGGACAGTTCCAGCGGCTGCGCCGCCAGCGCCGGCGGCAACGCCGGCAGCGGTGCCTGCAGGGTCAGCGCCAGCTGTTTCTTGCCGAGCTTGCGCATCAGCGTGCGCTTGTCCTCCACCAGCACCAGTTCGCCGCGGTTGACCACGCCGACGCGGTCAGCCATGTCCTCGGCCTCCTCGATGTAGTGCGTGGTCAGGATGATGGTGGTGCCCTGCTCGCGCAGGCGCCGCACCATCTGCCACATGTCGTGGCGCAACTCCACGTCGACGCCGGCGGTGGGTTCGTCCAGGAACAGGATGGACGGCTCGTGCGCCAGCGCCTTGGCGATCAGCACGCGCCGCTTCATGCCGCCGGACAGGGTGGAGATCTTGCTGCCGCGCTTGTCCCACAGCGACAGCTCGCGCAGCACCCGCTCCAGGTGGGCGTCGTCGCGCGGCTTGCCGAACAGGCCGCGACTGAAGCGTACCGTCGCCCACACCGTCTCGAACGCATCGGTGGCCAGCTCCTGCGGCACCAGGCCGATCTTGCTGCGCGCGGCGCGGTAGTCGCGCACGATGTCGTGACCATCGGCCAGGACCC